>NZ_JBDNFF010000127.1:0-30242 GCF_041689975.1 Gemmatimonas sp.
CAAGAGCGACAGCAAGAGCGACAGCAAGAGCGACAGCAAGAGCGACAGCAAGAGCGACAGCAAGAGCGACAGCAAGAGCGACAGCAAGAGCGACAGCAAGAGCGACAGCAAGAGTGACAGCAAGAGCGACAGCAAGAGTGACAGCAAGAGTGACAGCAAGAGTGAGTCGAAGCCCTCGACCAGCACGCCGTCATCGTCGTCCGCCGATTGATGCGACTCTGCTTCGCGTTTTCCTTTTCGACATCCACCGCTCCGTGACTCACGCCGACGCCCTGCGCGCCGAGCTCGTGCGCGCAGCGCGCACGCTCGGTGCGCCTGACGACGTTTCTCCCATCCTCGAACGGCCGCGGGATCCGTCGTTCGGCGACTGGTCGACCAATCTTGCGATGACGCTCGCGAAGCCGCTTGGCAAGAAGCCGCGCGACATCGCCGAAGCCCTCATTGCCGCGATGGACACGGCAAGTGTTGGCGTGACGGCTGCGGAAATCGCTGGCCCGGGTTTCCTGAACTTCCGACTCGATCCCGGATTTCAGGCGCGTGGACTGCTCGCGATCCTCGAGTCACCCCACACGTTCGGACGTCTCGACATCGGTCACGGCGAGCGCGTGGTCGTGGAGTTTGTCTCCGCCAATCCCACTGGCCCGCTGCACGTCGGGCACGGTCGCCAAGCCGCACTCGGCGATGCGATCAGCACCTTACTCGAGTACACCGGCTGGACGGTCGATCGCGAGTTCTACTACAACGACGCCGGCACGCAGATCGCGAACCTCGCGAAAAGCACGCAGGCACAGGTGCGCGCCATCGGCGGAGCGCCGCTCGAGATTCCCGAAGGCGGCTATCACGGCGATTACATTCGCGAGATCGCCGAGCGGTATGTAGCCGAACATCCGCACGACGCGGCGGGCACCGATCTCGCCGCCATGCAGGCCTTCGCCGTCGCCGCGCTGCGCCACGAGCAGGACCTCGACCTGCAGGCGTTCGGCGTCGAATTCGACACGTACTACCTGGAAAGCTCGCTTTACACCGACGGCTCGGTGAACAGGACCGTCGAAGGGCTCAAGCGGTCGGGCCACACGTACGAAGAAGAGGGCGCGCTTTTCCTGCGTACCACCGACTTCGGTGACGACAAGGATCGCGTGATGAAGAAGAGCGCGGCCAAGGGCGGTGACTACACGTACTTCGTGCCTGACGTCGCGTATCATGTCACCAAGTGGGAGCGTGGCTACCACCGCGCGATCAACGTGCAAGGAGCCGACCACCACAGCACGATTACACGCGTGCGTGCCGGCCTGCAAGCGCTCGATATCGGGATCCCCAAGGGCTATCCCGATTACCTGCTGCACCAGATGGTGACGGTCATGAAGGGCGGTGAGGAAGTGAAGATCTCCAAGCGTGCCGGTTCGTACGTGACGGTGCGCGATCTCATCGACGAAGTCGGCCGTGATGCCGTCCGCTATTTCTACCTCATGCGCAAGGGCGACTCGCAGCTGGTATTCGATGTCGATCTCGCGCGCAGCCAGTCGGAAGAGAACCCGGTGTACTACGTGCAGATGGCACATGCCCGCATGTGCGGCATCTTCCGCGTCGGTGAAATCGACGCCACGACGGTTACCGGCGACGGCGTCGATCTTGGCGTACTGTCTGAACCGGCCGAACAGGAACTCGTGAAGCAGCTGCTCGATTTCCCGGCCACCGTAAAGGGCGCCGCCGATAGTCTCGAGCCGCATCGCATTGCCGCTTGGTTGCTGGAAACGGCCCGGGCGGGACACACGTGGTACCACAAGCATCATGTCCTCGGTGAACCCGAGGCCATCACGCGCGCGCGACTCGTACTCGCCCGTGCCACGCAGCTCGGCATCGCCGCCGGCCTGCGCATTCTCGGACTGTCCGCGCCGGAGCGCATGTGAGTAGCTTCCCCAGTACTGCCAGCCAGGTGCTCGTCGTCGGTTCTGTCGCGCTCGACTCCGTCGAAACGCCGTTCGGCAAGGCCGAGGACGTGCTCGGCGGATCAGGCACCTACTTCTCGTCCTCGGCGTCGCACTTCGCGCCGGTGCAGCTGGTCGGTGTGGTCGGCGACGACTACCCGGTGCACTTGCTGCAACCGTTGGCCGACCGCGGCGTCGATCTAGCCGGACTCGAGAAGGTGAGCGGCTCCAGCTTCCGCTGGCGTGGACGCTATCGCCACGATCTCAATTCGGCCGAAACGCTCGAAACACATCTCGGTGTGTTCTCGAACTTCCGCCCGAACATTCCCGCACAGTTCCGTAAGGCGCCGTTCGTGTTTCTCGCGAACATCGATCCGCGACTGCAGCTCCAGGTGCTCGAACAGGTCGAGAAGCCGCGCCTCGTCGCCTGCGACACGATGAATTTCTGGATCGAATCGCGTCGCCCGGAGCTCATCGAACTGCTCGGTCATGTCGATCTGATCACGCTCAACGACGGCGAAGCACGCCAGCTCACCGAGCACACCAATCTCGTGCAGGCGGCGCGCTGGATTCTCGACAAGGGACCGAAGCACGTGCTCATCAAGAAGGGCGAGCACGGCGCATTCATGTTCACGCGCGAGAGCGTATTCTTCGCGCCGGCGTATCCGCTCGAGTCGGTGTTCGATCCCACGGGTGCCGGCGATTCATTCGCCGGCGGTTTCATCGGGTCGCTCGCGGCCAGTGGCGACCTGAGCGATGCCTCGATGCGTCGCGCCGTCGTGGTGGGTTCCGCCATGGGTTCGTTTGCCGTCGAGAAGTTCTCGAACCGTCGTCTGCTCGACGTCACGCGCGCCGAGATCGACGCGCGGGTGCAGGAGTTCCGTCGATTGGTGGCCTTCGACGAGGTCCTCACCGCGTGAGCTCGTCCGGCGACACCCCGCTTACCTACCGGTCGGCCGGCGTCGACATCGACGCCGCCGAAAATTCGAAGCATCGTCTCGCCAAGCTCGTGCAGTCCACCATGACGGCGGGCGCATGCGGTGCGTTCGGTGGTTTCGGCGGCATGTTCCGCGTTCCCGAAGGTTATCGCGCGCCGCTGCTGGTCTCGAGCGCCGACGGCGTCGGTACCAAAATCAAGATCGCGATCGAAGCGGACCGCCACGACACCATCGGGCACTGCCTCGTGAATCACTGCACGAACGACATTCTCGTGCAGGGTGCGGTCCCCATGTTCTTCCTCGACTACGTCGCGTTCGGCAAGCTGCTGCCGCATGTCGTGGAAAGCGTTGTGGCCGGCGTGGCGGCGGGCTGCCGCGAGAATCTCTGCGCGCTGATCGGTGGCGAGACGGCCGAGATGCCGGGAGTGTACACGCCGCCCGACTACGACCTGGCCGGTTTCATTGTTGGCATCGTGGAAGAGTCACAGCTGATCACCAGCGCGAATGTGCGCGAGGGTGACGCGCTCGTCGCGCTGGCGAGCGACGGTCTGCATACCAATGGCTATTCGCTGGCGCGTCGCATCATCAACGATCGACTCGAGCTCGGCGTGCATGACGCGTTCCCCGACGCCAACGGCGCCTCCGTGGCCGACGTGATGCTCAGGGTGCACCGCTCGTACTTGGCGTGTCTCAAGCCCGTGCTCGGTCATGTGCACGCCATGGCGCACATCACCGGCGGTGGACTGCCGGGCAACTTGAACCGTGCGCTCCCCGTAACACTTGATGCCGACGTTGATACCAGCTCGTGGACCGTCCCCTCGACCTTCCGGGTACTTGCTGAAGCGGGAGCCGTTGCTCCGCTCGAGATGTTCCGAGCCTTCAACATGGGAGTGGGAATGGTCGCCATCACGGCACCAGGGCATGTGCGCGACATCACAGCGCGCGCCGCAGCCTGCGGCATCGATGCGTGGGAGTGTGGTAAAGTCGTGCCCGGCACCGGTCGCGTGCGCCTCGGTGGTGTGATCACATGAGTATGGGCTCGCCGTTGCGTCCGCGTGGCGTCGCCGTCCTTACGGCCATGACGCTTACGGTTGCCGGCGCCGTGCAGGCTGCGGCTCTTGGCGCCCAGACTATTTCGGGCCCGTGCACCGTGGCGCCGGGCTCACTGTCCGGCGCCGATGCCTGTCAGAAGGCTCGTGACCTGTTCGGCTTCGTGGTGCCGCAAATCGGCGTGGCCGTGTCGTCGGGCAATCCCGTGCTCGGTGAAGGCGGCACGATGGGCGGCTGGCCCAAGCGCGCCTTCTCCTTTCGCGTGAGCGCGGTCGACGGACAGCTCCCCAGGAACGCCGTACCCATCAGCGTACTCGGTCCTGCCGTCGGCTCTGATTTTGGTGCCGCCCGCACGCCGATTCCGCTGCCGTCGGCCGATGCCGCGATCGGTCTCTTCCCAGGTATCCCGCTTGGCCTCACGAACACGCTCGGTGTCGACGTGCTGCTTGGCGCATCGTACTTGCCGTCGGTGAAGGAATCGAACTTCGAAGTAACCCCCGATAACGGTGGCTTCGCCTTCCAGTACGGTGTGCGCGTGGGCGCGCTGCAGGAATCGTCGTTCATTCCCGGGCTCAGCGTGAGTTACATGCGTCGCAAGATGCCCACCGTCGATCTCGGCTATACGCCGAACAACGACACGCTCAACGTGACCGGTACTTCGGTAACCTCGAATGCGATTCGCCTCGTCGCCAGCAAGCGCTTCGCGATTTTCGGGATTGCAGCCGGCGTCGGTCGCGATGAAATCGAGGGCTCCGCGTCCATGCGAGCCGTCGTCAACGAAACCGTGTTGGGCGCCAATCGGCGGTCCCTCGTCGAGCTACCCGATCTTCGCTACACCACGACACGGAACACCGTGTTCGTGAACGGGTCGCTCGGGCTCGGCCTCGCGCGGCTCGTCGGCGAGTACGGCTGGTCGAGCGAAGGCACAGTGCGCGAAACCGTCAATCAGTTCGGCGGCCGCAAGGCCGATGAAGGGTATCGCTACGGATCGCTCGGAATCGCCTTCCGCTTCTAGCGGGCCTCCGCCCGCATCGGCCGACGACGTGCGCTTCATGCGTCGCGCCCTCGAACTCGCCGAACGCGGCGCCGGGCGCGTCTCACCCAATCCGAAGGTGGGCGCCGTGATCGTGCGCGACGGCGCGGTGGTCGGTGAAGGGTGGCACGCCGAATATGGGCAGTTCCACGCCGAAGTCGCCGCGCTACAGCAAGCGGGGGTGCAGGCGCGCGGCGCGACCGCCTACGTCTCCCTCGAGCCCTGCAACCACACGGGGAAGACCGGACCGTGTTCCGACGCCCTCATCGCTGCCGGCGTGTCGCGAGTCGTCTTTGCCGCGCATGATCCCAACCCGAAGGCAGCTGGTGGGGCAGCACGTCTCGCCTCCGCCGGAATCGAGGTGTTCGGCGGGGTGCTCGAACGCGACGCCCTCGATCAGAACGCGCCGTTCTTCTTTGCCGCGAGTGGCGCCGATCGCCCCTTCGTCACGCTGAAGCTGGCGCTTTCCATCGACGGGGCCATTGTCGATGCTTCGCGCCAACCGGGATGGCTTACCGGCGACGAGGCGCGCGCCGCGGTGCACATGCTCCGCGCCGAGAGCGACGCCATCGCCGTGGGGATCGGTACCGCCCTCGCCGACGATCCGGCGCTCACGGTTCGCCTTGCCGCCGCGCCGCGCCGGCCGCCATTGCGCGTCGTCTTCGACCGTGCCGCCCGGCTCCCGCTTACCAGCCAGCTGGTTCACACGGCACGCGATCTCCCGCTGCTCGATTTCACCAACGGCTCACGCCCCGACGCCGAAGCTGCACTTCGTGCCGTCGGCGTCGAGACGGTCACCGTCGGCTCCGCCGTCGACGCCCTGCGGCATTTGGGCACTCGTGGCATCCGCCATCTGTTGGTCGAGGGTGGGGCCGCGCTCGCTTCTTCGCTGCTGGAAGCCGGACTCGTCGACCGACTCGTTATCTTTCAGGCACCGGTCATTCTCGGCGCCGGCGCCTTGTCGGCCTTCGCGGCGTTTCCATCGCAGCGGGCCGCTCAGGCGCCTCGGTATCGCGTCGTGGAGCGGGAGGCACTGGGTGCCGACCTGATGACTGTCTACGCTGTTTCTGGAGACTGACGAGACGATGTTCACGGGGCTCGTGGACGACCTGGGACTTATCACCCACGTCGCCGACACGCCGGCCGGGCGCGAACTGCGCATCCGCTGCCGCTATACCGATCTGACGAACGGCGAGAGCATCGCCGTCAACGGCGCGTGCCTCACGGTGCGCGAGCAGGGTGTGCACGACGACGGCAGCGGGTGGTTCACCGTGGCCGCCGTGATCACCACACTCGGTCGCACCAACATCGACGCGTGGCGTGCCGACTCGCGCGTCAATCTCGAGCGCGCCATGCGCCTGGGCGATCGACTCGGCGGCCACATGGTGCTCGGCCATGTGGACGATCTTGGGCTTGTCGCCCGTACCGAACAGCTCGCTGATGCGTGGCTCATCGACCTCGTGCTACCCGCCGCGCTACGTCCGCTCATGGTGGCGCACGGTTCCATCACGGTGAATGGCGTGAGCCTCACCGTGAATGCCTTGCACGACGACGGCGTGCAACTCTCCATCATCGAATACACCCAACGGCACACCACGCTCGGCGAACTCGTCGCCGGCGATCGGGTGCATGTAGAAGCGGATGTGCTCGCGAAGCACGTCGAACGGTTGCTGACGCCTTGGCGCAGCGCAGGGGTTGAAGTCGCATGACGGCAGCTGGCGAAGAGGCGCAGGAGATGACGTTCGGTACGGTCGAGCAGGCATTGGCCGACATCGCTGCCGGCAAGTTCATCATTGTGGCCGATGACGAAGATCGCGAGAACGAAGGAGACCTCGTGTGTGGCGCCGAAATGGTGACGCCGGAGATGGTCAACTTCATGCTCGACGCGAAAGGCATGATCTGTCTCGCGTTGGAGAATTCGCTGGCCGATCATCTCGGCCTCGAGATGCAGGTCGACGAAAACACCGAAGCCATGCACACCGCGTTCACCGTGAGCATCGATGCCGCGGCGAAGTACGGCGTGAGCACCGGCATCAGCGCGAGCGATCGCGCCACCACCATCCGTGTGGCGGTCGATCCCGACAGCACACGCGCCGATCTTCGCGTGCCGGGACACATTCACCCGCTGCGTGCACGTGATGGTGGCGTGTTGCAGCGCGTGGGACACACCGAAGCGGCCGTCGATCTGGCGCGACTCGCCGGTCTGCGTTCGGCTGGTGTGATCTGCGAGATCCTGAACAAGGACGGCACCACCGCACGTCGCCCGCAGCTCGAGGTCTTCGCCAAGGCGCACGGCCTCACGTTCATCACGATCGCGCAGCTGGTGGCCTATCGCCTCAAGAACGAGCGGCTCGTGCACCGCGTGGCCGAAGCGCGTTTGCCCACCGAGTTCGGTGAGTGGCGCGTCGTCGGCTACAAGAACGATGTCGATGCGCGCGAGCACCTCGCGATCACCTTCGGCGACGTCGCGCATGGCGAAGGGGTGCTGGTGCGCATGCATTCCAAATGCCTTACCGGCGACGTCTTCCACTCGCGTCGCTGCGATTGCGGCTGGCAGCTCGAAACGGCCATGCGGATGATTCAGGCCGAGGGCAAAGGCGTGATCGTGTACCTCGATCAGGAAGGTCGCGGCATCGGGCTGCTCAACAAGCTCAAGGCGTACGAGCTGCAGGACAAAGGCGCCGATACCGTCGAAGCGAATGAGCAGCTCGGCTTCAAGGACGATCTGCGCAACTACGGCATCGGCGCGCAGATTCTGCTCGACACCGGGGTGCGTTCCATTCGCGTGCTCACCAACAATCCCCGCAAGCTCGTGGGCCTCGATGGGTATGGTCTGATCCTCAAGGGTCGGGTCCGCATCGAAGCTCCCTCCACCGACGAAAACGCTTCGTACCTCGAAACGAAGCGCACGAAGCTCGGTCACCTGTTCGCAATCTGAGACGTATTCCTGATGGCCGAGTTCAACGGTAGTCCGCGCGGTGAAGGTCGCCGCATTGTCGTCGTCGCCAGTCGCTTCAACGAGGGCGTCACCATGCCCCTCGCCGAAGGAGCGGTGGGCGCGTTGGTAGGGCAGGGCGTGAAGTTCGAAGACATCGACGTGCTCTGGGTTCCCGGTGCGTGGGAGATTCCGGTCGCGGTGCGCCGTGCACTTGCCACCGAGCGCTACGACGCGGCGGTCGCCGTCGGTGCGGTCGTGCGCGGCGATACGCCGCACTTCGACATTGTGGCCGGTGAAACCTCGCGCGGCCTCATGGACGCCATGCGTGACTTCGACGTACCGGTCACGATGGGCGTGCTCACCACCGATACCATGGAGCAGGCTGAAGCCCGCGCCGGTGGGGTGCATGGTAACAAGGGTGTAGAAGCGTCCATGGCGGCGCTCGAGATGCTCGACCTGTTCGATCAGCTGACGCCCCCCGAAGAGTTCGAAGGGGACGCCTAGTGACCAACATGCAGGATGACGCCTTCTGGGACACGCCGGTCCAGGAACCCTTGGCGCCGCGCGCCGGACGCCGCTCGCGCGGCAATCGCACCGCCACAAAAATTGAACGCGTGGAAACGCGCGGGCGCGCCCGTGCTTTGCAGGCGCTCTACGCGGCCGATCTCCGTGATCTCACCCAGCTTCGGAAGATTGCCACGCACGTGTTCGACGATCTGGCAGTCGACCCGGAGGAGCGCCGGTTCGCATCACGCCTCGTGGCCACCGTGGCCGACAAGTGCGCGGAACTCGATGCCGATCTGGCGGTGGTCACGAACAACTGGCGACTCGAACGACTGGGCGCCATCGAGCGCAGCGTGCTACGCCTTGCCGCCGCCGAGCTCGATCGCAATGAGACCCCGGTCAAAGTGGTGCTGCAGGAGGCCGTGCACCTGGCCGAGCGCTACGGCACGACGCGCAGCGCGCGCTTCGTGAACGGCGTCCTCGACGCCTACGCCCGCAAGCTCGGGCGTCTGTGATCGGCACCGCCGCACGTCCGGGCGACCGGCTGCGGATTGCTGTCGTCAATTGGCAGTGCCGGGAGAATCCGCTCGCCGGCGGGGCCGAGATCCATCTGCATGAGATCTTCGGCCGTCTGGCACAACGTGGGCATCACGTCACGCTGCTCTGCGGCGGCTGGCCCGGGTGCCCGCCGCGCGCCACGCTCGATGGCATCGAGGTGCATCGCGTGGGCACGCGGGCCACCTTTCCGCTGCTCGCGCGCAAGCACTGGCATGCGCACTTCGCCGACCAGCAGTTCGACGTGCTCGTCGAGGACATTAATAAGGTGCCGGTGTTCACGCCTTGGTGGCAGGCACCTCCCGTAGTGGCGCTCGTCCCACACCTCTTCGGCGGTACGGCATTCCAGGAACTGGCAGCTCCTTTGGCCACGGCCGTCTGGATGGCTGAGCGTCCACTCGCGTTTGTCTACCGCCGCTGCGCGTTCGAGGCCATCAGCGAGAGCACGCGGGACGATCTGGTCTCCCGAGGGGTGCAGCGCGATCGGATACGCGTCATTTTCCCGGGAATCGACACGCAATCATACACGCCCGACCCCTCGGTTCGGGCGGATCGCCCCGTCTTTGCTTACCTTGGCCGACTCAAGAAGTACAAGGGCGTCGACCTTGTCCTGCGGTCGTTTGCACAATGTGGCGTCCCGGAGGCTACACTGGAGATTGCCGGGGCTGGCGAATTCCGCGCTGAACTCGAAGAGTTGGCGGGAACCCTTGGGGTGGCCTCGCGGGTACGGTTTTTAGGTCGTGTTGACGAGACTCAAAAGTGCGCCTTGCTTCGACGGGCTTGGGCGTTTGTGTTCGCATCACCTAAAGAGGGATGGGGGATCACGAATCTGGAAGCAGCGGCCAGCGGAACTCCGGTGATAGCGTCGAATTCTCCGGGTATTCGCGAGTCCGTGCGGCATGGCGAGACAGGATTTCTCGTTCCGCACGGCGACGTCGCTGCGATGGCCGAGTCGATGCGGTACCTCAGCGGCGAGCGAGCGCTCGTCGAACGCCTGGGGATCGCTGCGCGACGTTTCGCCGAGGCATTCACCTGGGAGAACGCCGCCACAGAGACTGAAGCTCACCTCCGCGAGGTGGTGGGCAAGGAGGAAGGTCGCTGATGGAGATCATCCTGCACGCGCATCATGCCGACGTCACGGAATCGCTCCGTGCACAGGCCGAAGCTGCTGTCATCCGCCTCGCGAAACGATTGCATCGTGTGGCAACCGCCATCGTCCGTTTCATCGGAGATGGTCAGACCCGACGGGTCGAGATCGTACTGCAACGTGCGCGATCCCGAGAGTTGTTTGTCCATGCCGATGCGCGTGAGTTCGCGCCGGCGCTCAGCGCTGCCGTGCACCGACTCGAAAGTCAGGTCGCGCGCGTGCGCCGTTCGCGACGCGTTCCGAACAGCGGAGATCGCACCGGGTGAGTCGACGCCTGACGGTAGGCACGCTCTTCGAGCGGATGAAGGATCCGTTGGAGCTCGAGCTGCTTGGTTCGGCATCCGGTCTCGATCGTGAGATCACGAGCCCCGAGGCGTCAAGCCCGGGGCTCGTCCTCGCCGGCTATCTCAATCGCTTTCCGTATCAGCGCATTCAGGTCCTCGGCGAAACCGAGATCACCTATCTGCAGTCGCTCAGCGCAGAAATGCGCATCGGTAATCTCGAGCAGTTTTTCGGCTTTCCGCTTCCGTGCGCGTTCATCACGAAGCACCTCGAACCGCCCGAGCCGTTGTTGCGGCTGGCCGAGGAGTCGGGGGTCGCGATCCTGCGCTCGCGCCTGAAAACGGCCGAGTTCTATCGTCTCATCAAACCGTATCTCGCCGATCAGTTCGCGCCCACCACCACCCTGCACGGTTCACTGGCCGACGTGTACGGCGTGGGCTTGTTCTTCACCGGCAAAAGCGGCATCGGCAAGTCGGAGTGCGTGCTCGATCTCGTCGAGCGCGGACATCGCCTGGTAGCCGACGATCTCGTCTTCGTTTCGCGTCGTGGCAACGATGTGCTCATCGGCAAAGGCCACGAGCTGCAGCGACATTTCATGGAGATCCGCGGCGTCGGACTGCTCGATGTGCCGGCCATTTTCGGCATCCACGCCGTTCGCCAGCAAAAGCGTCTCGAAGTGGTGGTCGTGCTGGAAGAGTGGGACGCCGACGCCGCTGTCGATCGGACCGGACTCGACGTACGGACGCAGGATATCCTTGGCGTCGAAGTGCCCAAAATCACCGTGCACCTCAATCCGGGCAAGAACATCACCGTCATCGCGGAAGTCATCGCGATGAACCATCTCTTGCGCTATCATCGCGGCTATGATTCGGCGACGGCATTCAACGAACGGTTGATTGGCCAGATGCGCCGCACGTCCGATGTACAGCGCTACCTGCAGGAGGATGATGAGTGATGGGGATGTACGCGTGAGCACTGCCACCGACACGGACGTCGCACCAGCGACCGTCCGTGCCATCGTCGCCGGTCATGGATCGTTTGCCAGCGGCATCATCTCCGCCGTGGAGCAGATCACCGGCCGGGGTGCGGTTTTTTGGGCGATGTCCAACACCGGGTTGTGTCTCGATGACATTCAGGGCACGCTCGCACGTGCGCTCGATGACACCGGGGCGCGCGTGATCTTTACCGACCTACCCGCCGGAAGCTGCACCATGGCCGTGCGCCGCATGATCCGCGCGCGTCCAGGCGTGGTGCTGGTCACCGGTATCAACCTGTCGTTGCTCCTCGATTTCGCGATGCAGGAATCGGTCGATCCGATCGTCGCGGTGCAAACGGCCGTCGAGCGCGCTCGCGCCTCGATGGCCGTCCACGGCGCCTGAACCGATGCCCATCGCGCTGTATCGCATCGATGATCGACTCATTCACGGGCAGGTCGTGGTCGGATGGGGGCAACCGCTCGGACTCCGGTTCATCATGCTGGTCGACGACGAGGTCGCGACGAGCGATTGGGAGCAGGAGCTTTATCGTATGGGCGTGCCCCCCGAGATGTCCGTGAAGTTCTACACGGTCGAAGACGCCGCCGCGCACCTCGCTGAGTTGCAGAAGCGCCCCGAGCCGGGCATTGTGCTCGTCGGCGATATCGGGACGATGGGGCGACTCGTGTCGAAAGCCGACGGCCGTATTCGTGCCGTGAATGTGGGCGGGGTCCATCACTCGCCCGGTCGCGTGCAGCGCCTGCGCTTCGTGTTTCTCACGCCCGCCGAAGAACAGGGGCTGCGTGACATCGCCGCGCTCGGGGTCGATGTCTCCGCGCAGGATGTGCCGAGTGCGCGCCCCGTGCCGCTTGGCGAACTGCTGGCCTCCACCACGGGCGCCTGATGGCCGGGCCGACGTGGTGGCTCGACGTCCTGCCGCTGTCGCTGCTGGCCGGCGTCATCGGACTCGATGTGGTCAGCTTCCCGCAAGCGATGATCTCGCGACCCATCGTCGCCGCGACGTTGGGTGGGGCCTTTGTCGGCGCTCCGGTGGCCGGTCTCGTGTGCGGCGCCGCGCTCGAGTGTCTGGCGCTCGAAGCCCTGCCGGTCGGCGCCTCGCGTTATCCGGAATGGGGCAGCGCGTCGGTCGTAGCCGGTGCCGTCGCCGCCACCGGAGCCACCCCAGGGGCGATGCCCTTACCGGGGGCCTTCGCCGTTGCTGTCGCCCTCGGCATCGCCACGGCGTGGGTCGGCGGGCTCTCCATGATCAAGCATCGCCAGATCATTGCCCGCTTTGCGCGGCCGCGCCTCGGCCAACTGGCGGCGGGCAATCGCCAGACCGTGGTCGGGCTTCAGGTGTTCGGGATGACCTTGGATCTCGTCAGGGCAGCCCTGCTGGGCGCGCTGTGCTTCATCCCGGGGCATCTGCTGGCCGAACTGGTGAACGGCCGCTGGAGCGTCCCTGAGGACCTGTCGCGGGCCATTGTGGTCACCTGCGTGGCGGCCGTGGCCGCAGCGTCGGTCTGGAAGGACTTCCACGCCATCAGCGGCACCCGGCGGCTCTTCCTGATCTCACTGGCGGTGGGCACGCTCATGGTGGTGCTCGGTGCCTGAAGAATTCCTGGGCCAGGACGCACTGCGCACCGACACCGTCAGCATGCCGGTGGTCGGGATCGCCTCGGCGCCGCAGATGGGCACCGCGCTACGGATGTCCATCTACCTGCGCTGTCTCGCCATTCAAGGCTCGTGGAACTACGAGATCCTCGTCGGGAATGGCGTGGGCTTCTGTGTCGAACCCGCACTGCGACAGCTCCCCGGCGGCATCGATGGGCCTTTGTACCGCGAGGCGCTGGCGCGGCAGTCGGTGTACTTCAACGCCCATCCCTATCTCGCGGCGCTGGCGATCGGGGCGCTCGCCCGGGCCGAAGTGGAGCAGGTCGCGCCCCAGCGCATCGAACGATTCCGCACGGCCCTCTGCGGCCCCCTCGGCAGCGTCGGGGACCGTTTGGTGTGGGCGGCCTGGCTGCCGGCCTGCTCACTCGTGGCCCTGTTGCTGTTCGGCGTCGGGGGCACGGCCCTCGTGGTCGTGCTCGGTTTTCTGGTGCTCTACAACGTCGGGCACCTGGGACTGCGCGAATGGGCCCTCCGCGCCGGCTGGCGCCATGGGCTTCGCGTGGCGACGGCCCTCGGGCATCCGGTACTTCAGCACGGTCCGCGCTACATTGGACGGGTCTCGGCGGTGTTGGGCGGATTGGCGCTGCCCCTCGCGGTCCATCGTGCTATCGGCGGACCGGCACCGCTCACGCCCATTCCGGTGGGCGTTGCCGTCGTGACGCCGCTCCTCGCCATGCTCCTCGTGCGACTACAGGGGCGCGCCGAGGGATGGCGCGTCGTCTTGATCCTGCTCGCGGCCTTCGTCCTCTACTCGGTGGTCCGTTGATGGCTGAACGATCGGTGCAAATCGTGAATAAGCATGGACTCCATGCCCGTCCGGCGGCGGAAATGGTCAAGGCCGCCTCGCGCTTCAAAAGCGACATCACGATCTCGCGTGAGGACCTCGAGGTGAATGGCAAGAGCATCATGGGGGTCATGATGCTGGCGGCCGAACACGGGGCCATGATCACCCTGCGCGCGTCCGGGCCCGACGCGGACGATGCGCTGGAGTCGCTCGCCGCGCTCGTCGCAGCACGGTTCGGGGAGAGCTGATGCAGTCAGTGCTCCGCGGCATTCCCGCGTCGCCGGGAATCGTCGTCGGACCGGTGCACCTCCTCCGTTGGGAGGTGCCCGAAGTCAAGCATCGCCTCATCGATGATGACGCCATCGATGCGGAAATCGAGCGATTACACGGCGCCTTCGAACGCGCCCGCGATCGCCTGCGCCATCTGCGCCTACGGACGGAGCACCAAGCGGGCCCCGAGGAAGCCGCGATTTTCGATGTGCAGATCTCCATTCTCGACGATGGAGAGCTCACGCGCAGCTCCGAAGCGCTGATCCGTCAGAACCTCGGTGCCGAGAAAGCCTTCGACATCATTCTGCTCGAGTGGCGGCAGCACTTCGCGCGCCACACCGCGCCGATGCTTCGCGAAAAGGTCGGCGATCTCATGGACGTGCACATTCGCGTGCTGTCCATTCTGCTCGACCTCCCCGATCATGATCCGGTCGATGTGCCGCCCGGCGCGAACGCCATTCTGGTCACGCACGACCTCACGCCGTCGCTCACGATGCAGCTCGATCGCAACTGCATCGCGGCCATTGCCACCGAAGCCGGTACCGCCACCGCGCACGTCGCGATCCTCGCGCGCTCGCTGGGGCTGCCTGCCGTCGTCGGTCTGCGTAATGCGCTGTCGTTCCTGGCGCAGGGCCAGATCGCGATCCTCGACGGGGCTGAAGGCACGCTCTTGATCGCGCCGTCCGAGCACGAGCTCGAAGACGCGCGCCTTCGCGTGGAACAGGAAGCCGGTCGCGAAGGCGAGATGCGCGAGATCGCGCACAGCGAAGCGATCACGCCGGATGGCGTACGCATGGTCATTCGCGCAAACGTCGACATCCCCGATGAAGCCGAGATGGGCGCGACCAGCGGCGCCGATGGCGTGGGTCTGATGCGCACGGAGTTTCTCGTGGTTGGCCGCGCGACCATGCCGGACGAGGAAGAGCAGTACAAGGCATACAAGAAGGTGATTCAGGCGTTCGGTACGCGACCCGTGATCATTCGCACGTTCGACGTCGGTGGCGACAAGCTGCCGGTTGGTGGATTCCCGACCGAGGCCAACCCGTTCCTTGGCTGGCGTGCCATCCGCATGTGCCTCGACGAGAGCGACCTGTTCAAAGTGCAGCTCCGCGCCCTGCTGCGGGCTGGTGTGCACGGCGACCTGCGCATCATGCTGCCGCTCGTCGTCACCGTCGATGAAGTCCGGGAAACGCGTCAACTCATCGACGAAGCCGTGGCCGAACTGGCGGAACGCCGCGTGCCGTTCCGGGCCGATGTGCCGCTCGGCGTCATGGTCGAAACGCCAGCAGCGGCGATCGCCTGCGATACGCTGGTGCGCGACGTCGACTTCTTCAGCATCGGCTCGAACGACCTCGTGCAGTACACGCTCGCCGTCGATCGTGGCAACGCGAACCTCGCGCCCCGTTTCACCCCCTTCCATCCGGCCGTGCTGCGCCTTATTTGGCAGGTGCAGTCCACTGGAGCGGCGCACGGGATCGACGTCTGCGTCTGCGGCGAAATGGGCTCGCAGCCGCTGGCCGTTTTTGCCCTCATGGGACTGGGCATCCGTCAACTCAGCGTCGCTCCGCGTGCCGTCGGTGAGGTCAAGCGCGTCATCCGCAGCGTGCGCATGGCGGCGGCGCAGGATGCGGCGCAGGCTGCCCTCGCCGCCAGCACCGCGCGCGAAGCGGAAACGCTGCTGCGTCGTCGCTTACGCACGGAACTCGATGCGGCCGCCCAGTCGGGCGGGTTGCCCGCACTTTCCTAGCGGACTAGTCTACGCCAGACCCGCTCGTACGAATCTTCTACCCAGAGTGCTGCGTGGCCGATCGTCACCTGTTTACGTCGGAGTCCGTGACCGAAGGACATCCGGACAAGATCGCGGATCAGATTTCTGATGCCGTGCTGGATGCTATCCTGGCCAAGGACCCCGCCGCGCGCGTGGCCTGTGAGACCCTAGTCACGACCGGCTTGGTGGTGATCGCCGGCGAAATCACGACGACGGCCTACGTGCCGTTGCCGGACATCGTGCGCAAGACCATCGAAGGCATCGGCTATACTGACGCCACCTTCGGCTTCGACAACAAGACCTGTGCCGTCATGAGTACCATCGATGCGCAGTCGCCCGATATTTCCCAAGGGGTGGACACCGGCGGCGCCGGGGACCAGGGCATGATGTTCGGCTACGCGACCGACGAAACGCCGGAACTCATGCCGTTGCCGATCCAGCTGGCGCATGCGCTCACGCACCGCCTGGCGGCGCTGCGCAAGGACGGCTCGCTGCCGTGGCTCCGCCCCGACGGCAAGGCGCAGGTGTCGGTGCTCTACGAAGGCGATCGTCCGATTGCCGTCGATACGGTGGTCATCTCCACCCAGCACGACGAAAAGGTCTCCAACACCAAGCTCCGCCGCGCCATCCTCGACGACGTCATCATGGCGTCGATCCCGGAAGAGTATCTGCCCAAGCGCCTCAAGACCCATATCAATCCCACCGGGCGTTTCGTGATCGGCGGCCCGCAGGGCGATGCCGGTCTGACGGGACGCAAGATCATCGTCGACACCTACGGCGGCATGGGGCGGCACGGCGGCGGCGCCTTCAGCGGCAAGGATCCGTCCAAGGTCGATCGCTCGGCCTGCTACGCCGCGCGTTGGGTGGCCAAGAACATCGTGGCCGCCAAGCTCGCCACGCGCTGCGAAGTGCAGGTGGCCTATGCCATCGGCGTCGTCCTGCCCGTGTCGGTGTACGTCCAGACCTTCGGCACCGGCGTGGTGTCCGATCGGTCTATCGAGGCGGCGGTCAACGCCGTGTTCGACCTCACGCCGCGTGGCATCACGCGCGACCTGGATCTGCGCAAGCCGATTTATCAGGCGACCGCCGCGTACGGCCATTTCGGTCGTCGTCCGGAAACGGTGGGTCGTGGCCGTTCGGCCCGCACGACATTTACGTGGGAACGCACCGACCGCGTCGCGGCGCTCAAGCGCGCGATCCGGTGAGTCGCCACGGCGCACCACTCCACACGACGCGTGCGGAGTGGTGCGCCGCGCGAAGCGCGTGTCGTCCTCGCGCTCGCCTGCTCGAGGTACAGCGATGATGATGGAAGTGGCGGTGGCCCGTCTCGGACTCGATAGCGCGACCAATTCCTATGTCGTCATTCTCCGCGAAAAAGGCGGGCGGCGCATACTCCCGATCTGGATCGGTCAGCCGGAAGCGGAATCGATTGTGATGCAGATGAATCACGTGAAACGCGAACGTCCGATCACCCACGATCTCTGCAAGTCGATCATCATCGCGCTCGGCGGCACGTTGCGTCGCGTCTCCATCACCCGCGTGCAGAAGAGCACCTACTACGCGGAGATGCAGATTGAAGGACCGAACGGTGTGGTTGAAGTCGATGCTCGCCCGTCTGACAGTATTGCCATCGCGTTGCGGCTCGACGCGCCGATCTTCGCCCCGTCCGAGCTGTTGACCGCCGTCGACAACGACCAAGACGCCGAAGAAGGAGATTTCTCCGTCGAGGACGCCGACAGTGAACTGACGGCCGACCAGCTCAAGGCTTATCTCGAGAACCTGCGACCGGAAGATTTCGGTAAGTTCTCGCCCTGACGTTTCCGCTCCTCAACCCGATTGTCCTCCGCGTGCCCCGACTTCCGTCGTTCCTTCGATTCCTCGCGCTGACGCTGCTCGCCGCGACTGCTACTGCAACCGCGCTCCACGCCCAGACGCGCTCCGTCAACGGGCGCGTGCGACGTCCGGTCAGCGTCAACGCGGACTCGACCGGCATGGGGCCCGCAGCGGGCACATGGGTCACGTTGCATCGCGTCGGCAAGGACACCGCCGGGCCGATCGACTCCATGCGCACCGACGGGCAGGGGCGCTATCGATTCCGCTTCACGCCGTTCGGCAGTAGCGACGGCGTGTACTTCGCCTCCACCACGTGGGGCGGGATCGCGTACTTCACACCGCCGCTCAAGAATGCCGAGGCGCGTGGTGACGACGCCGAGATCACGGTGTTCGATACTACGTCCGTGCGTTTTCAGCTCACCGTGAAAGGTCGGCATCTGATCGTCGGCAAAGCTGACACGACGCAGTTTCGCACAGTCATCGAAGTGTTCGAACTCTCGAACGATAGTCTGCGCACGCTGGTGGCGACCGATACCACGTCGCCGATGCCGACGTGGAGCATCTCCGTGCCGGCGTCGGCGCTCGATGTGCGCGCGAACGAAGGCGAGGTCTCACCCGATGCGTTCGTCGCCGGACCCGGTCGCGTGTCGATCTACGCGCCGATCGCGCCCGGGATCAAACAGGTAGCGTTCTCGTACAAGGTGCCGAGCAGCAGCTTCCCGCTGCAAATGCGCGCCGAAGGCGGCGCGGTCGTGTTCGAGGTGCTGCTCGAAGAGCAGCAGGGATTCGTGACGGGCAAAGGCTTCGCCAACGTCGATCCTGTCTCGCTCGAAGGTCGCAACTTCCGGCGCTTCCTGTCGCAGGATGTGCAGCCCAACGCCGAACTGATCATCGAGCTGCCGTCGTCGGGCGCACCGGCGCGCAACTTGTACATCGCTGGGTTGCTGGTCGCGATCGGCCTGCTCATGATGGTCGTGCTCATGCGCTCCATGCAGCGTCGTGCGGCGAGTCGCGTGGCGGTCGAACCGACCATGCGGCCTCGTGAATCGGATGCGCCGTTGCACGAACGCCTGGCGCAGGAGATCGCTGCGTTGGATGAAACGTACGCCCACATCGTCGAGCCGTCGGACACCGTGAAGAAGGCCTACGACGCCCGCCGCAGCGAACTGAAGGGCGCCCTCGGCGCGGCGCTTGCCGACATGGCAACACGAAGGTAGGTTGCTGCTGTCGCGCATTCTGCGCGGCGGACAACTGATTTCAGAGCGCAGGACACGGAAACCGGTTCAATGCCGGTGCGGCCCCGCCACTGTAACGGGATCTGCAACGCGAGCAGTCACACGCGATGCAGCAGCGACACTCAACATGCCACTGACCTTCGGGTCGGGAAGGCGAGTGGAGCGACCCGGAGCCAGGAGACGACCCGCGCTCATTCTCGGACGAAGACCCTCGAGGGGGGGCTCGCGCCACGTGTCGTCGCACATCACTGTGCGGGGTGCACGCGTGCTCGGGCGTCTTCTCGTGGGAGAGGACGCCTTTTTTGTATCCTCACCCACGGTTGATACGGCGTGCGCTGACTGTCCTGTTGCCGTTTATCGGTGCAGTGGCCTGCGCGCGCGCGGATACCGCTACGGCAGATACCGCTACGGCGGATACGCGCGACGCAATTGCGACCGCGGGAACGGTCACAGCCTCGATTGCGGCCGACACTGACGATTTCGGTGCACCGTTGCCCACCGATGCGCGCTTCGCCGCGCGCGTCGTGTCGCTCAATCCTGCGGCTACCGAAGCGATCTTCACCATCGGTGCCGACTCGCTGCTCGTCGGTCGTTCGCGTTGGGACGAGTACCCGAAAGACGTCGAGCGCATCGCCTCCCTTGGCGATGGCATTCGGCCGAATATCGAAGCCGTGCTGGCCGCGCGACCTACGCTGGTGGTGCTGTACGCTACCGCCGAGAATCGCGCCGCGGCCGACGCCTTGGCGCGGGCCGGCGTACGCACGATCGCCCTTCGTGTCGATCGTATCGCGCAATTCTATCGTATGCTCACCGTGCTCGGACGTGCCATGGGCGCCGATGCCCGCGCGAAGATCGTGACGGATTCCGTGCACGCCACGCTCGATCGCGTGAAGGCACTGACCGCGTCGCGACCACGACGGCGGGTCGTGTGGCCGGCGTGGGAATCTCCGCTGCTCGTGATCGGTGGCGGCAGCTACATCGATGAACTGCTCTCGATCGCCGGTGCCGACAACGTCTTTCACGACATGAGTGCGCCGTCGCCGCCAGTTTCGATCGAAGAAATCGCCAAGCGCGATCCCGACGTCGTGATCGCTGGTGTCACACGCGCGGCCACGCTCACCGCCAGTCCGTCGTGGCAGGCCGTCCGCGCCGTGCGCGAGCGGCGATTCATCGTGCAGGATCCCGCCGTGACCGGACGGCCATCGGTGGTACTTGGCATGGCCGCCGTGCAGCTGGCTCGCGCGCTGCACCCTGAATTGCGCGATTCACTGCCGTGAACGAAGCCACGCGCGACCGCACCGATCACGCCGCACATTCCCCTTGGATCGCCTGGGGAGTGGGCGCGTTGCTGTTGCTCGTCGTGGTGATCCTCGGGCTGTCTATCGGCGCCGTTCCGATCTCCACGCGTGATGTGATCAATGCGCTGCGCGGTATCGGAGATCCGTCCACCATCGCGATCGTGCGCGACCTGCGGGCTCCACGCGTGCTGCTGGCCGCGCTGGTCGGCGCTGGCCTCGCCAGCAGTGGCGGTGCGCTGCAAGGCACGCTGCGCAATCCGTTGGCCGAACCCTACCTGCTCGGTGTGTCCGGCGGGGCCGCCGTCGGTGCCGTGACCGCGTTGGCCTTCGGTGTCGCACAACCCGCGCTCATCACGCTGTGCGCGTTCGTCGGTGCTGCCATCGCCACGGTCGTTGTCACGGCGATTGCGCGCGTTGTCGGCGGCAGTGCCGATACGAAGTTGCTGCTCATGGCCGGTGTCGTGGTCGGGGCGTTTGCCAACGCCGCGATTCTGGTGGCGCTCGCCGATGCGCCGCCGGAACGCTTGCGCGGCGCACTGTTTTGGATGATGGGATCGGCGGCCGACGCGACGTGGCCGGCCGTGGCGCGCTGCGCCGGTGCGTTGCTGCTGCTTGGTGGCATACTGGTGTGGCGTGCGCGCGACCTCGATGTGCTCTCGCTCGGCGATGAACCCGCCGCCGCGCTCGGCGTCGATGTCGACCGGGTCTCGCGTCAGCTGTTTCTCGTGGCGTCGTGGCTCGCCGCTGCCACCGTGGCGGCCGCCGGACTGATCGGCTTTGTGGGGTTGGTCGTGCCCAACATCGCGCGTGCGCTCGGCGCGCGTCAGCACCGACCGATGCTGCTCATGTCCGCGTTGTACGGGGCGGTGCTGCTGGTGGCGGCCGATCTGCTGGCGCGCACGCTACGCGCACCCGCTGATCTGCCACTGGGCGCCGTCACGGCCTTGGTCGGCGTTCCCTTCTTTCTGCTGCGACTGCGGCGGTTGGCCGCATGAGCGGCGCCACGCAGACAACGGAGCAGGGAGCCACCCTCTCGTTCGACAACGTGAGCGTTCGTTACGCCGGTCTCACGCGGCGCGCGCTCGATCACGTGTCGGTGGTGGCGGAACCGGGAAAGATGACCGCTGTCGTTGGGCCGAATGGCAGTGGCAAGAGCACACTGGTACGCACGCTGTTGCGCCGCGTACCACTCGAGTCCGGACGCGTGACCGTAGGCGGCAAGGATGTGGCCGCGCTCGATGCACGCGACCTCGCGCGTCGCATTGCCATTGTACCGCAACGCGAGGAGCCCGTGCTCCCGCTGCGCGTCGAGGAGTTCGTCGCCCTCGGTCGTCATGCGCGTCGCAGTGCGTTCGGAGGAATGAGCGCCGACGATCGCGCGGCCGTCGCCAGTGCCGTCGATCGCGCCGGTATCGCGGAGGCCATCGGGCGGCGCACCGACACGCTCTCCGGTGGCGAGTGGCAGCGCGTGCGTATTGCCCGCGCCCTGGCGCAGGCGGCACCGGTACTCGTGCTCGATGAGCCCACCACGTTCCTCGACATCGCGCATGAGATGGCGGTGTTCGAGTTGCTCGACGAGCTCGCGAGCCAAGGGCAAACGGTGGTGCTGGTGAGTCATCAGCTCAACCTCGTGGCGCGGTTCGCGTCGCATATCGTGCTGCTGCATCGCGGAACCGTGGCCGCTGCTGGTGACGCCACTACCGTGATGCGTGGCGAGATACTCGAGCGCGTGTACGAGTGGCCGCTTGTTGTGACGCGAGATCCCGCCGTCGGTGCGCCGGCGCTGTTACCGCTACGTGGCAGCGGCCGTCATCGTGAACGCCCGTCGTCGTGACTGTGCTGCTGTTGCTGCTGCTGCGCGTGGTCCCGTACGCCAGCCAACCGCCGCACGAGTCGGTCACGATTTGCGTGGCTGATGCGCGAACGCGCGCGCCGCTCATCGGCGCCGAGTTCACGTCGCGGCCAGCGCCGCTTTCGGGAGGTGCGCGTCGTCGGTCCGCGGGTGCCTGCGCTCGACTGCATACGGTGCACGGCGACAGCGTACAGGTCGCGCGTACCGGATATCTGCCGCGCGTGGTAGCGCTTGCGAGCACTCCTCGTCGTGCAGGCGACACCACCTGGGTATCGCTGCTCGCCCTCGATGCCACGCGTGCCGAGCGCTTGGCCGCCGTTCAGGTCACCGCGACAGCGAACGGGGTCGAGACCGCGAGCGATGGACGCACCGCCGGGCGTACCACGGCCACGTTGCAGATTGCCGATGCGCGTATCGCCGGCGCATCGACGGTGAACGCCGTGCTGGCGCTCATGCCGTACACCAATCTGCGCTCGTCGCGCGGCGAAACGGGCCTCTCTCTGCGTGGCGCACGTCGGGAGCAGGTCGCGATCACGCTCGATGGGATGCCGCTCAATGATCCCGCCACCGGCATGGCCGACGTGTCCGACATTCCGCTGGCGGGACTGCAGTCGGTAAGCGTGGCCCTTGGCGCTGATCCGGTCCGCCATGGGGCAGGGGCAGCCGGCGGAGTATTGGCGCTTACCACGTCGGCGCAACGTGTGGCGTCGGTGCGAACAGGGGCCTTCGGGCAGCGCAGCATGGAAGGGGCGTGGCATGTCGCAGCGGCCGGCGCGTTGTGGCATGCCAGCGCGGCCCGGCGCGACGCCAGCAACGACTTTGCATTCGTGAACGATGCCGGTGTTGCTCCGCAGCGTGAAAGGCGCATCAATAACGATGAGCAACGCACGACCCTGTCGCTGGGCGTGATTGGCAGCCGGGTGCAGCTTTCGGTGCTCGGATCCACCAGTGATCGCGGCATGGTGGGCCCGGCCAACGTGCGCAGCTACGACGCCGACCGTGCCTTCACCGACCGCCTGTTGGTGCGCGTGCAGACCGCGATGCACGGCACCACCTTCGTATCTGGCATACGGCGGTTGCAGCTCCGCTATGTCGATCCAACCCGCCCCGCGCTCGACTCACGCGCTGTCTCGTGGGCCGCTGATGCCGAATGGCGCGGTGCCATGCACGACCTCGTGTGGCGCCTTGGCATTGGGGCCGATCGGCTCACCGCCACCGGTGGCATCACGCAGCGTCGCCGTCGTGGCTTCGCTGGGGTACAACGCGCGTGGAGTGCACGCACCGCTGGCCTGTGGAGCATCGACCTTGGCGCGCGCGCCGATCTCGTCGAAGGCAGTGGCCTGTTGCCTACGGCGTCGCTCGGTCTCGAGCACCGCGTCGCGCACGCGGGCGAGCAGTGGCAGGTCGTGGCGTTCGGTCGCGCCGCGCAGGCGGTACGCGTACCCACCCTCTACGATTTGTACTTCTCGTCACCGCAACGTCTGTCGGTGACGGCGCTCTTACCAGAGCGCGTCGATCTCGACGTCAGCAGCGGCCTACGCCTCTTTTCCGGCGCCGCGCGGCATCGCGCCAGCATCGAGGGCGCCCTCGTGGCGCGCAACACCCGCAACGCGATCGTCTGGTTCCCGGGAAACTTCGGCTGGAGTCCCGCCAACGTGGGCGTGGAACGGCTGCGTGGCATCGAATCGCGCGCCGAAATTTCGTCGGGTATCGCGCACGTTTCCGCGTGGGTCACTGCGTACAACGCCGTGCTCAGCACGGGCGGCCTTCGGATTCCCACACCGTACGTCTCCCGCCTGTCCGGCGGAGCTCAGCTGCAGCTGCACACGCGGGCGCAGCACGCCACCGTGGTGTGGCGTGGCATGGGCGCCCGGCCGTATACCGCCGGCCCACGCAATCCTGATTTCGAGTTGGCAGCCATGTCGCTGGTCGACATCACCGTCGCGCAGCAGCTGCGCGCGCTGCCGTACTGGCCGTGGCCCCGCTTCGACGCCTTGGTCGCGTTCTCGCTCGAGAACGCGGCCAATGCCTCTTGGCAGTCGGTCCGCGGTTTCCCGTCGCCCGGGCGCGCTTGGGCGATGTCGTTCACTCTGCAACAATCCCCACGATGATCCCGCAGGTCCGCGTTCGTACTCCCGTTCTTCGTCGTATTGCCGCCTACACGTCGGCCGCTCTGCTTGCCGCGCTCGCTGCGTGCGGTGATGATGGCATCAGCAACACAACGCCGCAGCCGCCGCGCGGCATTATCGTGCTCGACGGTTTTATTCAGCCCGGCCTCACTTTCCTCGGTGACACCGGAAGCGCACGTAGCAAACTCACGCTCGCGCCGACCACCGAGTTCGATGCCGGCGGCTTCACGCTCCTGCGCGATACGGTACTCGCCGTGTCGAGCCGCGGTGCTGGTGATCTGCTTTATGTCACCGATGTGCGCACGTCCAGCACGCGTCGCATTCAGCTTCCCGCGCGCAGCAATCCGTCACGTGCACGCTTGCTATCGGGAACGGGCGGCCAAACGCTGATCGGCGCCGCACTGCGCGACTCGTCCAGCGTCGCGCTCGTCTCGTTCGCCGGTGCCGGCATCGTGACCAGTACGCGGATCACCAACGCCGGCACATGCCCCACCGATCTCTTTCAGTTCGACAACGCCACTTGGATCGTCGATGCCAACGCGAATTGCAAAGTGAACTACGCCGTGCAGGGCGACGTTCGTCTCATCCGCGTGCCGAACACCGGCACCACGCGTGACACGATTCTTCTGCCGGGACTGCGCGGCTCGGGCGCTTCGGCGCTGGTCGACGGCGACGTGGCTTATATCAGCGCCGGTGGTGACGCCAGCTTCGCCGCGTTTCCCTACACGTTGATTTCGACCGGCGGTATGACCAAGGTCGATCTGCGCGGCAAGCGCGTGCTGCTCACCAAGCGGATGCCGGCCAACACGTACGGCGCCGGCGTCAAACTCGGCCTCGACGGATTCCTCTACGTCTCGCTCTACCAGGATCTCGCGTCGTTCACGAACCGAATCATCAAAGTGCGCCCCGCCGATCTCAGCTTCGTCACGTCGGCGTCGGCCTCCGCGTCGGCCGACTGGCTGGTGCTCACCAGCGCCACCGGTTCGGCAGTGACCTGCGGCAGCGGGCAAGCCGATGCCCTCGGCCGTCTTCATTGCATCCAGAACGGGACCGGATCGGTGACGTCACTGCTGGTCTTCAGCCCGGCTGGGACCGAGGTGAGGCGCGTCGCGGCGAACCAAGGGGGAGTGGATATGGCGATCCGTCCGTAGCACTTGAGAAGTCAGAACTCAGATGCTCAGGCGCAGGCATCAGATCGCTAGTAGTGTTCAGAATTCAGCAACGATAGTGCTCCGTACCGAGCAATTTGGCACTAACCACGAACCTCGAGGCCGCACTCCATCAAACGCCTCGAAACCGTGCACTATCGTTGCTGGCGTCTGAACATTATAAAAAGTCTGATCCCTGACCCTGTCGCCTCAGTTCTGAGTTCTCAGCCGTCCGGCGCTATTCTACGGCATGTCCTTGCTCACCACCGACGCGATCGTTCTGCACGCCGTGCCGTATCTCGAGTCGTCGCGCATCCTGCGCTTGGCGACTCGTGAGGCCGGTGTGCTGTCGGTGGTGGCCCGCGGTGCCCGGTCGTCGAAGAAGCGGTTCGGCAGCGCGGTCGATCTCTTCGCCGAAGGACAGGCGCAGATCCTGGTCAAGCCGGGACGCGACCTGCACGCGCTCACGACTTTCGACGTCACCCGCTCGCGGGCCGGCCTGGCCTCCGACCTCGGCCGGTTCACCGCCGCCAGCGCCCTCGTGGAGTGCGTCATGCGGGTAGTCCACGACGAAGCGGCGCCTCGCGTTTATCACGGGGTCGCCTCGGGGCTGGATGCCATCGCCGAGGCCGACGAAGCCGATACCGTGGCACTGACCCTCGGCGTCTTCTGGCGGCTCGTGAGCGAGATCGGCTTCATGCCGAGCCTCGATCGGTGCGCCGAGTGCCACGCCGAGATACCCCCGGACGCGGATGCCCGCTTCAGTCACGCCGCCGGCGGCGTCCTCTGCCCCCTGTGTGCCAAAATGGCGCCCACTGGCCGCCGCTTGCCGGCCGCCGCGCGTCAGACCGTCATTGCGTGGCTGCGGGGCGACCGTCCTGTGGTCGAGCCCGCCGACTGTCGGGCGCACCAGCGACTGCTGCGGGAATTCATCACCCAGCACCTCCCCGACACCCGTGAGCTGAGAGCCTTCGGGGTTTGGGAACAGGGGCGCTGGTAATCCCGTCCGGCGCGAGCGGGGAATGTTGCTTGACGGCCCCGTCTGCGCGTCCTACCTTTACGACGACCTGATTCTCAGGTCCAACTTCCACCTTTCACTTGGAGACTTCGACTCACAACCCTGATTCGTCAGTCGGAGAAGCAACATGAAACGTGTGTGGGGAGCACTGGGTCTGGTGCTCGCTCTCAGCGTAATCATGCCACGGGTCGCGGCCGCGCAAGACAGCAAGCAACGCCGCAATGGAGCAACGCTCGGACAGAATTTTCCGAATCCGTTCAATCCTGAGACTCGCATCCCGTTCAGTGTGGGTGATGCACCCAACTGTACCGAGCCTGGTCGGCAGTACCGCGTCAGTTTGAAGATCTACAACATCATTTTTCAGTTTGTAGCGACGCCGGTGTTGCAGGGCGGAACCGGAGGGGTGGCCGGAGGTCAACCGCTGGAAAAAGTGTCTCTCCCATGCGGCGACTATATCGCATACTGGGATGGCAAGGTCCAAGCAACCGGGCGGGAGGCCGCTTCGGGCGTGTTAGCATACAGGCTCGAGGTGGATGGCGTGCCGCTGGTGAAAAAGATGATCGTGGTGAAGTAAGCTGGGTGTAAACGAGCACCACGAGACCCAACGAAAATTCAAAATGGCGCGCCGGGTGGACGGACCTGGCGCGCCATTTTGCGTCCACGATCGACGAACCCGGTCAGTGTAAGGGCTTCCCTCTCGAAACTCGACGCCGGAAGCTGCAGTATTGGCACCAGAAGTGCGGCATCGTGATTGCCTCTCCAGAACACCATGATCAATCCTGACCGTCTGACCGTGAAGAGCGCTGAAGCGCTCAACGAAGCCGTCGCGCTGGCGCGCAAGGCCGGCAATCCACTCGTGTATGACTTGCATCTCCTGCTGGCGCTGCTTGCCCAGGATGAAGGCATCGTCGTCCCGGTGCTGCAACGCGTCGGAGCCAATGTCGCCGGCGTACGCGCCGCCGCTGAACAGGAGGCCGCGCGCTACGCCAGGCAGAGCGATGCGCAGCCCACCTTCAGCCGCGAACTCACACAGGTCGTCGATGCGGCCGAAAAAGAAGCCAAGACGCTCGGTGATGAGTACGTCTCTACCGAACATCTCCTGCTCGCGCTCTCCGACGCCAAGGGTACCGACAGCACGCGGGTGCTGACCACCGTCGGCGCGCACCGTAAAGCGCTGCTCGATGCGCTCAAGCTCGTGCGTGGCTCGCATAAAGTCACCGACCAGTCGCCCGAAGGGCAATATCAGGCCATCGAGAAGTTCACGCGCGATCTCACCGAAGCAGCCCGCAAGGGCAAGCTCGATCCCGTGATCGGACGCGACGAAGAAATCCGTCGCGTCATTCAGGTGTTGTCGCGTCGCACGAAGAACAATCCCGTGCTTATCGGCGAGCCGGGCGTGGGCAAAACCGCGATCGCCGAGGGACTCGCCCAGCGTATCATCAGCGGTGACGTACCCGAGGGGCTACGCAACAAGAAGCTCGTCTCGCTCGATCTTGGCGCACTCATCGCCGGCGCGAAGTTCCGCGGTGAATTCGAAGAACGTCTCAAGGCGGTGATGAAGGAGATCGCCAGCGCCGACGGACTGTATGTCGTGTTCATCGACGAACTGCACACCCTGGTTGGCGCCGGCAAGGCGGAAGGCAGCATGGACGCGGGCAACATGCTCAAGCCCATGCTGGCGCGTGGCGAACTGCGCGTGGTCGGTGCCACCACGCTCGACGAATACCGACTGCACGTGGAGAAAGACGCCGCGCTCGAGCGTCGCTTCCAGCCGGTGTTCGTCGGCGAACCGAGCGTGGAAAGCACGATCGCGATTCTGCGTGGCCTCAAAGAGCGGTACGAAGCGCACCATGGCGTGCGCATCACCGACGGGGCCGTCGTCGCCGCCGCCACCCTCTCCAACCGCTACATCGGCGATCGCTTCCTGCCCGACAAGGCTATCGACCTCATCGACGAAGCAGCATCGCGGCTGCGCATCGAAATCGATTCGGTGCCGCAGGTGATCGACGAAGTCGAACGGCGCATCGTGCAGCTTGAAATCGAGCGACAGGCGCTGCGCAAGGAAACCGATCCCGCATCGGTCGACAGGCGCGGCAACATCGAGGGCATACTCGCCGATCTGAAAGAACAGACCACCGGTATGCGTGCGCAGTGGCAGCAGGAGAAGGAAACGCTCGGCGCCGTCGGTCGCATCAAGCAGGAAATCGAAACCGCGAAGTTCGAGGCGGAGCAGGCCACGCGTGCTGGTGATCTCAACAAGGCCGCCGAGCTCACGTACGGCAAGATTCCGCAGCTCGAACGCGACATGAAAGTCGCCGAGGGGAAGCTCGGTAGTCAGGGTGGCCGTCCGCAGTTCCTTAAAGAAGAAGTCGGTGCCGACGACGTGGCCGATATCGTGGCGCGATGGACCGGCATTCCCGTCACGCGCATGCTCGAGAGCGAACGTGAGCGGCTCACGAAACTCGAAGACGTGCTCGCTACGCGCGTGATCGGACAGCGTGAAGCGGTGAAAGCCGTGTCGAACGCCGTACGGCGGTCACGTGCTGGTCTGCAGGATCCCAATCGGCCGATCGGGTCGTTCATCTTCCTCGGCCCCACCGGTGTGGGTAAAACGGAAACGGCGAAGGCTCTGGCCGAATTCCTGTTCGACAACGAACACGCGATGGTGCGCATCGACATGTCCGAGTACATGGAGAAGCACGCCGTGGCGCGGCTCATCGGTGCGCCTCCGGGCTACGTGGGATACGAAGAAGGCGGGCAGCTCACCGAAGCCGTGCGTCGCCGTCCCTACTCGGTGATCCTGTTCGACGAAATCGAGAAAGCGCATCCGGATGTGTTCAACATTCTGTTGCAGCTGCTCGATGACGGACGACTCACCGATTCGCAGGGACGCACCGTCGACTTCCGCAACGCCGTCATCATCATGACGTCTAACGTGGGGAGTCAGATGATCCTCGAGCGTAGCCAGGCCGGCGACTCGTCGTGGGCCACGGTGGAGCAGGAGGTCCTGATGGCGTTGCGCGGCGTGTTCAGGCCCGAGTTTCTCAACCGCATCGACGACATCGTGGTCTTCCATCCACTCGGCCGCGGCGAGATCGATCACATCGTCGACCTGCAGCTCGCGCATCTGCGCAAGCTCCTCGCCGAACGCAAGCTCACGATTCGTCTCACCGACGCGGCGCGCACGTTGCTCGCCGACGAAGGCTACGATCCCGTATTCGGCGCACGACCGCTCAAGCGCGCGGTGCAGCGCATGCTGCAGAACCCGCTCGCGCTCGCGGTGCTCGAGGGCACGTTCAAGGAAGGCGACGTGATCGTGGCCGACGTGCAGGAGGGCACCGATGCGTTGTCGTTCACGCACGGTGATGCCACCGACGCCGCAGCGCAGGCCGCGTTTGCCGGGGCCACGCTGTAATTGTGACTAGTACGTCTGAAGCCGGCGCCGCTCTGGGTGTCCCCTTGGGGCCCGGCATCGAGGCCGCCATGCAGCAGGCCCTCGAGCAAGCTCGTGCCGCCGCGCTAGCCGGGGAAGTCCCGGTCGGCGCGGTGGTCGTGCGTGACGGTGTGGTAGTCGCCCGTGCACAGAATCGCATGGTGCGCGATGGCGATGCCACGTCGCACGCGGAAGTGCTCGCGTTGCGCGAAGCGGCACGCGTGCTCGGCGACGCGCGCCTCACCGAGTGCGCACTGGTCGTTACCCTCGAGCCCTGCGCCATGTGTGCGGGTGCGATCGTGCTCGCCCGCGTGGGTAGCCTCGTGTTCGGCGCATGGGACGACAAAGCCGGCATGTGCGGGTCCGTGGGTGACGTTGTCCGCCATCCGCGGCTCAATCATCGGCCCGAGGTCAGGGGCGGCGTGATGGCGGAGGAATCGACCGCGCTGTTGCG
>NZ_JBDNFF010000128.1:0-4249 GCF_041689975.1 Gemmatimonas sp.
CTTCTCGTTGGCCTAGAACACCAACAGGATGGCAGAGTCCCCGCCTTTCTTTTGGGATGAAGAAGCTTCACCGCGCCACTTCAACGAGATCGCTAGACCCCGCTAACTTCCGAAGCCCCGGTTATCCACAGGCCCAACAGTGCGATTGGCAGACTAGAACGATGGAAGATCTTGTGGAGCCCGAGTGCGAACGGCATGGGCTTGATCGTCATGTGTTAGTTGACGAGGAGGGTCACGCCGTCGCGGCCATCGACAGAGGAATCACCTTCAAAACGGTCGTCATGCACGAGCCAGGCGGAGGGCCAACCTTCGACGGCGGCCTCAGGCATGCAGCTGCCGCGGTAGAGATGCTCAGCGGCGCCCCTGCGACCTTGGTGTTGCCCGATCACGGAGCATCTCTTCGATTCGTACTTGCAGGTTCGCTCGGTGAGATTGCAGTACTTGTACATGCGATCGACGGCGGGTTCTCTGGAGACGTCAAGGCGTGGCGCATCGGCATGGGCAGTCTCGGCAAGTTGGATCCGTTGCAGGTTGACAAACTTATCGGATGCCCATTCCAGGACATCGTCGACGAGGTGCAGGAATGGGCGGCCGGCAACCGAAGCAGAATCGAGTTGCTCGCTGAGCAACTCGCAGAAGTCCCCGCGGGACCCGAGTTGTCGAACAACGACGTGGTCTCGTTCCTCGGCTGAGCCAAGCACTTCGCTCCGACAACTCACCCTATTCGGCAGGAACATCCCGGCGGTCTGGGAACTCGCAAGCGCAGCCCTCAGCAAGACGCTCCAAGCAGGAACTTGTGCGTGTCCGACGTCGGCCCGCCTTCCGTCTACTTCTCAGTGAGACACCGAATCTCACGATATAGCCAGTGTTCCATGGAATGGATCTGGTGTTCCAAATATGTAAAAAGGGCGTATGATGCGGGTCAGGTCGTCATCGGATCACCTGCACAGGAAGTGAGGTCATGTCTTCATCCAACGTCCACGTCACCGGAGGATCCGGCATGCTCGGATCACACGTCGTGGATCGCCTCCTGGCCAGTGGCGTCGAGCAGGTCGTCACGCTGGATCGGACGATCAATCGCCGTGACCCGTCCGGCGCGCTCGAGATCGGGCGGGTCACACTCATCGAGAGCGACATTCGCAATGAGCAGGCAGCACACAAGGCGCTGAGGGATGGGATGTGATCGTCCACCTCGCCGCGATGCTGATGAAGGCATCCCGGGCCGCCCCACGGGGCGCCTTTGCCGTCAACGCGGCAGCAACCCACTCCCTCCTGTGGGCATCAACCCAGCAGGGGAATCGTTGCTTCGTCCTTGGCTCAAGTGTCGGTGTGTACGGAATCCCGGCGCCCGGCTCGCTGGTAACCGAGACGTCACCGATAGGTGCTTGCACCTGCTACGGCGCCGGCAAGTTCAGCTCCGAGCTTTACTGCCGCTGCTTCTCCGAGTCGTTCGACCTGCCCTACATCGCGCTCCGGCTCGGGACGCTATACGGCGATCGGCTCCATGCCGACGGGTTCTACGCCGCCCATCTCCTTTCCCTGATGGATCGTCTCGACGAGTCGATCATCGAGGTCGAGGGACAGCCGGACGAGCATTACGACTTCCTGTATGTCGGAGGCGCGGCCGAGGCCGTCGTGCAAGCAGTCCATCACGACGTGCGCGACATCGAGCTCAACGTGGTGTCCGGCCGGTCGGTGTCGTGGGAGGAGATTGTCACCACCCTGCTAAGGGCAGCAGGGTCGGAGACCACGGTGGAATGGCGCTCCCGCAACGGCGACGCGTGGGCCGTCCAGCGCAACTTCTCGGGTGACCTAGCTCGCGAGGTTCTCGGCTTCAGCCCCGCAGTGTCCCTCACTGAGGGCCTGAGCAGACTTGTCCGGTGGTACCCGATCCACCCCAGACCATCTAGCCTCGACCAATAAAGAAACTAGGGTTCTATCTCATGAATCACTCCAGCCCAGCATCAGCCGCCGTGCACGAAATGGCACCCACCCACCTCGATCCGGCCCGGGCCGAGGAATACGTACGCACAGGTGCTTGGATGAATCGTCGCCTCGATGACTTCCTGCGCAAACAAGTGCGATCCGCCCCGACACGGACCGTGATCATCGACGGCGCCGTCAGCCTCGACTTCAAGACCTTGGACCGCATGGTCAACGCCCTGGCCGCCTGGTTGATCGACCACGGCGTCGGTCGGGGCGACGTCGTCTCTTTCATGCTACCAAACTGGTGGGAGGCGATCGTCGCGCAGTACGCGATCCTGAGAGTGGGAGGCGTGATAAACCCCCTGCACATGATCTATCGCCAGGCCGAGCTCGCCTTCGTCTTCGACCAGTGCCAGCCCAAGGTCGTCATCGGCCTGGGCCAGTTCCGCAGCACCGACTACGGCAAGGTCCTTCGCGAGGCCTGTGACGTTGCCGCCAGCAGGCCGCGTCTGCTCACGGTGCGCGCCGAAGACGACGAGCTGAACGGTATCCTCAGAGGCTCCGCGCACCAGTCGGCGACGGTCAACGCCAGCGCCGACGACATCGCGTTGCTGCTGTACACCTCGGGAACGACCGCCAGCCCAAAGGGCGTTCTGCACTCCCACAACACCCTGATGCGGGCGACGAAGGACCTGCGTGACCTGTTCGACTTCACCACCGACGACAGGCTGTTCATGCCGACGCCGATCACCCACGTCTCCGGCCTCCTGTACTCAATGTCCATGCCGGCATTGGTCGGGTGCTGCGTGGTGTTCCAGGATGTCTGGGAGCCCGACCAAGCGATGGAAATTGTACTCGAGCACGGCTGCACGTTCACCGGCGGGGCGACCCCATTCATCAAGGGGCTGGTCGCGAGCGCGATAGCTCGCGGCATCGGGCCCCACGACAACCCCTTGCTCCGAGGCTCGTGCGGCGGGGCAGATGTCCCGGCCAAGGTAATCGAGGACGCGGAGTCGGTCCTTGGCGCGCAGATCTCGCGGGTATACGGATTGTCCGAGGGCATCACCGTGACAGGGTCCCGATCGCACGACGATATCGAACGACGCGCAACCACTGACGGTCCGGTGCTACCGGGCTTCGACGTCCGTATCGTGACGCCGCACGGTCTCGACGCTGGACCCGACGAGGAGGGCGAGATCTGGGTTCGCGGTCCTGCCACCTGCCTCGGCTACCTAGACGCCAGCGCGAACGATGGCGCATTCGCCGTGGGCTCGTACTTCCGGACCGGTGACCTCGTCCGGCGCGATGCCTCCGGCTACGTGAGCGTGAGCGGACGGCTCAAGGACATCATCATCCGCGGTGGCGAGAACATCTCGGCGCGCGAGGTCGAGGAGTTGCTGATGTCACATCCCCAGATCGATGAGGTCGCGGTGGTCGGCATCCCCGACGAGCGGCTCGGTGAACGAGTGTGCGCGTTCGTCGTGACGCGCAGCGACGAAACGCTCGAGTTGTCGGACGTTACCGACTTCCTGCGGGCCAAGAAGATCGCCCCTCAGAAGTTGCCCGAGCGGCTGGAGTTGATCGACGAGCTCCCGCGCACGCCCACAGGCAAGGTCCAGAAGTTTGCCCTGCGCGAGCGGGTACTGCCGGGCGAGTGAACCTCAGCCGACGCGGAAGCGTGCCGTGCCACCGACGTGCACGTCGCCGCATGCGGTGGTGCAGGTGGCCTCCAATACCAGTTCGTGGCCGTCGTCCACCTCTACGACGTCGACCACGCGGGCCTTATAGGTCAAGGCGTCGCCCGGCCACGCCGGCGCGCTGAAACGCACGGCGAAGGCGCGAACCGCCCGGGGCCCGAACGTGTCGGTGAGGTAGGCAGCAAGTCGGCCCGCACCGAGCATCCCTACGGCGAGCGGTCGGTCGTAGCCGACCGCCTCGGCAGCGACCTGGTCGTGGTGGACAGGGTTCATGTCGCCGGACGCTCCCTGATAGCGGACGAACTCCGTCACCGTCAGTGGGGCGTCGGTGCGCGGCGGCAGTTCATCGCCGATTCTCCAAGCCGTCACGTTGTGTCCTCCCGAACGACGACCGTCGTCCGCATCTGGGCCACGACCCTTGTGCCGTCGCTGAACTCGTTGAGGACGGTCAAGAAGTGCAGGTCCCCGGAGTTGCTGGACCACCGGCGCTCAATCCGGGAGTCGACCGTCAGCTCCGTGCCGACGCGTGGGGGCTCACCCAAGTAAATGAACTCCTGACCGGCGTGCAGCACGCGTGTCAGGTCCATTCCGCACAACGCGAACTCCTCCGGTGGCTGCCACGAGGC
>NZ_JBDNFF010000129.1:0-5302 GCF_041689975.1 Gemmatimonas sp.
CCGCACGTCGCCTTTTCCTCGACCGAGTCGGTCAGGGAACTGCGTAGGCGCGCCTGCGAGGACGTGGTGCGCGTACTCTCCGGTGAGGAGCCGCAGAACCGCGTATCCGGCTGAGTCAGCCCTTGATCGCAGTGACGAACAGGGTGGTCTCACCGTCGGTGGTGGACACCAGCATGTTGATCAAGTACCCACTGCCCGAGTAGTCCGCGCCGGAAATGTCCTCGACTCCGGTGATCTCGCTGCCCGCTACAAGGGTGTAGCCCGCGGCGACCAGAGCAGCCTGGTACTCCTTCGCGATGTCAGCCGCGGTCGCAGAGGTGGTCCAGCTCGCCTCCGCGCTACCGTCGGGGTTCACTCCCACGGTGCCCAGACTGCCGCTGGTGAATGCCGGCACCTCCTTCGGCCAGTCGGCCGGAAGCGCCATGTCGTCGCCAACGATAAGGTTCTGGCCGGCCGAATCCCCGGTGGACTGCTCGAGTCCTGGCACGGCGTTGTTGCCACCGGTGCTCGACGAACTTCCACCGCCGCAGGCACTCAGCGTCAGGACGCCGATCATAAGGCCGATGGCGACTGCGGTGGAACTGAATCGAACCTGCTTGCGTATCAAGGGGACCTCCATCGTCGAAACATTAGGGTACAAAACAGTTGCCTTCCCCCGCGGGGGAGGATGAGTCAGGCTGGGTCCACTCCCAAGCGCCCGGGCTCCTCTCCCATGCTCGCGGGGGTCACCTTCGGCATCGACGCGCGAGCCTTGGAGTTGCGGTAGTGAATGAAGATCGCGTCCCGGTAACTGTCAAGATCGCCCGCCAACAATGCATCGAGGATCCTCTGGTGTGCTATGCGTATGGTCTCCCAACCGACCTGCGGCCAGATCTGAGGGTCAAGGCCCTTAAGGTGCTGGGTGTTCTGCGAGATCATGTTCTTGTTGATCGCCGAGAAGCGCGAATTGCCGGTCAGGTCGACGATTAACTGGTGGAAAGTGAAGTCGCTCTTGATCGCCGCAGCGTTTTCGCCGCGTTGGTACGCCTTATCCATGGCGTCCAAAGTGTGGCTAAGGCGAGCACGGTCGCTTGAGCTCAGCAGAGTCTCTTTGTCGCAGAGCACATTTCCGGCTGCTGACTCTAGCGCCTCGCGGACGCAGAAGATTGCCTGCAGGTCGAGTGCGGAGGGGGTGCCGACGACCGTTCCCTGCCGGCGGGTGCTGTGCACGATGCCCTCGTTCTCTAGTGCCATGAGTGCCTCGCGAACGGGACCTCGGCTTACCCCCCATCGTGCGGCGAGGTCGGCAGTGATCAGCCGCGAGCCTGGCTCGAGTTTGCCTGAGTGGATGCCGCGGCGCAACTCTTCGGCGATCTGCTCCCAGAGGTGCCGCTGCTGGATCCTCAAGTCGTCTTCTGTTCCCATGATGTCGATTCTGTAGTTACTCGCCGGTGTTGGTGACACATGAGGGTACTCCACCCGTCAATGTGGAATAACAGGCACGCAGGGCAGGGAACATGCGGGTCATCGTGGAGCCGCCCTGGGATCCACCCGGCCAGTAAGTGCGGGAAGCGAGACCAGCCCTTCCGGGGGTTCGCCCCGGGACGCGGCGTCCAATTGCTCGACGATCAGGTGGCTCATCATCGAGATCGTGCGCTTGCCAAAGGATGAGATGTGCGGTGAGAGGATGCAGTTGTCGATGCCGATCAACGGGGAGTTCACCACGGCTGGCTCGATGTCCATGACGTCGAGTGCTGCACCACCGAGGTGTCCGCTCATCAGCGCGTCCACGAGGGCGCTCTCGTCGAGAACGGGCCCCCGAGATGTATTGACGACAATGGCTCCCTTTGGCAGAAGGCCGAACTGTCGCGCTCCGAGCAGGTGCCTCGTAGACTCATTGAGCGGCACGTGCAGCGATACCACATCGCACTTGGGCAGCATATCGCCGATGTCGTCGAAGAGGGTGACTCCGACCTCGGTCAGGTCCGGCAGGATGGCCGGGTCGTAGACCAAAATCGCGACGTCCAGCGGCGCGATGATGCGAGCGAAACTGCGTCCGATCCGGCCGTAGCCGATGATGCCGACGGTCGACCCGTGGAGTTCATCGAAGAATTCCCCGTCGCGCCACCTTCCCAAGCTCACCCGATCGTGATAGGCCCGACTCCGGTGCAGGAGGGCGAGAAGCATGCTCAAGGCGTGCTCGGCCACACCAATTGCATTGACGCCCGCGGTGACCGTGACGTAGATTCCCAGGTCATTCGCTGCGTCGATATCGATGGCGTCGAAGCCCACTCCCGATCGAGCGATGATCCTGAGGCCGGGCAGGGCCTCCAGCACCTCGCGTGAGTAGGGCTCCGCGCCGGCGACGATACCGAAGTACCCGGTGAGACTCTCGATCTGCGCGGCCTCGTCGGCTGCGCGCGGCACGCGGACAACCTCGATGCCCAGGTCAGCCAGACCGGTGAAACCCGGCGCGTCGAGAACGGTGGCCTCTGAAATGAGGGCAACCTGACCGACACTCCTATCTGGCATTTGCACTCCCCGGCGGTTGGAACCAGCATTGTCAGCCAACATTTGGCCGAGAAGGCGTAGTATACACTTTTTGGTAAGATTGCAAACAGTTTGCAGATTACCGGATGAAAGATGAGGCCGCAATGAAGTTTGAACTAGGCATCGGACCGGACTCGTGGGGGGTGTGGTTCCCGGATGACCCTCACCAGCCTCCCTTTGAACAGTTTCTAGCAGAAGTGCACGAAGCGGGATATCGAACAATCGAACTCGGCCCCTACGGCTACCTCCCGACGGATTCCAACCAACTGCTCCCGCTGTTGGAGACGCATCGGCTTCGGGTCAGCGGCGGCTTCATCTTCGGCGATCTGCATTCGGAGGACTCTTGGGATGCCCTCCGCGACTCCATAGAGCGCACCTGCGCCTTACTCAACAAGGTCAACGCCGAGTTTCTCGTCCTGATAGATGCCATGTACACCGATCTGTACACGGGGGCGCAGGTCTACGATCCGGAGCTCAGTGAGTCGCAGTGGCGGAGCCTGATCGAGAACTCGCACCGGATCAGCGCCTACGCGAGTGAGTATTTCGGGCTCAAGACCGCGTTCCACCCCCACGCTCAGACCCCGATCGAGTTCGAGCCGCAGATCGAAAAGTACCTGCGCCTGACGGACCCGAGTATGGTCTCACTCTGCCTCGACACCGGACATCACGCCTACTGCGATGGCGATGTGGTCGCGTTCATGCAGGCGCACCACGAACGCATCCCCTACCTGCACATCAAGAGCGTCAACCGCGAGGTGATGGCTGCGGTAAAGGCGAACCGCACCCCATTCGCGGCCGCCGTCAAAGACGGTGCGTTCACCGAGCCGAAGCTAGGAGATATCGACTTCCGCCGGTTCCGTGAGGTACTCGAAAACGTCGACTTCCACGGCATCGGAATCGTCGAGCAGGACATGTATCCGGCGCCGTTCGACCAGCCCCTACCGATCGCGCGGAGCACCCGCGACTACATGAGCGCGATCGGCTACTGATGCGCGCCGTACCCGGGAAAGCCTGACCTCGTGGCAACCAAGCATGCGATCACCAGCGTTACCACTCTCCAAGTCCTGGATTCTCGCGGTAATCCCACCGTCGCGGCGATCGTCGAGACTGATCTCGGGCGGGGAATGGCCATCGCACCGGCGGGTGCGAGCGCCGGTTCCCATGAGGCGGTGTTCGTGCGGGACAACGGACCGCATTACGAGGGCAGATCCGTGTCCGCCCATCTCGCACGGGTCGGCGAGCGGGTGCAGGCCGCCCTGCTGACCAAGGACGCGGACGACCCCGCTGCGGTCGATTCGGCGCTGCGCCAACTCGACGCCGACCCGCAGTTGCGCGACATCGGCGGCCACGTCGGCACCGCCGTGAGTCTCGCGGCATGGCTTGCGGCCTCAGCCGGCTCCGGCCGTGAGCCATGGCAGGCGATCCGGGACTACACCGGCGCCACCGCGCAGCTTCCGATGCCGATGGTCAACATCATCTCGGGAGGCGCGCATGCCGGCGGCCTCATCGATATCCAGGACATCCTGGCCGTCCCCATCGGTGCCGGCTCGTTCGCCGAGGCCATCGAATGGTGCTGGCGGACGCGCCGTGGAACCCAGCTGGTGCTGGAGGACATGGGCTACCAGACCTCGCTGATCGCGGACGAAGGCGGCCTGGCGGCGCCGTTCGCGAGGGATGAGGATGCCCTCGCCGCAGTGGTCGCCGGAATCGCGCGCGCCGGACTGGAACCCGGCGCGGACGTCTCCCTCGCGATCGACGTCGCCGCGACCCAGTTCGTGATCCCGGGGGGCTACGCCCTGGGCGGCGGCCAAGCGAGCCCAGCCGAGGTGGTCGCTCGGTTGACGCAATGGCGCGCCGCCTATCCCCTCGTCTCGATCGAGGACGGAGTCGGCGAGGATGACGACGACGGGTGGTCCCTCCAGTCGGATCTGTGCGCGAGGACTCAGGTGCTTGGCGACGACCGCTACGCGAGCCGCCACGCACGCCTGACGACCGGCATCGCGCGGGGCGAGGCCAATGCCGTGCTGATCAAGCCGAACCAAGCCGGCACCTTGCACGAGGCGCTACGCACGATCCTTGAGGCCAGGCGGAACTCTTGGGCAACGGTTGTCTCGGCTCGCTCGGGTGAGACGGAGGAGACATGGTTGTCGGACCTAGCCACCGGCTCCGGGGCGGGCCAGATCAAGGTGGGCTCAACGATGCGCTCGGAACGAACCGCGAAGTGGAATCGCCTGCTACTGCTCGAGCACGAGTCCGGTCTGCCTTACGCTGGAGCTTCCCTCCTCGCGCCAATCAGCTGATCGGTATTGTCAACTGTTGACACTTTGCGTTTCCTTTGCAAGAATGCCCCCGCTAACAACACCAACAGGAGGCACACCACATGGCAGTCCCAGCGTCCGAGAATGGCAGCGTCAGCAACACCATGCGGAGCCGGCTCGCCGACGGCGAGGTCCTGATCGGCGGCTGGTGCACCCTGCCCACGTCATTCGCTGCGGAAATCGTCAGTGATTGCGACGTCGACTACGCGGTGGTCGACATGCAACACGGGCTGACGGGATACTCGGACCTGGTCTCGATGCTGCAGGCGATCGGATCCCGAGGAGTCGTCCCGCTGGTGCGCATTCCCTTCGAGGACTTCGGGCTGGCGCAGCGGGCACTTGATGCTGGCGCCTACGGCCTGATCGTGCCGATGGTCAGCAATCGGGATCAGGCCCAGGCTGCCGTCAACTCGGCCCGCTACCCACCCCTGGGTGAGCGCAGCTACGGTCCGATC
>NZ_JBDNFF010000130.1:0-4979 GCF_041689975.1 Gemmatimonas sp.
CACCGAGGTGAGAACGAGGCGTCGCATCGACTGGATCTCCGTAAATGGGAAGACAGGAAAGCAAACGTGGCGCCCGGAGGTCCGGGCGCCACATTGCGGATCACTGTGCCGTGAAGCCATCAGGCGGCCTCACGACGTTACTTCGGGATGAAATTGATGTTGGTCTCTTTCTCCGACCGCGGTGTGGCGAAGCACAGATCGCGGCCGGGGATTTCTTCCTTGGAATCGAGCGCACCCGGGCGGCTCAGCGCGTCCCAACGACGCAGGTCGCCAAGACGACGGCCTTCGAGCCACAGTTCGATGCCGCGTTCACGCTTGAGCGCCGCCCACCCTTCGGTGAGGTTGGCGGCCGTAACCGGCGCCAGCGACAGCGCTATACGACGGCCATTGATCGACGTGAGCGCACCAGCGAGGTCGCTCGCGACAAGTTTCACTTCCGCTTCGATGAGACGCATCTCCCAACCGGTGGAGAGATTGATCGGCGACGAAAGCGTAGGATACTTGGTCTGGATGTACCAGCGCACGCGACCGAGCGTGCCGACCGCTGCATCGCCGACCAGGATGGTGAGGCTGCTGTCGAAGGGCACGCGAGGATCACGTGTGGCCCGGCGATGGGTCTCGATATACGTGTTCCACACCGTATGCGCGCGATACGGCTGATTGGCGCTCGCCCAGAAGATCCGATTGTTCTGATCGAGCTCGGTCTGGTAGTACGGCATCTGGTACGCGTACGTGCTCGGCACGGCCGCCGCGTCGGTGGCGGCGCCGACTGTATTGTTGCGAAGTAACCGAACCGATGCCCTGCCGGCGGTGGCGGCCCGTACGAGGTTGATGTTGTTGACGGCCGTCGCGACCGTGATCGCCTCGGTGAAGTTCGCTTCAGCGCGCTCGAAGTAGACCGTATGCGGTCCTGGGGCTCCCCCGTTGATCACGCCTTGACAGAAATTCTCACCGAGATGGCGATTGGAGTACCCGGCCCAGACGAGCGCCTGGGCCAGCGTCGCATTGTTCGCCGACGCGGTACCGAGCACGGTCTTGATGCGCGTGACGGCGTCTTCTGCGGTCCACCGCGCGCGCTGGGAAAAATTCCACCAGTTGCCGCCGTCGTCGTCGCTCAGTTTGCCGTTCTGCTGCTGCACTGAAATGCCGAAAGCACCGGTCGACCCGCCGGGGAAAATCTCACGGGTCACCGCGCCGCCAGTGTACGACGTCCAGTTGAGTGCTTCGGAGAGGTCTCGGCCGGTGCCGTTCACGAGTGAACTCAGCGCCGTCGGCGAATTCAGTGCTTCGGCCCGGATCGGCCCGGGGTTCACGGCATCGAGCGCGCAGCCCGGCAGCGCGGCGATCACGCACAGCGGGGCCACGGCGCGAAGCACGCGGAACGACAGCGTCGCGCGACCTGAGGAAATCGAAGTAAGCATCAGCATGTTCCTCAGTAAGAGATGCGGAGTGACATCAGGAAGACCGCGGGCGCCGGGATCTGCTCGTTGATGCCGCGCACGACCGCGTTGAACGAATCGTTGTTGGTCATCTCAGGGTCGAAGAGCGGCATGCCGAAGTTGCTACGGAAGATGTTCTGCGCCGAGAATACGAACACGCTGCTGGCGGTACGCGGAATCAGCTTGCCGAGCGGCACGGTGAGCGAGATGTCGCGAATGCGGAAGAAGTCCGCTTTGAAGATGAACATGTCCGACCGGACGTTGGCCGGAATACAGGTGAGCGTTTCACGCACCGTGATCGGCTGACTCGCCGCGATGTTCTTGTAGGCGTCGAAGCAGGTGGGCCAGAGCACCGAACGGGAGAGTGCGTTGAACGACGCGCCCTCTTCGATGTAGTGGCCACCTTGATACTCACCGCGTACCGACAGGCTCACGTTCTTCCAGCCGCGGATGCTGACGTTGCCACTGATGATCTTGGTCGGCTGGCTTGGCCCGAAGTCGTAATTCGACGCGGTGTCCGGCGCCACACCACGTGCGTCGGCATTGCGGATGATCTTACCGCGCACGACCGCTGCCGGCTTGCCTTGCACTACCCATCCCGAGTTGCCGACGGTGAACGCCGGCGCTCCACCGAGGCTGACGACGTTGCTGACGTTGGTACTGAAGTTGAGTCCCGCCTTCAGGCCGAACGACTGGCGATTGATGACGTCGTGGTTGACCGCGAGCTCGACACCCGATTTCTGCAGCTCACCGACGTTTCGCAACGTGTTGTTGAGGAAACCCTCACTTGGCACAGATCGAACGCTGAAGAGGGCGTCGGTGGTCGTGGCATTGAAGTACGTGAAGTCGACCGACGTCCGACCACTGAACAACGACTGATCGAAACCGAGCTCGATTTCAGTGGTCCGTTCCGGGCCCAGATCGGCGTTGCCGAGGTTGAGCGGGCGCACGGCCGACGCCGACCCCCAGGGAAGCGGGCTGTACGTCCGCACACCGTCGAAGGCTCCGGGGGCGCGACCAGCGGAGCCGAGGGCGCCGCGCAACTTGAGCGTACCGTACTTTTCCGTCCAGAATGACTCGTCGGAGATCACCCAGGACCCGTTGATCTTCGGATAGAATTGCAAGCCGAAGTCCTGCCCGAAGGCGCTATTCCCGTCGAGCCGACCACCCACGGTCACGAAGTAGCGGTCCTTGACGCCGAACAGCACCGTGCCGAAAGCGCCGCCCGTGATGATACGCTGGCGATTCTCGTCGGCGTTCCTGATGGCGCCGCTAGCTACGGTCGGATCCGAGGGCGTGGCGAAATTCTGGGAGAAGGCGACGACGTCACCCACCAGAGAGTTGACGTACTGCGTACCCGCCGACGCCGTGACCTTTACGCTGCTGCCAAGATTGAAATCGTAGTTGTTCACCCAGTCCGTGCTGAGCGTGGTGTTCGCCCAGCGCTGATTCTGGATGACACCGAACGGAGCGGCCGGGAAGCCGAACGGCCGGACATTCCGGTTCTCCAGTGCCGCGCGATCAAAGCCGACGGTGAATCGGCTGGAGAAGCGGGTGAACGGGGTGAACGTGCTCGTGATGCCCATGATCAAGCGATCGATATTCGTGGCCAGTTTTTGTTGGAGCACCTGACGGATCGTATCGGCATTGGCGTTGCCGAAGTAGTTACGGTCGCGGCGGAAGGCATTGAGCGTAATGCCTTGCGCGTTGTTTCCGGCCGGCGTTTGATCGATGAGATTGTTGGTGTACGCGCTGCTCCAGTTCATGGCCAGCTTCTTCATGGGCTGGAAATCGAGATTGGCCCGCACCTGATACTTGCGGTCACGGTCGTTGGGCAATACGCCGTCGGTGTTGTCGACATTGGTGGAGAGCAGATATTTCAGGTTGTCACCCGTACCACCGGACACCTGAATCGATGTACCGTAGCGTGCGGCGTGATTGCCGAGCCCCGGGATCCATCCGGTCCCTTCGCTATTGCGCAGAAAGGGATCCATGAAGAGCAGCGGCGCCGAGTCGGTGCCGAACGGCCGCAGGCTACTCACGCCACCGTTGAAGCGGACCTGCCATTTGGCCGCACCACCGGCGCCGCGCTTCGTGAAGATCTGGATCACGCCAGCGGCGGCGTCCGTGCCGTACAGCGTAGCGGCGGCCGCGCCCTTCACGATCTCGATGCGATCGATGTCGTCGGGGTTGATGTCGTTGAGCGGGCTGGAATTCGAGTTGGCGCCGCGCTGTGTGGTGCCGGTGAAGATACCGTTGCGCGGATACTCGTCGCTGCGCGTTCGGACGCCGTCAATGAAGATCAGCGGCTGGTTGGTGAGCGACACGCTGGTCGTGCCGCGCAGACGAATCGCGGCGCCGCTACCGGCGTTGCCGACACCGCCGCCAACCGTAACGCCGGCCAGTCGCCCGGACAGCAGGTTCGACACATTCGTGGGGACTTCCGGGATGTCAGCGAGCTTGACCTGCGCGATGGAGTTGCCAACCTCGCGCTTGCGCGCCGAACCGCCGGTACCGGTGACGACGACTTCGTCGAGCGACAGCGCGCTCACGGTGAGCGCGAAGGTCACCGTCGTGGTGGCATTGGCCGTCACCACGATAGGCCTGTCGAGCGGCTGGTAGCCGATCAGGCGCGCGCGCGCTATCTGATTACCGGCGGGCACGGACGCCAGTGTAAACGCACCACTCGCATTCGTGATCGCTCCCAAGGTCGTGCCGGGAATCGCAATCTGCACATTCGCCAGCGGCGCCCCGGTACCGCTATTCGTAACGGTGCCACGAACGGTGCCGAGCGCGCCTTGCGCCTCGGTGGATAGTGGCGTGATCGAACTGCCAACTGCCAAGGCAGCGACCAGCACCGCGAAAGCTCGGCCGCCCACGTATCGGCAAAAGCGCATCATGACCTCCATAAAGGGAATGGGGTGAAGCGCGTCGCACTGCCCTGGAGGGGAGGCAGACGATATCTGGAAAATAGACACGCGACTATCTTCGACCCCGGGAGATCACTTGTCAATCACTTGGTCCTCACCAATCGCGTTTAGTCCCTCCCTGCATTCATCCCGACCCGCTACGAGGGCCGCTGTGCGCCGCGGTCCGTGGCCTTTCCCGTGCCCATTCCCGTTAGTGAGAAGTGCGCGCGCAGCAGTTCGCGCATGGCACTGGCCACCTCGTCTTCCATGGCAAAGAGGTTACCCTTCACGCCTTCCAGTCGATCGGCATACAGCGTGAACCCGTCGGCGGCATTCACCAGTCGGACGGTGAGACGGAATTTGTCCCCCTCCGTTTCGACCACGCCCTCCACCAGCGTTCGCACAGGAAGCCGCGCGGTATCGCCAGCGGCAATACGCTTTTGCAGCGCCTCCGCAGCCGAGCGGGAGATCACGCGCAACCCCTTCTCGCGCGACAACGCATCGGTGATGGCATCGGCGATCGCCTGGGCGGCGAAGGCCTGCGATGAATCGGCACTGAGGTAAACAAACGGGAGCACCGCCACACTGGGCGCCGTATCGAGTGCGGTCATCGCCGGCCGCACAGTGACCA
>NZ_JBDNFF010000131.1:0-6037 GCF_041689975.1 Gemmatimonas sp.
AGTGACCGGCGTTCTCCTTTTCTCCTTTTCTCTTCATCTCTGTGTGATCAGTTCAGCAAACGCGCCAACCGACGTGAAACACTACATCGTCGTCACCTTCGGCTTCCCACCCGCGTTCTTCACGTACTTGTCGAGCCACGCCACCCATCGGGCCCACTGATCGAGCACGGTTTCGCGTGCTACCGGGCCGTGGTCTTCGTAGGGATACATGTACAGGGATGCCGTCTTGCCGAGTCCCTGCAGGGCGTGGAACATCTTGATCGAGTTGATCGGGTCGGTGCCCACGTTCTGGTCTTCGGTGCTGTGGTACATCAGCAGCGCGCCGTTCAGCTGATCGGCGTACAGGAACGGTGACATCTCGAGATACGTTTGACGGCCTTGCCACAAGTCGCGACGCTCACTCTGGAAGCCGTTTGGTGTGAGGGTGCGGTTGTACGCGCCGTCGCCGGCGATGCCCGCCTTGAAGAACGGCGTGTGGACCATCGCGTTCACCGTGCTGAAGGCGCCGTAACTGTGGCCGCCTATCCCTAAGCGCTGACGGTCCACGATGGCGAGCGTGTCGAGGGCGTCGATGACCGCGGCAAGGTTATTGCGCAGGTCCACCACGTAATTGTCGTTCGGCAGCTGCCCTTCGCTGGCGAAGATCGGCGCGTCGGGTTCGATCAGGGCATAGCCCTGCGTCACGATGAAGGCCAGTGAGCGCGGGCCGTACGTGGGGAAGCGATTCGCTGCGCCCGCGCCCGGCGTGAGACTGCGGTTGTACGCTTCCTGATTGTCGTACTCGCGCGGATAAAACCAGAACATCGCCGGCAAGCGCGTGCCCTCCTTGTAGTCGGCGGGCAGCGTGACCTTCACGTTGAACGAGTATCCGTCGGCGCGACGCGCCACCACGGTTTTGCGCACCGCCTTCGTGATCTCGGGCATGAGATCCACGTTGTTCGTGAGCTGCTTCGCCTCGCGTGACGCCAGCGTGAGCACGTACGACTGCGGCACGACGGTGGGCGATTCACGCTGGACCACCACGCGCGTGAAATCATCGTCGAGTGGCGCGTAGATCGTTTCGAATACATCGGCCGCGCTCTCGTACAGGCGACTGCGGGTACCGGTGCGGATCTCGATCTTCTCCACGAACGCACGCGGCGTCTTGCCAACGCTGTCGGGTGTCGTGCCCTGCGTGAACACGTACTTGCCGTCGGTCGAGACGACCACCACGGGCACACCACGGCGTCCGGGGCGCGTCACGAGCTCCGACGTGCGGGCACCGCGACCACCAGCGCCACCGGCCGGAGCGGCCGCGGCGCGGGCCAAGCTGTCGGCGCCACGATCACGCGCCCGCGGCGCGATAACGGTGAACCTGGCGTTGTTCTCGTCAAGGAAGATCGCCTGCTCGAACGTGCCGCCCGTGGCGGTCTCGCTCACGAACATGATCTTGCCGTCGTCGCTGAACTGCACGCTGGCAATGCGATTGGCCGTTTCGTACAACGTGGTGCCACCCGTTGAGTCGAACGGTGCGGTCCAGTGCATCAACCGATCGGCGCGGCGTGCCGTGGCGCTCGCCGTGGCGCTCGCCGTGGCGCTCGCCGTGGCGGCGGAGTCGACACGCGCACCAGATGCTGCACCAGCAGGCGCCGGCGCGATCTGCGCGTACAACAACCCACCGGCAAACGGATGCCACGCGATGTTACGCTTTCCCGTGTCTATCGGCGCCGCGCGGCCCGCCGGACCCGCGCGCGGTTGCGGATCGGTAGGGTCGGCCGGCTCTTCACCTTCACGCAGCGTGCGCTTCGACAGTTCACGCAGCACCGTGCCGGCGCCGTCGATCACCACCTCACGCGTGCCGTAGCTCGCCACTGGCAGCAGATACGAGAACGGCTTCTCCACGTACGTCACGCGAAAGTACTGCCCATCAGGCGACGAATCGATGCTGCGGATCAGGCCCGGCGCGCCGACCTTTTTCACGGCGCGCGTTTTCACATTCACCACGGCCAACTGTCCGGTCGTGTGATACTCCAGCAGCGTCTTCTCGAACGGCGACGCCAAGAGGTCGGGGTACGTACGCGTTTTCAGTTTGTTGTTCTCGTTCAGGCGCACCATCGGACCCGCCGCCAACCTGGGCTCTTTCGGCTCGGGGGCGCGGGCGTCGGGCACGAGCACCGTCACGATCGTGGTGCCGTCGGCGGTCCACTCAGGCGCGGTCACGTTCGTGGACAACGTGGAGCGGGTCGTCACGGCGCGCGCCTTCCCCGTCGCGGCGTCGGCTACGTAGATCTGCGTAGCATCCTCGAACAGCGCGAGAAAAGCGAACTGCAAGCCGTTGGGTGACCACACCGGCGTGCTCACCCGTGCGCCCGCCGGAACGACCACCGGGATTTTCCGGCCGCTGGCCCACTCGGTGATCTCGAACCCGGCGCTGCTGCGCATCGTGAGCGCGCGATCGCGGTTGCCACGATAGTCCACCTGAAAGCCGCCCAGATTGTGGTGCGCCTTGCCCACGTTCTGCAGCGAGGGCAGGCCATCACTCATGGTGCGCAGGAAGTACTGCCGGCTCCCCGGATTCGGCGCCGAAAAGTTCACATTCTGCTCGCGAGGAGCAGCAACCAGTCGGGCGATCGACGGCGGCGGCGCGATGTAGCCCTCATCGGCCAGCGGATTCGGCTCGGCCGGCTTTCCCTCGGCCGACTTCGTATCGGCCGACTTCGGCGCGCGGTTTTGCGCAGAGACCGCGGCCAGTGGCAGGAGCATCCCAGCCGTCAGGATTCGAGCAAGTCGCGCAGAAACGGGAAGAAGGCGCATCGGTGGGCTGCCTCGGGTGGGCGGTCGGAGGTCGATCAGGGGGTCGCCATCGCCGCGGCAAGGGCGACACCCCCGCGATGCTACGCGAACCCCATCTGTAACGCAACGCATCGCCGCCGGCGTCGCGATATCTTTCCTCAAAGACCACACGGAATCACTCGCGCCTTCGGGCGCGTTCGGAGGCTTTTATGACCGATTCGACCCCTGACGTTACGCCGGACGCCGTGCCGGTGCAGGCGGTGCCGCCCTCGCACATCGAGTTGCCCATCGCCACGGCCACCGAGCTCCGTCACCTCGATGGCGTACGCAACGATCTGCTGCGTGTGCATCGCGGCTTGCTCGAGGCCGAGCGAAACCGGTACGAGAAGCAGCACGGACGGATTGCCAACAACAGCGCGTTCTTGCAGCTCGTCATCAACGACCCCTGGTTTGATTGGGTGCGGCCTATGGGCCAGATGGTGCTCCTGATCGACGAGCGCACGTCCGACAAGAAGCAACCGCTGGGCAGTGACGAGGCGACGGCGCTCTTCGCACAGGCACTCGAGCTGCTCAAGGCCGATGAAGAAGGGGACGCCTTCCAGCGGCTGTTTTTCCAGTCGATCCAGAGCTCGCCTGATCTGGCGGTGCTGGTGCGGCAGGTGGCCAAAGGGATCGCCGGGGCCTGAGGGCAGCCCAACAAGGGCGGCGCCCGCGGCTGGTCCCGTTCCGATTTCCGGGACGAACCGCGTTGACGCTCTGGACCGCACACCGTCTTTTCGCCATTGTACATGGATGACACGCGCACGGCACTGGACACGGTGGCTGGCGCTGGGCGCTGTAGCGTCGAGTGCGGCCTGTGTTGTCCCCTCGCGTCGTCCGGATGCGGCGCCCAGTAGTTCGTTGGTGCAGGGGCGCTCGTTCGTGGAGCAGTTCGATACGCTGTTCACCCGGTTCAACGACGTATATCCGTCGTTCGCGTACAAGGGTCTCGATTGGCGTGCCCAACGTGCCAAGTATCGCGCACGGGCGCTGCGGGCGCGCTCGCAAGATGAGCTGATCGCCGTGCTCGTCGACATGCTCACGCCGTTACGTGATCTGCACGTGTGGCTCGTCGATCCACGCGGGCAGGTGGTCCCCACGTTCCGACCGCCTGGGCGCGCGAATTTCGAGCGAGCACGCTGGGAGTCGGCGATGCGTGACGCCAGTTACCTTGCACACAGTCGTGACTTCGGCGAGGGTACGGTGGGGGGATACGCCTACCTGTACATTGGCGCGTGGAAAGATCCCGTGAGCGAGGAGGCGCTCGATAGTGCGTTGACAAGACTGCGCGTCGCGCCCGGACTGATCATCGACGTGCGCAACAACGCCGGCGGGACCGATCAAACTGCGCTCGCGTTCGCCAGTCGCTTCACGACGCGTGCCTTCACCGCGTCGTACGTGGAGATCCGCACCGATTCGCTGGTCAAAAACATCGAGATGCCGCTGGCGCGCACGATCAGTCCGCGCGGGGGATGGCAGTTCACCCGACCGGTGGTGGTGCTGTCGGGACGCGGCGGGTTCAGTGCGACGGAAAGCTTTGTGGCGGCGATGCGCACCTTGCCGCAGGTCACGGTCGTAGGCGATACCACCGGCGGCGCTTCTGGCAATCCGGCCACGTTCGCGCTTGGCAACGGCTGGCGATTCACCGTGCCGCGCTGGCTGGAGTTCGGTCCCGATAAACGCCCCATCGAAGGACGCGGTGTCGCGCCACATGTGGCAATGACGTGGGATCCGGCCAACTACGACAGCGCGCGTGATCCGCTTATTGATGCCGCCGTGGGATTGCTGGGAGAGCGCAACGGCGTGTACCATATCGTTCCCGCCTCGTCGCATGAGACCCGCGCGGAAAGCGCACCCGCCGGCGGTGCGCGGCGCTAGTTTCCGCACGCGCTTGCACGCTCTCTCACTCAGTCTTCGCCATGCCAGTCGCTTATCAACCTGTGTGGGACGACGGCTCCTGGACCGCTTTCCCACCACTGCAAGGCCCCATCACCACCGGCACCTGCGTGATCGGACTCGGCGGCACCGGGCTCACCGTGATCGAAGAGTTGCTCGCTCGCGGTGAGGCTGTGGTCGGGCTCGACGCCGCCGACGTCGCGGCGGGGGCGGCCGGTCGAAACGGCGGTTTCCTGCTGGCCGGCACGTACGATTTCTATCACGACGCCGTGCGCAAACATGGTCGCGACCGCGCGTTGGCGATCTATCAGGCCACGCTCGTCGAGATGCAGCGGATTGCCGACGCGGCTCCGGGAACGGTGCGCTTTGTAGGCTCGCGCCGCATCGCGGCCGACGACTGGGAAATCGGGGATTGCAAGGCGCAGATGGAGGCCATGCAGGCCGACGGCCTCGCTTGCGAGTGGTACGATGCCGCCGACGGCGTCGGGCTCACCTTCGCCACCGACGGTGCATTCAATCCGCTGGCTCGCTGTCGTGTGTTGGCGCAGAAGGCAGTTCGCGGTGGCGCGCAGCTGTTTTCGCGGTCGCCGGCTACAGCGGTGCAGGGCACGCGGGTCGAGACCGCGCAGGGCACGGTGCATTGCGATCGCGTGATCGTCGCCATCGACGGTCGGCTCGAGCTGTTACTACCGGAACTCATTGGGCGCGTGCGCACCGCGCGCCTGCAGATGCTGGCCACCGCGCCAACCACCGAGATCAGCGTGCCAGCTCCGATGTATTACCGCGAAGGCCACGAGTACTGGCAGCAGTTGCCCGACGGCTCGATCGCGATCGGGGGCTTCCGCGATCAGGGCGGGCCGAGTGAGTGGACGTGCGACGCCACGCCCACCGATACGGTGCAGCAGCTGCTCGAATCCTTCGTGCGCACACACCTCGGCGTGCACGCCCCGATTACCCATCGCTGGGCGGCGAGCGCGGGGTATACGGAGAGCGGGTTGCCGGTCGTGGAGCAGGTCCGTGAGGGCGTGTGGGCACTCGGGGGATACTCGGGGACGGGTAACGTGATGGGGGCCGTGTGCGGGCGTGCGGTGGTCGCGGCGGCGCTGGATGGCGACGTGGCGCCGGTGCGGGTGTTGCTGGGTGAGCATTGGTTGCCGGAGGTACCAGCGGTGACCGCACCGTCGCTGTCCTAAGCCGGTGGCGCCGCGCGCGCCGTGTGGCGCGATATGGCCGCATGTGGGACCGTATCGGTTCGAAAAAATTGGATCGAAGAGGTCCAGGCGGTGGGTTCGGCACGCAACGGGTTGAAAGTGCTCGATCAGGTGGAGAC
>NZ_JBDNFF010000132.1:0-25625 GCF_041689975.1 Gemmatimonas sp.
ATGGCGATTTCGTTCACGAGGCCGATGTTGACGGCGCGAAAGGTGTTCTCGAGCAGCTTCACCAGCTCGGCCGCTTCCGGCGACGACACCGGCACGACGACGTCGATGCAACTGGCGTAGAGGGCGCTGGCGACCTCGACACAGGCGGGCGTGATCCCGCCGACCACCTTGGGGGTGTTCTTGGTCTGGTAGACCGAGTTCCCTGGATCCACGCGCTCGGGGCTGAAGGCCACGAACGTATCCGTGCCCACCGTGAGGCCCATCGCTTCGAGGCGCGGCTGCAGCAGTTCGCGCGTGGTGCCCGGGTAGGTGGTGCTTTCCAGCACCACACACATGCCGGGGTGGGCCTGCCGCGCGATCGCGTCGGCGGCGGCCAGCACGAACGCCATGTCCGGGTCGCGCGTTTTGGAGAGCGGCGTGGGCACGGCGACCGAAATGGCGTCGCACTCACCGATGCGCGACTCCACGGCCGTGGCCACGAAGCTGCCCGCCGTGACGGCCTCCTGCACCACCTGACTGGGGATGTCCTGGATGTGCGACTGTCCGGCCATCAACAGGTCGATCACGCGCTGGCTGACGTCATAGCCGATCACGCGAAAGCCGGCGTGCACGAACTCCATCGCGAGCGGCAACCCGACGTAGCCCAGACCAATCACGCCGATGACGGCGGTGCGGTCGTGGATCTTCGAGAGCAGGTGGTCCTTCATCGACGGGGAATCGACCATGGCGTACGCCTCAGCGTCCAAAGAAGGCTCGCACTGCCCCGATGACTTCATCGAGTTGCGTAATGGTGAGCTCGGGGAAAACAGGCAGCGACAGCACCTCGAGCGCCGCGCGTTCCGACTCGGGAAACTGCCCCTGCTGGTACCCGAGATACGCGAAGCACGGCTGCAGATGCAGCGGAAGCGGATAATAGACGGAGCAGCCGATACCGCGATCTTTGAGGTGCGCCTGCAGCGCGTCACGCCTGGGCACCCGGATCGTGTACTGGTTGTAAATCGACGTGTTGGCGGGATCGATGTACGGCGTCGCGACGTCGGTGAGGCCAGCGAACGCCGCGTCGTAATATGCAGCATTCCGTCGACGGGCCGCGCTCCACGATGCGAGATGCGGCAGCTTGGCACGCAAGACGGCTGCCTGCAGCGCATCGAGACGGCTGTTGTAACCGACGATCTCATGGTAATAGGTGCGGCGGCTGCCGTGCGTGCGCAGTTTCATGAGCGCGTCGAACAGCCCGTCGTCCTTGGTGACCATCATGCCGCCGTCGCCGTATCCGCCGAGATTCTTCGACGGGAAGAAACTGTATGTGCCGATCGTCGCGGCCTCGCCGGCCATGATCGTGGTGCCGTTCACGAGGCGGCTCGCACCGATCGACTGGGCCGCGTCCTCGATGACCGGTCGTCCCTGTGCCGCCTCGACGACCTGATCGATCGCCGCCATCTGACCGAACAAATCCACGGCAATGACGGCTTTCGTTTTCTCACCGACGGCCGCGCGGATCGCGCCAGGCGCGATGTTGAACGTGCGCGGGTCGATGTCGACGAACACCGGGCGCGCACCGACGTTGTGCACCGCGCCGGCAGTCGCGAAGAACGTGAACGGCGTGGTCACCACTTCGTCGCCGGGCCCGATGTCCAGCGCGCGAAGCGCGAGCAGCAGCGCGTCCGTGCCGTTCGCACAACCCACGGCGTACTTGACGTGCGAGAGACCAGCCACACTGCACTCGAGCTGCCCTACGGGATCGCCGAGGATGAACGCCTGCTGATCTACGACATCCATGACCGCGGCGACGACTTCGTCGCGGATGGTGGCGTGCTGCGCTTTGAGATCGAGAAGAGGAACGGCCATGACCGATTGGTTCAGATGTTGATGCGAAGCGGCAGGGGCACGTCGCGGCCGGTCTTCGCCGATTCGTAGATCCCCAAGATGAGTTCAAGCGACTTCCGACCGGCACGACCGTCGGTGTCGGGGAGCGCGTCGCCGCGCAGTACCGACTCGACATTGCGGTAGTAGCCTTCATGCCCGAACCCGTACACGCTGGGCGGATTGGTGTTCGCCTGTTCGACGAGCTTGTCGTCGTCATCGTAATCGGCGAAGGTCCAATGTTCGACCTTGTTGACCGCCGTCCCGCCGATCTTCACGCTGCCCTTCTCGCCGAGGATGGTAATCGATCCTTCCAGATTCCTGGGGAAGGTGAGCATCGTGACTTCGATGACGCCGATGGCGCCGGAGCGGAACTTCAGCACGGCGGCGCCGCTGTCCTCCGCCTCGATGCGTCGTGCCATCGTCGCGGTCTTGGCCATGACGCTTTCGACCGGGCCGACCAGCCACTGCACGAGATCGACGTAGTGCGACGCCTGGTTCATGAAGGCGCCACCGTCGAACTCCCACGTGCCGCGCCAGGGCGCCTGATCGTAGTAGTCCTGCGGGCGCGTCCACCGCACCGTACAATTGGCCATGTAGATCCGTCCAAAGCGCCCGCGATCGATCGCGCGCTTGAGCAGCACGATCGGCGGATTGAGTCGGTTCTGCTTGACCACGAACAAGTGGACATGGTGGTCGTCGCAGGCCTGCACGAGCGCGTCGGCCGCGACGAGCGAGATCGCCATCGGCTTCTCGGAGATCACGTGCCGGCCGGTCTTGGCAGCTACAATGCCGTGCTGAGGATGCAATCCGGACGGCGTCGCGATGATCACCGCGTCGCTGGGAACGTCGGCCAGCATCTGCTCGTAGCTCGTGAACCACGGCACGTCGTACTGCGTGCCGGCGAGCTGCGCGCGTTCGGCGATGCTATCACACACCGCGACGAGCTGCAGACCGGGCAACTTCGCGAGCGCATCGAAGTGATTCTTGCTGATCCGCCCGCAGCCCAGCAAGGCTACGCGTATACGCTGTCCCGCGGGAATGACCGTCTCCGTCATACCGTCTCCTCGAGGCGAACGACCACGTCGCCCTCGCGTTCGTATCGCATGTCGGTTCCGGGACAGCGGAGCAGCTCGCGCTCTCCCACGGCACCGGAGAGGCTCAACGATTCCAGCTTGTGTCCGTCTTCCGACATCCATCCGATCCGTCGCCCCGGCACACCGGCCACCAGAGCATAGTCGGGAACATCGCGATTCACGACGGCACCGGCGCCGATGAACGCAAAGCGCCCGATCGTGACGCCGCAGACGATCGTGGCGTTTGCGCCGATAGTCGCTCCGCGGCGCACCAACGTGCGACGGTACTCGTTCTTCCGCGACACGGCGCTGCGCGGATTGTAGACGTTGGTGAAGACCATCGACGGACCGCAGAACACGTCGGCCTCGAGCTCCACCCCTTCGTACAACGACACGTTGTTCTGAATCTTCGCGTTGTCACCGACAACGACCCCGTTCATCACGACGACGTTCTGCCCTAGCGAGCAGTGCGCACCGATTGACGCGCCGCCGAGCACGTGGCAAAAATGCCACACCCGCGTTCCCGCACCGATGATCGCGCCAGCATCGACATACGCCGACTCATGCACGAGCGCGCCATCACCAAGCACGACGCCTGGTGCGACATGTCCCTGCCCCGCCGATGCGACCATGCCGGGAATACTCACGCCGACCCGACGGCGGCGGTGTTGGCGGCGAGTGACGCCGCCAGAATCACATGCCACTCCTGCAACGAACGCACGCCCGGTTCACGCGTCTGGCGCGCGGCAATCGCCTCGGCGGCGGCGCTGGCTGCCGACAGCGTTGTCGTGTACGGCACCCGGTTGCTGATCGCCGCCTGACGCAAGCGTTCGTCGTCGACCTGCGCGTGCTTGCCGAGCGGCGTATTCACGAGCAGTTGAATCTCACCGTTCAGGATCATGTCGACACCATGCGGGCGTCCCTCGCTGACCTTGAGCACCGACTGCACGGGGATGTGGCGCTCACGCAGGTATGCCGCGGTGCCGCTGGTGGAATAGAGCGTGAAGCCCAATTCATGGAAGCGCATCGCCAACTTCGCGGCGCTCGGCTTGTCGGAATCGTTCACCGTGATGAACACGGCGCCGGTGCGAGGCAGCGCATTGTCGGCCGCCAACTGTGACTTCATGAACGCGGTGCCGAAATCCTCGTCGATGCCCATGACTTCGCCGGTCGAGCGCATTTCGGGGCCGAGCACTGGATCGAACTCGCGGAACTTATTGAAGGGGAAGACGGCTTCCTTCACGCTGAAGAACGGCGGCACGATCTCCGCTGTGAAGCCGATCTCGTTCAATGTCTCGCCGAGCATCAGTCGCGCCGCGACCGAGGCGAGCGAAACGCCGATGGCCTTCGACACGAAGGGCACGGTGCGCGAGGCACGTGGGTTGACTTCGATCACGTACACGACGCCGTCTTTGTAGGCGAACTGCACGTTGATCAGCCCGACCACGCCCAGCTTCCTGGCGAAGGCCACGGTGTGCGCGCGCATCTGATCGGCGGCGGCCGGCGGAATCAGGTACGGCGGCAACACGCATGCCGAGTCACCCGAGTGAATGCCGGCGCTCTCGATGTGTTCCATCACCGACCCGATCACCACGTCGGTGCCATCGGAGAGCGCGTCGACGTCCGCCTCGAAGGCATCCTCGAGGAACCTGTCGACGAGCACGGGGCGATCTTCGCTCACGCGCGCGGCGCGTTCGAAGTAGCCACGCAACGACCCGGCGTCGTGCACGATCTCCATCGCCCGTCCACCAAGCACGTACGAGGGACGCACGAGCACCGGATACCCGATGCGATCGGCGATCTCCACGGCCTCATCGACGCTGGTCGCCGTCCCATTGGCCGGCTGGGCGATGCCGAGTTCTCGCACGACTGCTTCGAATCGACGACGATCCTCGGCGATGTCGATGGCATCGGGCGATGTGCCCAGAATGCGCACGCCGGCCGCTTCGAGCGGACGCGTGAGTTTGAGCGGCGTCTGGCCGCCCAGTTGCACGATGACGCCGAGCGGATTCTCACGATGAACGATTTCGAGCACGTCTTCAAGCGTGAGCGGCTCGAAGTACAGCTTGTCCGAAATGTCGAAGTCGGTGGATACGGTTTCCGGGTTCGAGTTGACCATGATGGTTTCATAGCCCCGCTCGCGCAGCGCCAGGACGGCGCGCACACAGCAGTAGTCGAACTCCACACCCTGCCCGATCCGATTCGGACCGGAACCGAGAATGATGACTTTTTGCCGTCCTTCCGTGGCGGCTTCGCTTTCTTCGTCGTAGCAGCCATACAGGTACGGCGTAGTGGATGGAAACTCGCCGGCACAGGTATCGATCATCTTGTACGACGGCCGCACGCCAAGTGACCAGCGCATTGCGCGGGCCTCATGTTCGGTGACGCCGCGTAGCGCGCCGAGCTGGCGATCGGAGAAGCCGAGGCGTTTCATGCGACGCATGCTGTCGGCATTCACGGACCCTTCCTGCTGGTACTCGGCTTCAGCGACGATGAGCTCATGCAACTGATCGAGGAACCAGGGATCGATCCCGGTGATCTCGTGCAGTTCCGCCGTTCCCATGCCGACGAGCATGGCACGCTTGAGCTGATAGATGCGCTCGGGCGTGGGACGGCGCAGCGCGCCGCGCAGCTCTTCCTTCGAGCCTTCGACGAGTCGATCATCGACGAGACGTTCACCAACCGTCCACCCACTACGGCCGGTTTCGAGCGCCCGCAGCGCCTTCTGGAATGCTTCCTTGAAGGTGCGACCGATCGCCATCGACTCGCCGACGGACTTCATCTGCGTCGTGAGGCCCGGATCGGACGACGCGAACTTCTCGAACGCGAAGCGCGGGCACTTGACGATGACGTAGTCGAGCACCGGCTCGAAGCTGGCCGGCGTTGTCTTGGTGATATCGTTCGGCACTTCATCGAGCGTGTAACCGACGGCGAGCTTCGCGCCGATGCGCGCGATCGGAAAGCCCGTTGCCTTCGAAGCGAGCGCCGACGAACGCGACACGCGCGGGTTCATCTCGATGACGACTAAATCGCCATTCGTTGGATTCACCGCGAACTGGATGTTGCAGCCACCGGCATCGACACCGATCTCGCGGATGATGGCCACGGCCGCATCTCGCATCACCTGATACTCGCGATCGGTGAGCGTCATGGCGGGCGCCACGGTAATCGAGTCACCCGTGTGCACGCCCATCGGATCGAGATTCTCGATTGAGCAGACGATCACGACGTTGTCGGCGCAATCGCGCATCACTTCGAGTTCGTACTCCTTCCAGCCAAGCAGCGAGCGCTCGATCAGCACGGAGCCCACCGGCGACAAGTCGAGGCCGCGACGCACCATCGTCTCGAACTCTTCGCGGTTGTACGCGATACCACCACCGGTTCCGCCCAGCGTGAATGACGGGCGGATGACCGAGGGGAATCCTGTTTCTTCGACGCCTGCGATCGCCTGTTCGAGCGTGGTGACGGTACGGCCGGCCGGGCACTTGAGTCCGATCTTCGTCATGGCTTCGCCGAAGAGCTTACGATCTTCCGCGACACGAATCGCGCGTGCGTTGGCGCCGATGAGTTCACAACCGTACTTCTCGAGCACGCCAGTGTCGTAGAGCGCGAGCGCGACATTGAGCGCCGTCTGCCCGCCCATGGTAGGCAGCACGGCGTCGGGGCGTTCTTTGGCGATCACCTTCTCGACGAACTCGGTCGTGACCGGCTCGATATACGTGCGGTCGGCGAACTCCGGGTCGGTCATGATCGTGGCCGGATTGGAGTTCACGAGGATGACCTCGTACCCCTCTTCCCGCAGGGCCTTGATCGCCTGCGTTCCGGAGTAATCAAATTCAGCAGCCTGGCCGATAACGATCGGTCCAGAGCCGATCACGAGAATCCGGTGCAGGTCAGAGCGTCGCGGCATGAAGAAGATCGTCGATGATGTCGTCCAGAGCGCGCGTGGCGGACCATCCGGTGGCGCGCTGCAATTTGTGCGAATCCCCGATCAGGATGGGGACGTCAACCGGGCGTACCAGCAACGGATCTTCGACCGGCGTCGCCTGCACATCGGCACGCGCCAGGACCCGGTCGAGAATCTGCTGCACCGACCATCCGGTGCCGCTGGCCACGTTGTACGCCTCGCCAGGCGCACCCCGTCGGCAGAGAGCAATATAGGCAGCTACGACGTCACTTACATGGAGGAAATCGCGTATCGGCGAGCGATTGCCGACCGGCATGCGCGTTGCCGGCGGGGCGCCGCGCAGGTCGACGGCGCGGTGCACGAGGGCCGGGAGCAGAAATCGCGGGGGCTGTCCTCGTCCACTGTGGTTGAAGCTCCTCGCGACGACCACTTTCAACCCGGTCGACCGCCAGCATTGCAGCGCGAGAATCTCCTGAGCGGCCTTGGTGGCGGCGTAGACGGTTCGCGGGGCCTGCACGGAGCTTTCGACGAGCGGAAACTCGTGCGTCTCGTCTCGCCCGTACTGCTCGGCGCTGCCAACCACCAGCACCGTGGGGTCGATGGAACCAGCGTCGCGGGCGCGGCCGAGCACATGGAGCAGGCGTGCGGTCGCGGTGACGTTGACATCCCACGCGAGCGCCGGATCGGCGGTGGCGGTCGGCACGTGCGAGATCGCCGCCAAGTGGATCACGGTGTCCGGCTTGGCCGTGTCCACGACGTGCGCGACATAACCGTCGTCCCGTAGATCGCCGTACAGCCACGTAATGGTGCCGCCAGCGATCGGCCCGGATACTACGGTGGCGGGCACGACGGGCGGATCGGAGGCGAGCGCGAACAGCTCGACCCCGACGTCCCGCAGTGCTTCGAGCATGTACGACCCGACGAATCCAGCGGCTCCGGTCACGAGCACTCGCTTCACGCGCGTCTCATCGCTGGCGGGCGTACCGCGCGAGATCGGCGGCAACCATCATGCTCACCAACTCGGCGAACGGCACCGTCGGCGTCCATCCCAGCCTCTGTTCGGCTTTCGACGGATCGGCGACAAGGAGGTCGACCTCAGCGGGCCGGAAGAACTTCTCATCCTGCTTGACATACTCGAGATAATCGAGATCCACGGCGCTGAAGGCGGCACTGCAGAAATCGCGTACGGAGTACGTTTCGCCAGTGCCGATCACGAAATCATCCGGCTCGTCGAGTTGCAGCATGCGCCACATCGCATCAACATAGTCGCCGGCGAAGCCCCAGTCGCGCCGGGCCTCGAGATTGCCGAGTCGCAATTCGTGCTGCAGGCCGAGTTTGATACGGGCCACGGCGTCGGTGATCTTGCGCGTGACGAACTCGAGGCCACGGCGGGGCGACTCGTGATTGAACAGGATCCCGGACACCGCGAAGAGATCGAAGCTTTCGCGATAGTTCACGGTGATCCAATGCCCGTAGACCTTGGCGACACCATACGGCGAACGCGGATAGAAGGGCGTGGATTCACGCTGCGGGGTCTCGATCACCTTGCCGAACTGTTCGCTGGAGCTGGCCTGATAGAAGCGCGATTTCGGTGCCGCCTTTCGCATGGCTTCCAGCATACGCGTGACTCCGAGGGCGGTGAATTCCCCGGTGAGCACGGGCTGGGTCCAGGAGGTCTGCACGAAGCTTTGCGCGGCGAGATTGTAGATCTCGTCGGGCTGGGTTTCGTGCACGACGTCGGTGAGCGACGTCTGATCGAGCAGATCGGCCGAAACCAGTTCGACGCGATCGACGAGATGGGCGATGCGCTCGTAGGGCGTCGTCGACGAGCGACGGACGACGCCGACGACGCGATAGCCTTTGGTGAGGAGGAGTTCGGCGAGGTAGGAGCCGTCCTGTCCGGTGATCCCGGTGATCAGCGCAGTCTTCAACAGCGTGCTCAGTTGAGAGTCAGAAGTCGTGAGTGGCGACAACGTGTGGCACATGTACAAAGCGGGGAGCCCGGCAACTGCGAGCTCCCCGCTGAAACGTCACCGTACGCCGATTACGCGACGGCGACCTGACCGCGCGGCGCGCGGGTAATCTTGCCGGCCGCGATGCACCGCGTGCAAGCCTTGACCTTGATGACCTTCCCTTCGCTGAGGGTGCGCACCACCTGGAGATTCGGTCTCCAGGTCCGGCGCGTCTTGTTGTTCGCGTGCGAGACGCTGTTTCCAAAGGCTACGCCTTTGTCGCAGACGTAGCAGCGGTGTCTATCGATAGCCATGTCCGATATCCTCAGCTCTGGACCAATTCGATCCGCGCCATCTCCGCACCGTCACCCTTGCGGTGGCCGGTTTTGAGAATGCGCGTGTAGCCGCCCGGTCGCGTGGCGAACATGGGGCCGATTTCCTGGAACAGCTTATCGGCCGCCTCACGCTTGTGGACGTGCTTGCCAGCCAGGCGGCGCGCATGGAGCGTTCCGGTCCGGGCCTTAGTGATCAGCTTCTCAACGAAGGGGCGGAGTTCTTTCGCCTTCGCCTCAGTCGTTTCGATCGCACCCTGCTCAATGAGCGAGGTTGCGAGGTTGCGAAGCAGCGCGAGGCGCTGCTCACTCGTCCGCCGAAGTTGGCGGTTTGCCTTGCGATGGCGCATGGGAATTACTCCTCGTCTTCTTCGTCGTCGGGCGCGTTCTCAGCTGCGCGGCTGGGCGGGGTGCCCATATCGAGGATGCGCACACCATCCGTGCTTTCCTCGTATCGCATGCCGAAATTGAGCCCTTCCTTCTCGAGCAGCGCGGCGATCTCCTGCAGAGACTTCTTTCCGAAGTTCTTGACCTGAAGGATTTGCGCCTCGGTCTGGCGAACCAGATCGCCGAGCGAGCGGATGTTCGAGTTCTTGAGTGAATTGACCGAGCGAACCGAGAGTTCGAGATCGTCGATCGGAGTGCGGAACAGTTCGGCCAAGCGGAGGGCGTCGCTATTGGAGCCGTCGCCACCCGTGCCAGGCTGTGCAGAAGCAGACGAGCCGAAGCCCACGAAGTACTGGAAGTGGGTCTGGGCCAGCGCCGCCGCGTAGCTCACCGCTTCCTCGGGCGACATCGTGCCGTTGGTTTCGACGGTCAGCGTGAGGCGGTCGTAGTCGGTACGCTGTCCAACGCGCGTCTCAGAGACGGCGAAGTTGACGCGACGCACCGGGCTGTAGATGGCATCGATGCGCACCACGTCGACGGAGAGATTCTTGTCGGCGGGGTGCTGATCGCTCTCGATGTAACCGCGACCCTTGTTCACGTAGAGTTCGACGTTGAAGTCGCGCTCGTCGGTGATGGTGAAGAGGTGTTGCGTCGGGTCGATGACCCGGGCGCCACCGCTGACCTGGATGTCGGCGGCCGTAACGGTGCCGGGGCCCGACTTGGCGATACGGAGCACGGTCTGCTCGACATCGTCGGGGAGCGCCAGCGTGAGCGTCTTGAGATTACCGATGATCTGGTGCACGTCTTCCACGACGCCGCCGATGGTCTGGTGCTCATGCACCACTCCGTCGATACGAAACGCCCACACGGCGGAGCCACGGAGCGACGACAGGAGCAGTCGGCGCATGGCGTTGCCGAGCGTGTGTCCGAAACCGCGTTCGAGCGGCTGCAGACGGAATTCGGCCAGATTGGGCGTGTCCTCGCGCTTGGTGGCTTCAACAAGCTGCGGACGAACCAGCCCTGAGAGATCGATCGTTGCCATGTAGTTCGAAATATTGGAAGTGGTCACACCGGCGATGTTCGCCGATGACGCGCTACCCCGCCCCGAACGCGCGGTAGCCCCGTAGAGGGGTTCGGGCCCCGACCGCTGGTGGAAACGCGCTTGCCGAGCCGCGTTCCACCAGCTGTGTATCAGGAATTACTTGGAGTACAGCTCGACGACGAGCTGTTCCTGCGCCGCCAACGGAATGGACTGACGCTGCGGCTTCTCCAGCACGCGACCGCTGAACGACTCCTTGTCGACGGCGATCCACGAGAGCGAGGCCCCACGGGCGGCCTGTTCCATGGCCGACATCACGAGCACGAGTTCACGCGACGACTGCTTGACGCGCACTTCTTCGCCCGGACGCACCTGATAGGACGGAATGTCCAGCAGGCGACCCTTCACCTCGATGTGACGGTGACGGATGAGCTGACGCGCGGCCTTGCGGCTTGGCGCGAAGCCCATGCGGTACACGACATTGTCGAGGCGCGTTTCGAGCGCCGCCAACAGGTTGTGACCGGTGATGCCCGGCGCCGACGCGACACGATCGAACGTGTTGCGGAACTGCTTCTCGCTGATGCCGTAGATGCGCTTGATCTTCTGCTTCTCGCGCAGCTGCTTGGCGAATTCGGAAATCTTCTTGCGACGCGCCGTGGCCTGACCGTGCTGACCCGGGGCGTACGGACGACGCTCGACGGGACACTTTTCGGTGAAGCACTTGGTGCCCTTCAGAAAGAGCTTGGCGCCCTCACGACGGCACTGACGGCAGCTGGGACCAGTATAGCGGGCCATGTCTTAGACCCTCCGACGCTTGGGGGGACGGCAGCCGTTGTGCGGAATCGGGGTGACGTCACGAATGGACTTCACCTGCAGGCCGGCCGAGGCGAGCGCCTGAATGGCGGACTCACGGCCACTGCCCGGACCCTGCACGCGCACGTGCACTCGGCGCACGCCGAGCGTGAGCGCTTCGCGCGCGCACTGCTCGGACGCCACCGTGGCGGCGAACGGCGTGGACTTCTTCGACCCCTTGAAGCCCGCCTTGCCGGCCGAGCCCCACGACACCGTGTTGCCATGCATATCGGTGATCGTGATGGTCGTGTTGTTGAACGTGGCGCTGACGTGGGCGATGCCTTCGGCCTCGACGACGCGCTTGGTTTTCTTTGCGGTAGCCATGGCTTACTTGGTCACCTTCTTCTTGCCCGCGATAGCGCGGCGCGGCCCCTTCTTGGTGCGCGCGTTCGTGTGCGTGCGCTGCCCGCGCACGGGGAGCCCGCGACGGTGACGCGTGCCACGGTACGAGCCGATGTCCATCAGGCGCTTGATGTTCATCGCGATCTCGGTGCGCAAGGCACCTTCGACGCGAATGTTGCGCTCGATTTCCTGACGGAGCTTGTTGACGTCCGCGTCATTGAGATCGCGGATACGCTGATCGGGCGAGACGCCCGCGGCAGCGAGGATCTTCTGGGCGGTCTTGCGACCGATGCCGAAGATGTAGGTCAGGCCGATCTCAACCTTCTTCTCACGAGGGAGATCGACGCCAGCAATACGTGCCATGTGTTACGCTTCCCCTCAGCCTTGACGCTGCTTGTGCTTGGGGTTGCGCTTGCAGATAATGCGAGTCACGCCCTGTCGCTTGACGACTTTGCAGTGCTCACAGATCGGCTTTACGCTGCTCCGAACTTTCACGGGTCACCTTGGCGCTCTCGCGTCAACGGAGTCTCCCGCACCGGATTGCGCCGGCCGGCTGGACTCCCCATGCGTCCATCGCTCATGAAGCATCGCATTGCAGCGATTCCGCGCACGAGCGAAGCAAATGTGGCCAGCGGATTGGCCTAGAATCTCGCCCGAAAACAGGCAAGACCTGAACCCTAGCGGACTTAGGCCGCGGCCGCAAGTGAGGCCGCGACGAGCTCCATGGCCGCCATCGGGTCGGTGGCGCCGGTGACCGCCCGCCCCAGGATCAGCCACCGGGCACCGGCCTCGGCGGCGGCCTTCGGTGTCATGATGCGACGCTGATCGTGGGCGTCGCCGCCGGGCAGCCGGATGCCTGGAATGAGTAGTCCCAAGGCCTCACCGAAGGTCGCACGGACCGCGGCTGCTTCGTGACCGGAGCAGACGATTCCGGCGCCACCGCCGCCGTTCACCAATCCAGCCAGTCGGACGACCTCGGCGGTGACATCGATGCCGCTTCGCCCCCACGACTGGCCGACCCCGGCGGAGTCCATGCTCGTCAGGATTGTGATCCCGAGAATGCCGCAGCCACCCGCGGCGGCAGCGGCCCCGGTCGCCCCTTCGGTCGCCCCTTCGGTCGCCCCTTCGACGGCGGCCCGGAGCATTTCCGATCCGCCGCAGGCATGCACCGTGAGCAGCGATGCGCCATGGCGGGCGACAGCGCGCGCGGCGCTACGAACGGTATTGGGGATGTCATGCAGCTTCAAGTCGACAAACACCAACTTTCCGGCGTCGCGCAGCCAGCTCACGATGTCCGGGCCTTCGGCCGCGAACAGCTCGAGCCCGACCTTGTAGAAGCCGCAGGAGCTTCCGAGCCGGGTCACGATCGACTTCGCCGCAACGCGATCGGAGACGTCAAGGGCGACGATCGGAGTGACCGTCGTTCCGACGGTCTGGGAAGAATCGGAACTCACGACGGCCACTCGAGGGTGCCGATGATCGATCGAAGATCGCGAACCCCTTGCCGGTCCGCCCAGGCTGCCAGTTCACGCGCGATCCGTTCCGGCGCGCGCGGATCGCGCAGGGCGGCGGTCCCGACGCCCACCAGTGAGGCGCCGGCCAAGAGATATTGTGCCGCGTCGTTCCCGGTGCTGACGCCGCCCAGGCCGATGATGGGAACACCAGGCAGTGCCTGACGCACGCGCCACGTCGCCAGCAATCCCATGGGGAGGAGCGCCGGGCCGCTCACGCCGCCGGTTCCGAATCCGATTTTAGGCTTGCGACGCGATGCGTCGATCACCAATCCGGGCATGGTGTTGACCAGCGTCAGGCCGGTGGCGCCGTGCTCCATCGACACGCGGGCCGCATCGACCACGCCAGCGCCCAGTGTCGGCGAAAGTTTGACGAAAAGTGGACGGGAGGTCTTCATCCGCGACGCGCGCACCAACGACGCGAGCGCGACGGGGTCGGCACCGAACTCGAGGCCGCCGGCCTTCACGTTCGGACAGCTGACGTTGAGTTCAAAGGCATCGACGCCGGGCATGTCGTCGAGACCACCGACGACGGTCTCGAAGTCATCCACACTATTGCCGACCACGTTCACGATCACGCGAGTGTTCGGGTAGGCCCGGTGCAGCCACGGCAGATAGTCGGCCCGAACCGCGTCGAGACCAGGGTTGGCGAGGCCGATCGCGTTGATCATCCCACCGGCGAACTCGCTGACGCGAAGCGGCGGGGCGCCGTGGCGAGGAGCGACACTGACCGCCTTCGTAGCGATCCCGCCGATCGCCGAGAGGTCGATTACATCCTCGACTTCTTTGCCGAAGCCCGCCGTACCGGCGGCGAGGACGACGGGGTTAAGAAACGACAGTCCCGCGACGATCCACTCCTGCTGTTCAGCTGCTGTTGTTGTCACGTGTTCACCGAGATCCGGCGGGCTTGGGAGGAAGACGTAGCTTGCGCACGCTGTCGGACCAGAGGCGGAGCGCGTCGGTCCAATTGAATGTCAGCAACTCGGGCGAACTCACAAAGTCCGGACGATCGGCGGGGTCCTCTCCACGCAGCCGGGCCGCGACGGCGGAGTTCCCGAAGTCCGCGAGCACGCGGCGTTGCCAAGCAGCGGCACTATCCGGCTCCAGCAGCGCTGCCGCGTACCAGGCGTTGGGCACGAGTGGCGACAACGGCGATTCGCGCGCGATGCGCAGGAAGAGCGTGCGGGCGAGTCGCGGCGCGCGCAGCGAGTCACGCGCAATCTCGGCGGCGAGGTACAGCGAGGCGTTCTCGGGATCCCCACGGCCAGCGAGCAACCGGAACAGGAGTACCCGGTCGGCGACCTCACGGGCGTAACGCGTACGCCAGACCACACTGTCCTGTCGCGCAACGAGTGTATCGAGTTCGCGCACCGATGAGACACGCTTGAGATCGAGCAAGGCCAGGCGCGCATTCGCTTCACGTGCCGTGACGGTGTCGCGCTGCGACAAGGTGCGGGCCGCGTACAGGTGCCTCCGGGCGATCGAATCGAGACCAGAACGCGCGTGCACGTCCCCGAGCGTGAAGTGCATGCGGGCGCGGCTGTCGTCCCGGACGCGAGCGGCATCGTACTGCGCGACGATACGCTCGGCTGCATCATGGCGACCATCGGTAATCAGTTCACGCAGCGCGCGAGTGACGTCTTCGCGATAATCACCCAAGCGGGCGCGCTGCACAAGCAAGGACTCGACGCGCGCGTACTCGCGCGCGGACATCGACGCGCTGATGAGCTCCCACTGCAGCACGCCGGCATCGAGATTGCCGAGGTAGGCCGGGACCGCATCGCGGTCTCCCATGCTCAGCGCGGCGCGCGCCGCCCAGATGCGCGACTGTCGGGCGATTTCGCGATCGGCCGAGCGAAACATCGAATCCAGACGGGGCCTCGCGTCGGCGCTGAGTCCCGTGCGCACCTCGCAGGAGGCGAGCGCCAATCGGGATCGATCCCGCTCGTCCGTATTCAACGTCGTGCCAGCCATCACCTGCTGCAGTCGCGGCATCGCGCGTTCGCATTGCGCCGCCATTGCGCCGCTGCGTGCCGCGATGTAGAGCGCGCGGTTCCGCCACTTCGACTTCGGATGCCGCACCAACACCGTTTCAGCGATGGCGGCAGACCGTTGAAAGCGTGTGGTGGCCTCGCCGTCGTCATTCCGGCGCAGCCTGGCGTCGGCCAGACGCGCTTCGGCCTGCGCATTGTAGATGCCGTTGTAGTACACGCATCCTGAACCCACCAGCCACGATGCAATTACCAACGTCAGACGAGGAACGGCCCGCATCACCCGCCGCCTCCTACCTTGCGTTCGTACTGTTCGAGATACCGCACGACCGCGTCGGCCAACGTGGACGCCAACTCGCGCTGCCGCTCGGCATCGGTCATGTACTGCGCTTCAAGCTTGTTCGTCCCGAACCCGATTTCGACCAACACGGCCGGCATGAACGCCGTGACCAACACCCGAAAGCCCGCTTGCTTCACTCCTCGACTCGGCCCGGGATGGACCCGCTTCATACCCAGCTGCAGCAGCTCGGCCAGACGTCCAGACTCACGCAGGTGTTCATTCTGCGCCATGTCGCGCATGATGAATCCCAGCGGATCATCGCGCGTAAGGTCGGCGTCGGTCTCGAAACGGATCGCTTCGTTTTCCATCGCCGCGACGCGACGCTCGTCTTCGGTTTTCGCTTCGGCCAGAAAGTACGTCTCGAAGCCGCGCGCCCCGCCCGGATTGGTCCAGCGCGGATTGGCGGCATTCACGTGCACGGACAGGAAGAGATCCGCCTTCGCCTGATTGGCGATACGTCCGCGATCGCCGAGGGCGATCAGCGTATCGGTAGTGCGCGTCATGACGACCTGGATCTCGCGTTGCTCGAGCGCGGCGCGCAGCGCCTTGGCGAACGAGAGCGTAATGGTTTTCTCGTAGATCTTGGTCGGTACGCCGATCGGTCCCGACATGCCGTTGTCAGGCCCACCGTGGCCGGCATCGACCACGACCACGCGCTGCCGGAGCGACGCGGAGCGAGCGGCTGGTGCGTTGCGGACGTTGTCGACGGGCGCCGTCCGAGTGGCCGGGCCAGGTGTGTCGACGCGTACACGCGGCTGTGGCGCACGGGTGGCCGGCGGGCGCCTGGCGACCGTCACCGTGGAGAAGCGACGCAGCTCCGCCTTGTCCGGATCGAAGAGGACGCCGGCACCGAGGCGCGGCAACAGCTCGGTCGCCAACGCGAGCGGTACGTACAGCTGCCCCCCGTTCCGGAAGACTCCCGCACGCAGCGGCATCGTATCGCCGGCCGCGACCACGAGCGCACTTCCCGCTTCGAGATCCAATCCGGTGGTGCCCACCTCGAACCGATAGCGCCCGCTGCCGGAAGCTTCCGTCACGACTTGCCCACCGAGCGCCTCGGCCAGCACATCGGCACGCACGGCGATACCGCCATCCGGGTGACGGATGGTGGGCACCGACTGCAGTCGCGCGCCAGCGCGCACCGTGAGCGTCGGAAGGGGCGGCAACGCTGGCGCGACCGCTGAGAGCTGCAGTGTGAGCGCGAGCGCGCCAAGCAGCGTCATGAGCTCAGCCGCTCAGCGCTTATTGAGCGCACGCGCGATCTCGCGTTCGGCGTCGCGCTTCTTGAGGTCCTCGCGCTTGTCATGCTGTTGCTTGCCACGAACGAGTGCGAGACGAGCTTTCACGCGCCCACTCTTGAAGTACAGATCGAGCGGTACGAGCGTGAGACCCTGCCGCTCGACCGCGCCGATGAGGCGACGGATCTCGCGGCGGTGCATGAGCAGCTTGCGCGTGCGGGTGGGTTCGTGATTGAACACGTTGCCCTGCCCGTACGACCCGATATACAGGTTGAGCAGGAACACCTCGGTGTCCTTGATCACGCCGAACGCATCGGTCAGGTTGGCGCGCCCTTCGCGCAGCGCCTTGACCTCCGTGCCCGTCAGCACGACTCCGCACTCCCAGGTGTCCAGGATTTCGTAGTCGTGCCGCGCACGCTTGTTCCGTGCGATCAGTTCCGTGGGTTCTTCCGTGTCCGTGTTTGCCATGCTGGAACGAAACGTAATACCCCGACACACATGAAGAGTGCGCGATGGCGTTGACTTCAGGGGCAGCTTCGGTCTATTCTTTACGGCCCTGCTGGAATCGTGTACGAAATGCTGTTCTCGTGCGTGACTTCAGGAGCTGCCGGAGTGGTGGAATTGGTAGACGCGCTGCGTTCAGGTCGCAGTATCCGCAAGGATGTGCCGGTTCGAGTCCGGCCTTCGGCACTCGAGTTTTGGACGAACGAAGGGGGAAGGTGGCATCCGCCATCTTTCCCCTTCGTCGCGTCTGTGCCGTCTGTGCCGTCTGGTCGCGGTCAGCCTCGTAATGCGGAGGGCCGAATGTCATCGGGAAGCGAAGCCACGCCGAACACGTCGCGGAGCGCGACGTTGGCCGCGCTGCGGGTGTCGAGCACGAACTGCGTGGCGCGACGCAGTTGCTCGCTGGAGGGCTCACCGGCCCCAGTTCCGGCCAAGAGCACGCGCGCGAGCCGAGTGGCCGGGGTCTCCACGTTGCCTCGCACCGCCATCGCGGCCGTGTAGGCCCGCCAGCGCTCTCCCCAGTCGCGACCAAGGTCCACGCCCTGCCTCGCCTCCCGAGTGATCACAGGGGCCAGCTGGTGGGACACATCGGAGGCGGTGCGGTCATCGAGCGCGTCGCGCTCGGCGACAATCAAGCCGATCGCCCGACTGGCGAACGTGAGCTCGCGCCACGCGACCGTTTCCGGAACGCCGATGGACACGAGCCACGTGACGTCGACCGGCTCCGGTGAGCGCAGCAACTGCACGAGGTACTTGGATGCCCGCCGGCTCCGTTCACGCTGCGCGCGCCATTCCGCCCACATACCCATTGGCGCCGTCAGCCCTGCAGAATCGGTAACGCGCCGGGGAGATCCGGAACGGCGGCGTAGGGCGGAAGGCCGACGCGAGCACGCACCGAGGCCTCGTCGGTGAGCAGATCGCTGAGCTTGACGCCCTCGAGTACTTCGTCGATGCGCTGCTGGAGCAGCAGCCAGACGGGGCGAATGCTACAGTTCTCGGCCGCCGCGCATCGCTCGGCGTCAACCGGGTGGCTGATGCAGTGGAGGTCGAACGTGGTGAGCTCCGAGGCCTGAATCACGTCGCGCACCGAGATTTTGTCGGGAGTGCGCGCGAGTGAGTACCCACCGCGGGCGCCACGCGTGCTGTTCACGATGCCGGCGCGGCGCATCCGCAACAGGATCTGCTCAACGTAGTCGCCCGGTAACTTCTCACGAGCCGCCACCTCCCGTCCGGTCACGGGCCCTTCTCCCGCGCGTTGCGCGAGATGCAAGGCACAAATGAGTCCGTATTCCGCCCACGTCGTAATGCGCATACGTCGAGTCTATGGCTCCCGGGTCGCGCGGACAAGTTCTCCGGCGGAAAAGTCCGAGGCGTCGGCGCTCAGCCGCCCGCCAGGGAGCCGTGCTTCCCGGAGGGGACCCCGATCTCGGTCATCCTGCGGAGGTCGAGGATCGCCTCGAGCTCATCCGGCGGCAGCACCCCATCACGCGCGACCAGTTCGCGAATAAGCGTGCCTTCCTTGACCGACCGCTTGGAGATCTCGGCGGCGGCGGCATAGCCGATCTGCGGCATCAGCGCAGTGGCGAGCGCGGCGGACCGTTCTACCCAGTATTCGCACATCGTCGCGTTGGCGACGATCCCCTCGACGCAGCGCGTGCTGAACACAGCGATCGCGTTCGTGAGGATCTGCACGGAAAAAAGCACATTGTGCGCAATGACCGGCATCATGACGTTGAGCTCGAGCTGCCCATGCTCTGCCGCGATCATGACCGTGGTGTCGCATCCGATGACCTGGAAGCAAACCTGGTTCACCATTTCGGGGATCGACGGATTGATCTTACCCGGCATGATCGACGATCCAGGCTGCACGGCGGGCAGGACGATTTCATCGAGCCCCGTGCGCGGACCGGACACCATGAGGCGCAAATCGCTCGCGATCTTCGAGAGGTCGAGCGCGAGACCGCGCAGGGAGGCGGAGACGGCGGCGGCGTCACCCATGCTCTGCATAAGCTGAATCCGATCGCTGCCAATCCGCAGCGAGGAAATGCCGGTGATCGCTTTCAAGTGCACGTTCATGAGCGCTGGGTACGCGGGCTCGACGGTCACGCCGGTGCCGACGGCGGATCCGCCGATGCCGAGGTCGTTGAGGTAGTCGGCTGCCTCGACGATACGTTTCCGGCAGCGTGCGAGTGTCCCGGCGTAGGCGGTAAACTCCTGTCCAAGCCGGATGGGCATGGCGTCCTGCAGATGCGTGCGGCCCGCCTTGACAATGCCGTCGAATTCCACGCCCTTCTGCGCCAGCGCGTCGTGCAGTGCGTCGATGGAGGCGAGCAGCTCCGGGAGCTGTCGTAGCACAGCCAGTCGGATGTTGGTGGGGATCGTATCGTTGGTGCTCTGCGCCATGTTGACATGGTCGTTCGGATGCACCGGCGAGTACGCGCCGCGATCGCAACCGAGCATTTCGTTGGCGCGGTTGGCGAGCACCTCGTTCACGTTCATGTTGTGCGACGTTCCTGCGCCGGCCTGGTAGGGATCGACGATAAACTGATCGCGATGCTGCCCGCTGAGCACTTCGTCTGCGGCCGCGATGATCGCCTCGGCGCGGCGCGCGTCCAGTCGACCGGTGTCCCGATGCGTCATCGCCGCGGCCTTCTTGATCCACACCTGCGCGATTACAAAAGGCTCGAGCGGACGCAGCCCGCTGATCGGAAAGTTATGGACGGCGCGCACGGTCTGCACGCCATAGAGTGCCTCGGCGGGCACCGGTAACTCACCAAGCGGGTCCTTCTCGATACGAGTGGCCACCGGCTTCACCGCCTCGAAGCGGTCAGGGGAATCGAACGATCGTGTCAACGGTTGAAACGACGTGCGCCAAGCTGGAGGCGTCGGGTCGCACTTCCTGCGAGCGCCAGCGAATCAACGTGACCGAGCGAAGGGCATTCGGAGACGCGAGAAACGCACCAAGCCCGGAGGCGGGAACCTGAAACGCGCCGTCGTCCTCGAGGGCACAGTAAATTTGCTCGTTCTGCACCGCGGCGGTGGGTGTGGCCCCGTAGCGCACCGATAAAATAATCGCGGCAGTAGCATCGTTGGTGGCGTTCCAGGTCACATCGAGCGGCAAGCCGGCGGCAGGGATCACGAGCGGTCCGGGGACGATCGGCTCCGCGAGCCGCACCGTGATCGACGCGACGGGGAATGCACCCGACACGCCAAGTATGCCGATCGTCGCCGCATCACCTACCGCATACGAGAGCGCCGTGCCGATGGCCGGCTCGTAGCGCGAGAACGTCGTCGAGTACGGCATTGCCACACTCGTGCCCGCAAACGTGAGCGCGAGACTATCGCCGACCTTCAGCGAACCGGTAGCGCTACCCGTCGTGCTGTCGATGAAGGCATAGGCGCACTGGTCTCCCTGCTGCAACGCGCTATTGGGCGCGGTCGCGGAGCGCCCCTGAAAAAATACGGCGGTGATCCGGGCCGTGGCCCGGCCGGCGGCCGCGTTCTTCCCGGTAATCGTGATCGCCCCATAGTTGCTGAGTTTCGTGTTGCTCTCCGTAATGGTCGAGCAGGCACCGAATGCGAGGGCGCTGAGCAGTGGCACAACGCGCAAAACGACTCTGGCAGACGGGAGCGGCGACATGCAAAAACCGGACGGAGAAGAAAACCCTTAGTTGCCGAGTGGCCGGGCGGCACCACGCAGGAACGGATTGGACGTCAACTCTCGCGCAATCGTCGTAGAAACACCGTGGCCGGGAAATACCCGAGTCTCGGGGCCGAGGGTAGCCATTCTCATCAGCGACTGACGCATGGCCGCGGGGTTGCACAGCGGCAGATCGGTGCGGCCGATCGAGCCGGCGAACAGCAGATCGCCCGACAAGCAGAGGCCGTGACCGATGAAGGCGACGTGTCCCGGCGCATGTCCAGGCAAATGCCAGACGTCGAAGCTGTACGCTCCGAGCTGCATCCGGTCGCCTTCGGCGAGTTCGTAATCGGCCGGTGGCGGATTGTCTATGACGACACCCCAGTTCGCGGCGTTGCTGGCGGCGTTCGTGTAAAAGAACGCGTCTTCCGGATGCACCCAGATCGGGACGGGTCGTTGGGCCACGATTCCGGCAACTCCGCCCACGTGATCGAAGTGGGCATGCGTGAGCCAGATGGCTTCGAGCGTACAGCCCGTGGCGTCTACGGCCGCCAGCAGCGCCGGCGCCTCGTCGCCTGGATCGACGAGGACCGCCTTCCCGCTCTCGGGATCGGCCAGCAGCCAGCAGTTCTCCTGAAGCGGACCAACCGTGAGTTGCTGCGGCATGAGCAAGCTCACGGGAATGTTGATTCCGGGGTGGCAGGTACCGGTGCTTCGGCCGTTTCCAACACGGGCGATTCACCGATGCCGTGATGCGCGAGCCAGCGTTCCGCTTCGAGCGCCGCCATGCAGCCGGTACCGGCCGAGGTGATCGCCTGACGGTAGTAATCATCGATCACGTCGCCAGCGGCGAAGACGCCCGGCACGTTCGTTTCCGTGCGCCAGGACGACACCTTGATGTACCCATGTTCGGTGATGTCGAGCTGGCCTTGCAGGAACTTCGTGTTCGGTGTGTGCCCGATGGCCACGAACAGCCCGCCGACTTCAATATCACTCACGGCACCGGTCGCGGTGTCGGTGAGCTGCAGTCCCGTGATGAAGTCGTCGCCGAGCACGTCGGTAACCTGGGAGTTCCAGATCACGCGTACTTTGGGATGTTCGAGTACGCGATTGGCCATGACCTTTGACGCGCGAAAACTGTCGCGACGATGGATCACGACGACTTCGCTGGCGAACTTGGTGAGATACATGGCCTCTTCCATTGCCGTGTCGCCACCGCCGACGACGGCAAGGCGCTTCTGGCGATAGAACGGCATGGCGCCGTCGCAGACGGCGCAGGCCGAAACGCCACCGCCCGAGATAGCCAGTCGCAATTCGTTGTCGAGGCCGATCCACTTCGCGGCGGCGCCGGTCGCGATGAGCACCGTGTGCGCGGTGAATGGGGCCGAGTAATTCGGCACGATCCCGAACGGTTTCGAGGCGAGATGCACCTGTTTGACCAGCTCGGACACGACGCGCGTGCCGTGATGGATCGCCTGCGCCCGCATGCGGTCCATGAGGTCGGGACCGCTGATCGCTTCGCGGAAGCCGGGAAAGTTTTCGACGTCGGTCGTGAGCATGAGCTGGCCACCGGGCAGCTCGGTGCCCACCGGTTCGCCTTCGAAGACGATCGGATTCAGGTTGGCGCGCGCCGCGTAGATCGCGGCGGTCCACGCGGCAGGACCGGAACCGATGATGACGATGTTTTCGGGACGGGAGTCGGACATGTCGTCGAGGAGAAGAAGAAGACTCAATCGACCGCCAGCACGCCGAGCGCTCCGTGACAGTGCGAGACTGTTCCAACGAGCACAGCGCAGGGGCCGGAAGCGCCCCACGCAGCGAGTTGCCGATCAGCATCCGCAATCGCGGCGGCATCGATCATTCCGACGCCGTACGTGCGGTGAACACAGTGAAAGATAACGGGACCGAGGAGGGTCGGAGTGTCGTGGACGAACTGTCGCATCATCGGCGGCATGCTCCAGTCTCTGATGCCGCGGGTGTGCGGACAGCGCTCGGGTTCGATGCAGTTCACCGGGCACATCCACGTCGCATAGCTCACATAGTGACGCCCGTCGGGCGATGCCCGCTCCCAGGGCGTGGGAGGCGCCTGACCGAGTGGCGCGACGCGAATACGGCGGTCCGGCCAACGAGCCCGCGCACGCGCAATCAGCCAGTCGAGACACACATGCGGCATCAGTGGTGAGGGGACCATGGCGTCGCTGGCGAGCGCCAGCGGCCCCTGCCCCAGCCAGGCCAGCATATACGCATCCCACTCTGCGACTTCCACTCGGAGGGGAAGGCCATCGTACTGGCCAGCCTCCCTCAACGCGACGACGCGGCACGCGGGGTCCCGATCGACCACGACTACCTCACTCGCTTGCAGCGCACCCGCCTTCGCGGCTCGCGTGAGCTGCTGCGCGTACCAACTGCCATAGCACCCGCCGCCGATGATCACGATGCGACCGAAACGCAATGGCACCCGTCCGTCAGCGCCACTCATCGGCGCAAATGACGGCCACCATCGATGGGTAGCACGATGCCGGTGACATAGGGTGCGTCGACCAGAAAGTGAATCGCCTGTACGACGTCGAGCGGCGTGCCACGGCGGCCCATCGGCACGTCGCGTAGAAAGCGTTCGATGGTGTCGTCCGACAAGTCGTCGGGCGGCAGCACAAGTCCAGGCGCCACGGCATTGACTCTCAGGCGCGGCGCGAACGCCGAGGCGGTGGCGCGCACCAGCTGCGTGAGCGCCGACTTCGTGACCTGATGCGGAATCAAGTGCGGGAAGATGGCCTCGAACGCGAGGTGATCGGACAGCTGTACGATGACTCCACCGTCGCGCATCACCCGTGCCGCCGCCTGCATGAGGAAGAACGGCGCACGCAGGTTGACGGCCGACGTCTGCACCCACTCGTCAGGCGTCACGGCGTCGAAGGTATGCGTCATCATGACCGACGCCGAGCTTACAACGACATCCAGCGCACCGAACGCACGCAGGGCCGCCGCGACGATCTGCGCCGGTGCGTGCACGTCGGCGAGATCCTCCCGTACGATCTCGATGCGCACGTTGTGTGCACTTCGCAATTCAGCTGCGAGCATGGCCGCGGCATCCGGAGAGTTCCCGTGGTGCAGCACCACATCGTAGCCGCGCAGTGCGAAGCTGCGCACGATCTCGGCGCCCACGCGCCGCGCGCCGCCGGTGACGAGCGCGACGCGGTTCGGCATCAGGACGTCCGGGACGTGGCGCCTTCAAGCGTGCGTTCGGCCACGCGCACTTCCTGCCAGTCGAGCCAGATCCTGGGCACCAGCTGTCCACCGAGACGGCGCGGACCATCGTGCGTTCCGTGCCAGTCGGAGCCACCACTCGGGAGGAGTCCGGCTTTTTCTGTGTTGTCGAAGAGACGCTGTGAGAGCGAGGGCGGATGACTGGGGTGTAAGACTTCTACCGCATCGAGTCCCAGGTCGGCGAGGCGCTGAATACGCGTGGGCGTCGCGGAATCCCCGGGATGCGCCCACACGGCAAGTCCGCCGGCCTGATGCACCAGCGCGATCGCGTCGGCGACGTCGAAGCGCTCCTTCGCCATGTACGCCGGACGTCCGAAGCCGATCCACCGATCGAACGCGTCGCGAAAGTCGCGCACCCAGCCACCAGCCACCATCGCGCGGGCAATGTGCGGACGACCGACTGCGCCTTTGTCCGCCTCGGCAAGTACCGACTCCATCGTGACCGGAATGCTGTGCCGATTGAGTACGTCGACGATCTTCACCGCACGCTGCACCCGGCCGGCCTGCAGCTCGAGCAGCGCCGACCGCATCGCGTCTTGATTGGAGAGGTGCAAGCCGAGCAAGTGCAGCTCGTCATCGTCGAAATGCGAACTGAGTTCGACACCGGCGATGATGCGTACACCGAGTTCAGCGCCGGCCATGATCGCTTCGGGCAAGCCGTCCACGGTGTCGTGATCGGTGAGCGCGATGGCGTACAGCTTGGCGTCGCGCGCCGCTTCGACGACCTTCGCCGGTGGCAGCGCACCGTCCGATGCGGTCGAATGCACCTGCAGGTCGACGAATTGCGCGGACTCGCCCCGCCCCGAAACCGTCTCCGGGCCTGCTGTGCCCGGAAGTCCGGTCACGTGCGGTAGCCTGCCTCTGGAGAGCGCGCGCCCGGCTGCGACGTGCGGAAGAGGTCGACCAGCTGTGCGTTCTCGAGCTCGGCGAGCGATTGCTCCCGCGCGCGCGTTCCCATCGGCGAGTAGCGTGTCACCCGCACATCACGCTCGCCTCCGGATCCAGACACAAAGATCAATCCGAACTCATCACCGACGTACTGCGTGAGGAATCCGGAGGGGTACACCTGCCATTCGCGTCCATCAACCGTGATGCGTCGCGCGGGCATATCAGCCTCCCTGTACTTCGCGCCAGAGTCCGGGCATCTGGCCGCCTTCATGGGCGGCGGCGATAGCGTCATCGCTCGCGGCCTCCGTGAATTCGACAAAACGACCGGATTCGTTGGCGTGTTCAAAGACCCAAAAATGTGCCGGCACGGCAGCGGCGCGCGCCCGACGGTTCGCGAGAGACGCCAGATAGGCCTCTCGCTCCGCCGAAGCGACCACGCGCTCCTGCATCGCCAGCACGCGTGTCATGTCGGACTCAGAACCCGGTTTCAGGAACCGAC
>NZ_JBDNFF010000133.1:0-2711 GCF_041689975.1 Gemmatimonas sp.
CACGCTCGACGCGAATGCCACGATCAGCGGCGACTCGCCGTAGCTCAACAGATGCAACGCTTCGTCGCCAAGCAGGAGACGAGGCGTCACCGACTTTCCGGCCTTGATCCGACCGGCAGCACTCGGTCGGGCCGGCGAAAGGAATTGAATCGAAATGCGTTGTCCACACGCGGTTCTTCGCCACTTTGTTTGAGAAGGCGCGCGCGAGGGCATCTGTACTGCCAAACACTTCGAGCACCCGATCTGTGAGATGCGCCGGGACGAGGTCCGTGAAGTGCGTATCTGGCGTAGCTTCACGAACATGCCGTGTCACTTATTTCGCGTCGCGCACCAGCGGATTCGACGAGAAGAAACCAGTCGGTACCGGTTTGAACCCCGCGACGTGCGACGGCATGACCGGCCAGTCTTCCGCTCTGGGCAAGTGCGTGATCCCCATGATGTACCAGAGCACCACATCGGTATCGCGAACGGAGGTGTCACCGCGAGTAAACGTCGGCAATCCTGCCCCGCCGCGGCTCTGATTGGGATAGTCGCCGGCGGCATACAATTCGTCGCGCCGATACGGTGTTACCCATAACTGCGCGTCTAGAAAACCGGCGCGCTTGCGAATCCAACTCGATGTGTCGGCCAGTGGAAGCGCGTTCTCGCTCGGCACCAAACTCAGCCCAACGGCGCCGCGCACGGCATTGCGCACAGCGGTGTTCTCGACGACCCAACGCCGCGCTGCCGATGACGAGGTGAATCGTTGCGCCGCGCGCTCTGACATGAGCAGCGTACGCGTGCATTGCATGCCCGAGTGTGCGCCCTGCGGGTCGTCGGCGGCCGACGGTTGTCCCTCGACCTCCACCACCTGCTGGTGTGCGGCGCCGTCCACGTCGGTATCGAGCCGAAAGGCGAAGAAGTGCTGGTGATGCGGCGCCACGATTACGTCGGTCACACGTTGTCCGTGGGCGTCCGCGCGCGTTACGGAGTCCGCCGGCCATCGGCGCGTGCCTTTCGCCGACATGATGCCCATCAGCGTCGCGCGCTGTTCAATCACGCCGTCTTCGTGGAAAGTCCAGGCGAAGCCGTACTCGTAGTTGCCAAGCGTCGAAATCCATTCGACCACGAGTTCGCGACTACGGCGTGCCTGCGTGCCGAATCGCCACGCCAGCCCTCCGTCGCGCTCGTACACCGCGACCGCGCGCGGTTGGGTACGCACGATGCCGGTGCCGTCGACGGCGAGGGCGTTAAGAAACATCGCGCCGGCGGGCACGTCGACGTTGGCTTGCAATGAAACGAAGTGTCCGAGACCAAGCTCGCCTTCATCGAGCGCATTGCGCACGACCCAGTCTCGCCCCGAGTCGCCGTACGGCACGACCATTTCGGACACTGACGCGCGATAGAGCATCGACCGTTCGCGAGCGCCGTCTGTATACGCGACGTGATGGAGCACGACTCCTTCGCGCGGATGCGTGGCGACATGCAGTCGCCAGTGCCGCCACCGAATCGTCCCACCGGTCATGCGAACATCGGTGCCAGCAGGGACGAGCTTCGAAAGGTTGAGTGCCGGCGGGGCTACGTCGGGAGCAAAGCGGCGCATTGGTAACACTGGTGCGGTATCACCGTCAGCAATAGCCAGTACGCGTTGTGTGGTCAGGTCGACAAGAGCACTGACGCCTTCGATTGGTCGCATAAACGCCGGATCCTGCGGTCGTTCCTGGACGGAGGGAAACGCGCGCACCAGACGCCCACGCTCCGTCGTGTCGCCGAAGTAGCCCGCGCTCCATCATCGCCATCGAGCATCGGGTGCACGCCGGGTATGCTCGGGTGTCGAGCACGCGGTTCCCCGAGACATCGACCAGCGTCTCGCTTGTCGTATTGCGAGACATGTCGAGCGTCACGACACGGGCCTGTCGCGGGGCGTTGCCGCTTGGCAGTAAGGCGCCCTTCGCCGGCTCCTCAAGAGTGACCGACACGATCCGTGCGTCTTTGGCAATCGACGGCAGTGCGCGAGTGAGTTGCACCGCGCTGGCGAGCTCCGTCGCGTCCAGCGCGTCGAATCGTCGGTCGTCGGCCGGGGTCGATCCCGACGGACCCGCGGCGCAACCCAGCGCCGCGAGAATGATGAGGGACAACGGACCGCGCCGGGTTCGAGCAAAAGTCCACCAACCCGTCGTCCAAATGGTCCTCGTACGGCGTCGCATCCCGTAAGTGAACGGCCCTCCGCGACTGACGCAATACCGGACTGTGCCGCGGAAACCGTGCGGCGCTGCGACATTATGTATCACTACCGCAACATATTGTTTGCGCCGCGCTCGCGAAACCGCGATGCCCGAAACGAACAACGCCACAGTTTTTCGACCGGGGCGTTGCGTCGTCGCATCGTTGCTCAGCGCAGTTTCGCTTACTTGCGGCGACGGCGAGCGACAATGCCCAAGCCGGCCAAGCCGAGAGCCATCAGGACGTACGTCGCAGGCTCAGGGACCACGGTTTTGGTCAGCCCATTGTTTCCAGCAGACGCCGAGGCCAGCGGGGCGAGCGACATCGCGACGGCAGCAACCAACATCTTGTGTACGTATTCATGAGACCATCCTGTTGTCTGGAGGTGGCGCTACGGCTAAACAGAAGCTTCTCTCTGCACAGCTGAGCCCGCAAAATATGTGCCGTCAGAATGATGGCAGATTAGGAGTGGATCCTCACACAAGAACGGCGGCCGTCCCGATCGGGCG
>NZ_JBDNFF010000134.1:0-20220 GCF_041689975.1 Gemmatimonas sp.
GCGCCCCTAATTCCTGGCGCCCCTAATTCCTGGCGCCCTTGATTCCTGGCGCCCCTCATCAGTAGTTCCAAACCGAACCCGTTCCCATCTCTGCCCATTGAAAATCACCGGTACCTCGAACCCCTTTACCCATGGCTGCACCGCATAAACCTCGTTGTAGAAGAACAGCGGCACCATGCCCACCTGCGCGTATCCCACCGAGTCTGCCTGCCTGTACAACCCGGCGCGCACTGTCGCATCGCGCTCGCGTCGCGTCCGATCGACCAAACGGTCAAACGTCGTATCGCTGAAGAACGAGACATTGCCACCGGCGCCGCGGTTGGCGGTGTGCAGCAACGGATAGAGGAAATTCTCGGCGTCGGGGTAGTCGGCGTACCAGTCCTTAACCACCAGATCTGTCTGGCCGGCGCGAGCGGCGGCGCGCATGGAGCTGGCGTCGCGTTGCACGAGTTTGATACGAATGCCGACGGTGGCGAGGTAGGACTGGATCGCCTGCGCGAGACGCGGCATGGGGGCGGTTTGCGAGCTCCAGAGTTCGAGGTCGATGCCATTGGTGTAGCCGGCATCGGCGAGGAGTTTGCGTGCGGTCAGGGTGTCGTACGCGTACGGCTGCCGTGTCTTGTCGAAGCCTTCGAGCGTGGGGGGAATGACGCCGGCGGCGATGGTGCCGCGACCGGCGAGCAGCTGCGCGAGGAGCGTGGGCACATCGATGGCGTGCGCGATGGCCTGTCGCACGCGCACGTCTTTGAGCGGGCCGCGCGTCACGTTCACGCCCATGTACCACAAGCGCAGAGCGGGCGCGCTCACCAGCGTGGCCTTCTTGGTGTCGGTCTCTTCCCAGTCGCGCGTCTGGTCCTCGGGCACGTAGAGAATGTCGACCGTACCCGCTTCGAACTCGGCGACGGCGGTCGAGGGCTCGGGGATGATGCGGGCGATCAGCGTATCGATGGACGGCGCGCCGCCGAAGTACGTGTCGTTGCGAGCGAACTTGAGGTAGTCATCGTGCTTCCACTCCACGAGCTTCCACGGGCCCGTGCCGATGGGGTGCTCGCTGAAGTCGGCGCCGACCGAGTCGGGCAGGATCGACGCGACCGGCATGGCGAGCAACTTTGGAAAGATCGCGAACGGCTCATCGAGTGTGATCACGACCGTCGTGTCATCGGGCGTTTCGATGCCGAGTGTGGTGCCTTTTCCGTCGGCGAAGGCGCGGGCGCCTTTGATGGGGTAGAGCGGCCACACGGTGCCACCTTTCGTGGCTGGGTCGAGCACGCGGCGGAACGATTGCATCACGTGGCGGGCGAGTAGCGGCGCCCCGTCGTGAAAGCGAACGTCGGCGCGCAGGTGAAAGGTGTAGCGCAGGCCGTCGGGGGAGACGTCCCATGATCGCGCGATCGACGGCTGCACTTGACCGGCGGGAGTGAATTTGGTGAGGCCGTCGAACAGATAGGCGACCGCGCGTCCGCTGGGGACGTCGGTGGCGTTGGCCGGATCGAGCGAACGCGGATCGTACCAATCGCGCGAGTCGATGAGCGCGTGACGGTCAGGGGTCGCCTCGCCGCTGCGGCAGCCGGCCAGCACGGTACCCACCACGACGCACAGCGAGAGCAGCGAGTAGAACGAACGAGACGGGCGAATCGATGGCATGTGCGGTTGACTGAAGGACGATCCCACGTGAGCTTCAACGCTATAGAACGTGCGACCTCTCGTCCATCTCCTCTTCGCGCTCGCAGTCCTTTCGGTCGCGCGTCCGGCCGCCGCCCAGGATCTTTCCTGCGATCGCGGCGACCGCGAAGTGCGCGCGCTCAGATTCGCCGGAAATCGCGAATATCCGGCCGTGGCCCTCGCGGCGACGGTGGCGACCACGCCGTCGTCCTTGGCGGGATTGCCGGTGGTAGGCGAGCGTCGGTGCCTTGATCCCGTGGAGTTCACGCGTGACGTGCAGCGGCTGGAGACGCTGTACCGTCGACGTGGCTTCCTCGACGTCACGGTGGATACGACCGTCGTTACCGTGAAGCCGGGTGTGATCGAGATCACGTTCACGATTCACGAAGGCGAGCCGATGCGTATTACAGCACTCGCGCTCCGTGGACTCGATCTGAACTCCGAGGTGCGCGCCGCGGCGCGCGATTTTCCGCTGGCGGTTGGTGGCGTGTTCGATCGCGGGGCGCTGGAAGCCGGTCGCGACACACTGGTGCGACGGCTGCGGAATAAGGGCTGGCCGCAGGCCGAAGCGCTGGTGGCGTACACCACGAACACGGTGCAGCGCACCGCCGATGTCGAAGTCTCGGTGGTGCCCGGTGTGCGGGCCAAGTTGGGTCGTATCGCGCTCGAAGTGGACGCTGGCACGGACAATCGCCGTGTGTCCGACGCCACCGTGCGTCGCGCGATGGCGCTCACCACGGGCGACTGGTATTCGGCGCGTGCGATTATCGACGCGCAGCGCAACCTCTATCAAACCGACGCCTTTCAGCGCGTGGACCTGCAGCCCGACAGCATCCAGCCGGCGGGCGATTCGATCGTCAATCTTGTGGTGCGCCTCGTGGAAGGCGATCGCTGGGCGGCGCGCGGTGGATTGGGATGGGCCACGCTCGATTGCTTCCGCATGCAAGGCTCGCTCACCGATCGCGACTTCCTGCCGTTCGCGCAGCGTCTCGAGCTCACGGGCCGCGTGAGCAAGATCGGTATCGGCGCTCCACTCGACGGCGCGCCGGATCTGTGTCAGGGCCAGGCGCGCAGCGATCCGTACAGCCGCACGCTCAACTACTACACATCGATGACGATGCGGCAGCCGGTACGCGCCAATCAGTCGCGCGTGCCGTCGCTCACGGTGTTCAGCTCCACGCTGTCCGAGTTCAAGGCCTTCTTGCGCCGCACGCCGATCGGTGGCGCGCTGTCGGTCACCGATCCGTTCCCCATCGCGCGCGTGCCGAGTACGCTGTCGTATCAGGTGGAGCTAGGGCGCACCGAGGCGGAACCTGCGTTCTTCTGCGCCGTGTTCAATGCCTGCGACAACGAGTCGCGCACGTTTCTGCAGCGCAACAACCGGCTGGCTGCGCTCGAATATGCCGTGGTGCGCGAGCGAAGGAACGATCCGCTGCGTCCCACTGGTGGCACCACGATTCGGTTGAACGTGCGGCACGCGAGCACACTCATCGGCTCCGACCGTACGCAGCAGTTCAATCGTGGCACGGGTGACGTGTCATGGTACCGCGCGCTGCGCGGCGGGGCGAGCTTGGTCACGCATCTGCGTGCCGGTGTGGTGTACGGTGGAGGCAAGACGCCGCGTACCGGCGGATTCATTCCGCCGCAGGAGCGCTTGTACGCCGGTGGCCCGACCACGGTGCGCGGCTTCCGCCAGAATGAGCTTGGGCCAGCCGTGTACATCGTGAGTCGCTACGATACCGTCCGCGCGAATGGACGAACGGTCTACCGCGCCGACTCCACGTCGATCACGGAGCGTGTGGTTCCCACCGGTGGCAACACGCTGGTCGTGGGCAATGTGGAGGCGCAGGTCCCGAGTCCGCTTGCGCCGAGGCTGCTGCAGATCGCGATATTCGCCGACGCTGGCCGCCTGTGGAATCGCGGCGCGTCGTCGCAGTCCGTGTCACTGAGTGAAGAAGGGCCGGCGGTGAAGATCACGCCGGGCATGGGTATTCGCATTGCGTCACCGTTCGGCGCGATTCGTGTGGATCTGGGCTACAATGGCTATCGCTTGCCGGCGGGCGCCGCGTATTACAACGCACCGCTGCAGGCAGGTATTGCACCGCTGTACTGCGTGAGTCCCGGGAATGGGCTGTCGGTACGCGCCTCGGGCACCAGCGGTGCGCCCTCGGAGCAGGACGCGGGCGGCTGTCCGAACAGCTTTCGCCCCACGCGCGGCGCCGGCTTCCTCCGGCGTCTGAATCCGAGCATCTGGATCGGACAGGCCTTCTGATGCGCGACGAATCAACGCCCGACGAACGGCGGGACGACGACGTGGTCGGTGATGACGTACTCGGTGACGAACCGCTGTTGGCAAAGCGCGGGCCGCGTCGCATCCGTCGACGGACGGTGGTGCTCGCCACAGCCGCCGTGCTCCTGTCCATCGTAGCGCTGCTCATGGGCGGAGTGGCCGCGCTCACGCAAACCGATCGCGGTCGCGCCGCGATCATGCGCGTGGTGGTGCCGGTGATTTCGGCGACCATTCCGGGAAAGCTGTACGTCGGCAAGGTGAGCGGCACGCTGTTCACCGACATCACCATCGACTCGATCGATATCCGCAGCGCCGACGGCACACCGTTCCTGAGCACCGGTCCGATCAGGGCCAGCTACGATCCGCGCGATCTGCTCGATCGTCGCATCGTGGTGAAGTCGCTGGAGGTGACACGTCCCGTGATCACGATGCAGGACTACGGCAACGGCGACTGGAACTGGAAGCGCGCGCTCCGCAAGAAAGGCGTGTTCGCGTCGAAGTCCAGGAGCAGATTCGGTGAGTTCATTGTGATCGATACGACTACGATTCGCGAACTCACCTTCACGGCCCGCTTGCCGTGGGTACTCTCCGATACGCTCGAGGGCGCGAAGCGTGACAGCGCACTCACGTTCAATCTCACGCGACTCGACGGTGAAGTGCGCCGCGAAGGCGATCACTTCGTGCGCGTATACCGCTTCGTGCGCGGCGCGCTCGCGCTGGGCCGCTCACGGCTCGCCGATCCTGATTCGGCAGGCGTACGACTGGCCATGCGGAAGATGGACGTCGTGTGGATCTATCCGCCGTTCTGGTTCCGCAACATGACGAGCACGGTGCGCATAGTCGCCGACTCGCTCTGGCTGGATAACGTGAGCTTCCAGTTGGCCAACTCCGGTGCGCATGGCGAAGCCAAGGTGGTGTGGGGCAGCGGCCTGCCGGTGCGCTACGACGTGAAGCTCAAAGGCGACAGCGTGGCCATGGCCGACGTCTCCTGGATCAACGCGACGTTGCCCTGGAGTGGTGGCGGCAGCACCTTCATCACGATCAAGAACGACCCGAAAAATCTCGCGATTATCCAATACGGGTTGCGTGACATGGACGCGCGTGCGTTGAAATCGCGGCTCAAGGGCAACATGACGTTTGCCGTGGGCGGACCGGTGCTGCGCGTGAACAACGTAGATCTCCAACTGCTGCCGGCCAACACCGAACTGCTGCGCTGGTTCAACGGCGAGCCGTTCCCGTACGACTGGGAGGGCGACGTGACGGGCCGTGTCGTCGCGCGCGGTGGACCGGTCACCAACTGGCAACTGGACGACGCGCAACTCACCTTCGCCGACGCGCATGTGCCCGGGGCCATCTCGCGTGCTCGCGTACGCGGCATGGTCGACATCTACACGCCGGCGGAAGCGATCCTCAAGGGTGTCGATCTCGAACTTCGGCAGCTGGACATGCGCACACCGCGTTTCGTGAATCCGCTCTTCCCCGAGCTCAATGGGTTCTTGCGCGGTACGATGCGACTCGACTCGCTCTGGTACGATGCCTTCTTCTCGAAGGCCGACATCGAGCATGTGGACGGACCCGGTCAGCCGTCGCGTTTCACCGGCAGCGGACACTTCACGCTGCTCACCGAAGGGGTGAAGTTCGACGTGGACATGCAGGCGGTGCCGCTGTCATACACCACGATGTCGCGGTCGTATCCGTCGCTGCCGCTGCGCGGTTCGGCCGTGGGTCGCATCAAGGCGGCCGGCATGGCCGAGAAGTTCGAGGTGCAGACCACCCTCGCCGGTGAAGGTGGCGAGGTGTCGTTCACCGGGACCGCCGACGCGCTCGAGCCCGAGATGGGTGCCACCGGCCTGTGGCGCCTGCGTGGCGGCAATCTGCAGAACCTGCTCGGCGACAATCGTTTTCCGATCACGTCGCTCTCGATGCTCGGTACCGTGGACATGAGCGCGTCCACCATCGAAACGCTGCGCGGTTCGTTGCGCGCGTCGGTGGACCAATTCTCGAGAGTCGCCGATGCCCGCTTGTTCGGTGGCACCGCCGTGGTGTTCTTCGATGCGGGGCACGTGCGCGTGGATACGCTTACCATTGAAAGTTCTGCGGTCCGACTGACGGCGCAGGGTGGACTCGGCATCACTGAAGCGCGGCGTGATTCGCTGGCGATCTCGATGGTCGTCGATTCGCTGGGCGGACTACGACCGTGGCTGTCACCCACCGATTCCACCAAGCGGGCGTTCGTGCTGGCCGGCGCTACCCTGCGCGGATCGATCGAACTCTCCGGCCAACTCTCCGGTTCGATCGACACCACCGATACGCGTGGACTCGACCTGCGACTTCGTGGTGATGCCCGCGAGGTGATCGTCGCGACATCACGTGCGCAGCGGGCGTCAGTCGATCTGACGGTGCGCGATGTGCTGCGCGGTGCCAATGGTTTGTTGTCAGCCACGATGGACTCCGCGCGCTTCGCCGGTATCGACATCGCCTCGGCGGCGGGTCAGTCCACCCTGCGCGGTGGTCTCGCCGAACGATTCGGTGTGCAGATGCGGACGCCGTCGGAGTCGCGCGCGGCGATTGCCGGTGGCGTGGCGCGCAGTGGTGATTCCAGCGTGGTGACTATCGACACGTTGAATCTGCGCGTGGACAGTGCGTCCGTACGACCGCGTGGCTTTGCGCTGGTGGCGCCGGCGATGCTTCGCTTCATGCCCGGCGCGAGCGATACACAGAGTGGTACACAGAGTGGAACGCTTGGCTCGCTCGACTCGCTGGTGTTGCAGCACACGGACACCGGTCGCATTTCGCTGCGCGGCGGCTTGGCGGCCGGCGGCGTGGTGAGCGTACGGGTCGATGCCGATCGCGTGGCACTCGCCGATGTCGGTCGCCTGTTGCGCACGTCAGGGCTGACGCGCGGCACGGCGTCGGCGACGATCCTGTTGAGTGGCACGCGCGACCAGCCGCAGTTCGATGGGACCATCGACTTGCGCGATGCGGTTGCCGGCCGCGTGCGATTCGGCGATCTGTTCGCCAAGGCGCATTACGATTCGCTGCGCTTGAATGTCGATGGCGCCTTGCGTCTCGGTGGCAAGCCGGCGGTACAGGCCTCCGCGTCGTTGCCGCTCGACCTCGCCCTGGTCGCCAATCGAAAGCGGCAGCTGGACCAGCCATTGACCGGCCGCATCGTGACCGAGCAGACCGACCTCTCGCTCCTGGAATCGGTGTTTCCCGACGTCACGCGCGCCCGTGGTACGCTGTTCACGGATGTCGCACTCACCGGCAGCTGGGATCGCCCGCGATTGCGCGGCGAAGTGCGCCTCGACAGCGCCTCGCTGTCGCTCGACAACCTCGGCATCCGGCTCGACAAGGCACGAGCCGACATCGGCTTGTTCGGCGACAGCATACTGATTCGTCGCATCAGCGCGACGAGTGGTGCACCCGCAGATTCACTCGGCATCAGCGGCTCGATCGGCATCCGGGAGATCGCCAATCCGTCGTTCGATCTGCGATTGGCCGCCAACGAGTTTCAGGCGATCGACAAGCCGAGAACGGCGTCGATCGTGATGACGACCACGACACCGCTCTCGCTGACCGGATCGCGTGATACGCCACGCGTGCAGGGGGCAGTGCGGATCGATCGTGGGCGCGTGTACATTCGCGCGCTCGCACAGCGCCGGGCGCTCGACCTTACCGACAACCTCGATATCATCGATACCACTCGGTTCGGTGTGAACGGACTCCTGCCGTCGGCACCGCAGGCGATCATGCAGAACCTGCAGCTCGACAACGTGCGCGTGAGCATCGGCGACGATGTGTGGCTGCGCTCTCCGGAAGCGAACCTGAAGCTCGGTGGCGGACTGCGCGTTACGCGCGCGCTGTCGCGTGATGGACAGGTGCCGCGTCTCGCGCTGGCCGACTCGCTCACGGTGGATCGCGGTACGTACCAGCTCAACCTCGGCATCGCACGCCCGGGCTTCGAAGTGGAGCGTGGTCTCGTGCGCTTCTTCGGCGATCCGGACCTCGAGCCCACGCTCGATATCACCGCCCTCCACACGATCCGGGAAACGCGTCCGAATTCGAACCGGCAGGACGTCCGTATTCGCGTGAACATCGGGGGCACGATCAATCGTCCGTCGCTGGCCCTCTCGAGTGCCGACAACCCGCCGCTCCCCGAGAGCGACCTGTTGAGCTATCTGGTCACTGGCGAGCCCGCCTATGCGCTACTGGGCACACCGTACGCCGAGCAGGGCGCCACGCTCGCGCTCCGTTTGGCGGGCAGCTATCTGTCCAGCCGTCTGGCCGGCGGCCGCTTCGATGTGGTGCAGGTTGAGCCAACGGCGCTCAACCCGGGTGACGCGGCCAATTTGCGTGAGAACGGGTTGGGCATTCTGGCCTCGACTCGAGTCGGCGTGGGCGGTCAGATCGCGCGAAACACCTACTTCACCTTCAGCACCGGGCTGTGTGGGTTGTCCAGCCAGACCTCGGGAGGCGGCGACGCGTTGTCCCTTTTCGCGCAGGGCCTCGGGGTGAAGGTGGAGCGGCGTTTCGACGTGGGATTGAGCGTGGCGCTTGGCCTCGAGCCCGGCTCGAGCGCGCAGGCCTGTGGACGGCTTGGAATAAGTCGCACGTTCCAGCAGACGCCGCCGCAGATCGGCATCGACTTCTTCAGAAGCTGGACATTCTGACTTCGAGCGAGCGGGACAGTATATTGTTTCGACCGCCTCTGCCAGTTCGTCTTTACGTGTCAGATGTCTCCAACCCTGCCTCCCCCCTCCAGTCTGTCAGCGCTGTCGCTGACCGAGTCTCTTGACGCGATCGATCGCGCCGAGTCGACGGTCGCACGCGTGCAGGTCACGGCGGAGCTGCTGCACGGGATGGGCTTCGAACGGGTCTCCATTTCGCTGCGCGACGCTTCGCTGAATCCAATTACGGTCGTGCAGGCCGGACAGCCGGAATCCACGTCGCTCACGGGACTCGCGCTCAAGCCGCTGCCGGGCGCCGTTTGGCGTCGTCGCCTGGCGCATCTGGAGCGGTTCCGCGTCGGTGATCTGCACTTGCTCGACGGCAGCGATCCTTGGGTGTCGCGCGAGTTCTTCGGCGCCGAGGCCCAGCCGGCCGGCGACGGTCAGACCTGGCTGCCGACCGACCTGATTGTCGCGCTGCTGCGTGGGTCCGAGGGCGACCTGCTCGGCATCGTGAAGCTGTCCGGTCCCCGTGATGGTCGTCGTCCCAGTGAGATACTCCGACGCGACATCAGCGCGATCACGCGACATCTCGCGGCCCGCGTGGCCTACGATGCCCTTCGCGAGCTGGCGGAGCAGCGTCATAAGCGGTTGCTGCGTCTGCAGGAGGCCGGTGCGTCGCTCACTCGTTCGCTCGACGAGCATGAGATCATGCGCGAGCTGACGCGTCAGGCACAGCTGGCCGTGCGCGCCGATGGCGTCGCCGTGCTGGTCCCCGATCTCGACGCCGACATCCTGACCACGGGCCTGCGCATCGTGCGCGGTGCCGAGCGGGCCCGCGGACCGGTGCGCTTGGGCGAAGGCATCGTCGCGGAAGTAGCGCGCACGGGCCGTCCGGTGCGCGTTGGTGATCGCGAAGCCGACCGCGCCCGTGAACGCGCGGGACTCGCACCGCCGCTCTCGATGTACGACGTCGTGGGAGAATCGGGTGCTGCAACGTCGGTGCTCGCGGTACCGATGCGTGTCGGCATTCGATTGCTCGGCGTGCTGGCGGTGTACTCCACGAACGCCGATGTCTACACGGCTGAAGACGAAGAAGTGTTGGCCACGATGGCGTCGCAGGCCGCCACTGCGATCGCCAACGCCCGCCGGTACGCCGAGAGTGAGCGCGAACGCCGCACAACCGAGGCGCTGGCCGATGTCGCGCGTGCCGTCAGTGAGTCACTCCGACTCGGTGAAGTGCTGCGACTCATCCTGCGACATACCGTCTCGCTGCTGGGCGTCGAAGGCGCCTGTGTGGCGCTGCGGGATGGCGAGTATCTGCACATCGTGGCCGCGATCGGCAGCGCCGACGTGCTCAGCGGCGTGCATCTCCCTGTCACGGGTAGCGTCATCGGCCGTTCGGTCGTGTCGAACGAGCTGATCGTGCTGAACGACGGGAGCACGGAAACGGCGCTGCATCGCATGGTACAGCACCTCGCGCCGATTCAACGCATGGTGATCGCGCCACTGATCACCGGCCGCGGCACAATCGGGTCGATCGCCGTGATGAATCGCGAGCGTCCGTTCGATCAGGAGGACGGCAAGGTGCTGCAACGTCTCGCTGATCAGGTGGCGGTTGCCATTGTGAATGCGCGACTGTTCGAGGAAGTCGAGAAGGCGACCCGCGAGTGGAAGGTAGCGTTCGACAGCACGGCCAGTGGTATCGTGGTGCTGGAAGAATCGCTCACCGTGAGTCGCTGCAACGCGCGTGCGGCGGAGCTGTGTGGCATGACGATCTCCGGGTTGCTGGGTCGCCGGTTCCGCGATGCGCTCGTCGGCAGCAGTTCCACGCTCAATGCGGATGCGGTCGACCGATTCATCTCTCGCGCGTTGGCGGAAGGGGTTCCGACCCGCGAACTGATACGCGACGATGCCACTGGTCGGCTGTTTTCGCTGCTGGCGGCGCCGCATCCCGACGGCGGCTGTGTGATCACGTTCGACGACGTGACGGAATCACACCGACTGGCCGAACTTCACCGTAAAGTGCTCGAGACCGTATCGGACGCGATCGTGATCACCGACCTCGATGGTCGTATCATGTTCGCCAATCCGGCGTCGCACGTGCTCTTTCGTCGTCTGAATCTCGAGGGCGAGGCGGTCGTCATCCTCACGCCGCCCGACTGGATCGAGAGCGTGCAGGCGTTCGAGCGGCTGGCTCGCAACGGCGAAGGGCAGCACTACGAATGCGAGGTGCTGCGCGCTGATGGCGAGCGCCGTTTAGTGCGCGTGAGCTCGGCGCCGCTGTTCGAACTGGGACAGGTCACGGGGACGGTGGCGTGTCTGCACGACATCACCGATCGCCGGGCCGAATCGCGCGCGCGGGAGCGCTCCGAATCGCTGAACATGCGCTTGGTCGAAGCGGCGACCGATGCGATCTGTACCTGCGATCTGAACGGGCTGTTCACCTCGGTGAACGCAGGCTTCCTCACCGAAGCCGGTGTGCCGCGCGAGGAGGTACTGGGGCAACACTTCTCCGTGATGGTGCACCCCGCCGATCACCAAACGGCCATGACGATGGTGGCCGATACGCTGGCCGGTCAGCGTCGGCGGCGGGAGATGCGTTTCGTTGGTGTGAATGGGCCGCGGTTGTGCATGATCACGACCGCGCCAATTCACGAACACGGCGAAGTGGTCGGGGCGCTTGGCATCATTCGCGACATCACGAACGCCGAAATCGCGCGCGAGTCGAACGCACAGCAGGCGCGGATGGCGGCGGTGGGCCAGTCGCTGAGTCGGGTAGCGAACGAACTGAACAACCCGTTGGCGAGTCTGTTGGCGGTGGCCGAATTGCAGGCCACGTCCACCACGATGCCAGCGCAGGATCGTCGGGCCATCGAAGAGATCTGCGAGCAGGCGCGCCGCGCGTCGCGGATCGTGGCGCAGCTCCTCGACTCGACCGGTGAAGCACCGCACACGGTCGGCGAACGCCAGCTCGTAGACATGAACTCGTTGGTGCGACGCGTGATCGAGCTGCACGGTTACGGGTTGCGCGAGCATGGTATCGTCGTCGAGTTCGCCGCAGCACACGATCTTCCGGCCGTCTCCGGTGATGCGATCCAATTGCAGCAGGCGGTTGCAAATCTGCTGGTGAATGCGGAGGAGGCGCTGATGGGCTACGATGGGGAGCGCCGCATCCGCGTGCTTACGCGCAAAGGCGTGAAGGGTGTCGACGTCCAGGTCGGTGATACCGGCCCTGGCATCACGTCGCATCATCTCTCGCGCATCGTGGAGCCGATGTTCACCACGCGTGCCGAGCACGGTCATCGTGGACTCGGTCTCACGATTACGCACGCCATCGTGCGCGATCACGGTGGTGTGCTCGACGTGCACTCGCACGCCGGTGAAGGGGCCGTGTTCACGCTCTCGTTCCCGGTGTCGGCGGTGCTGCCTTCGGCGCAGCCAACGGATCTGCCGGCCATGATCGACGACAGCGGAACCGCTGTGGTGGCCCCTAGACCGACGCGGTCGTTGCTGCTGATCGAGGACGAGGCCACACTGCGCAGCGCCATCAGCCGTTTCCTGCGGAACACGGGCTACGTGGTGGACGTGGCGGAGGGGGGTTCCGACGCGCTCGACCTGCTCGCTGGCCGTTCGTACGATCTGATTCTGCTGGATCTGCGCATGAAGGGCCTGACGGGTGAGCAGGTGTACGAGCTGATCGAGTCGCGGGATCCGGATCAGGCCGGCCGGGTGGTGTTCATGACCGGCAACTTGCACAGTGCCAGCGCTTCGCGGTTCATCCGCATGACCGGTCGGCCGGTGCTGGCCAAGCCGTTTACGCTGCTCGAACTCGAGACGCGCATAGCCCAGCTGATCCAGGAGTCGCGTTAACTTTCCGGGATGACCCCCTGGGAGCAGCTCGGCTTGGCCATCGGGCACGCCACCGACCACGACGGCGCCACTGGATGCAGCGTCATTCGCGGCATCAGTGCTCCATTTCGTTGTAGTGCTGCGCTCCTCGGTCGCGCGAGTGGTACGCGCGAACTGGCCACCTGCGACGCCGACCATCTGGTCGACCGCACAGATGCGTTTTTGCGGACCGGTGGTTCGGCTTACGGGCTCGATGCGGCGGCCGGTGTCATGCGCTGGATGGAGGAGCGCGGACGCGGGTTCCCGGTTGGTGGCGGCGTGGTCCCGATCGTCCCCACGGCGGTGATCTTCGATCTGGCACCGCTTGGCCGATTCGAGGCGCGTCCGACCGCCGACATGGCGTACGTGGCCTGCGACCAGGCGTCCGCGACGTTGATCGCGGAAGGCAGTGTTGGTGCGGGCGCCGGCGCATTGGTGGGTAAGGCAGTGGGGCCGTCGGCGGCAATGAAGGGCGGTGTGGGCATCGGTGTGGGCATCGGTGTGGCCGAAAGCGGGGGCGAGTTGGCGGCGGCCTTCGCGGTGGTGAATGCGTTCGGCGACGTGCGCGATGACGAGGGCCGCATCATTGCCGGCGCACGCGACGGACGCGAAGGTTTTCTCGATGCGGTGCGCTCACTGCGTGGACAGGATGCGCCGGCCGCGTTCGCGTTGATGGCGTCGGTCCGACGCAACACGACGCTGGTGTCCGTGGCGGTCAGCACGCCGCTCACCAAGGCGCAGCTTTCCCCGTTGGCCCGTGTAACCACAGCGGCCAGGCATCATCGGATCACGCGGTGCGGGACGTCATTCGACGGCGACGTGTTGTTCGCAGCGTCGCGGCTGAACACCATCCCCGGGTTCGCCGCCGCCGACGAGCTGCCACTGGCCCGCATCGAAGCGGTGGCCGGCGCTGCGGTGGAGCGCGATCGAGCGCGGTGTGGTGACCGCACACGGTCGCGATGGCATTCCCGGCGTGGCCGACACCCGCGCCTGATCCGTTCTCGCGATTCATCCGTTTCCCTTTTGCTGAGAGACCTCCGTTGGGCACTGCACTGACGCTCTCCACTGCCGACCGATTCACCGTCCGTTCGGCCATCGCGCCGCTCCTTGGCGAAGCGCGCATTTCCGCACCGCTCACCTCGCAGCTCCTGGCCGGCGAGGTGCTGCAGCTGGTAGACGGACGCGGTGACTGGCTGCAGGTGCGCGGCGCCGATGACTACGAGGGATGGACACACGTGGGATATCTGATGCCGTTCATGGGCACCGAAGCGACGTGGCCAATCTCACTGGGCTGTGTCACGCGCGCCGCCGATGGGCAACGACGCGCGCTGCCGCTCGGTGCACGCGTGGCGCCGGAGCTCGAACTGATAGAAGGTGCGGCGATCGATCCAGCGGCGCGCGCCGCACAATTTCCGCGCGACCGCGATGCCATCGTGCGCAGTGCGCTCTCGCTGTTCACCGGCGCCAGCTACCAGTGGGGAGGCGTCACACCCTGGGGCGTCGACTGCTCGGGCTTCGTGCAACGGATCTTCGCCCTGCACGGCGTCCCGCTGCGACGCGACGCGTGGCAACAAGCGGAGGACACGACGCTAGTGACCGACGATGTGACCGCAGCGCACGCACCCGGCGATCTGTTGTTCTTCTCCGACCGCGACGACCGCCACATCACGCACGTCGGCATCGCCACCGGCGACGGCCGCATGATCCACAGCGCACTCGCACGCGGAGGAATACACGTGGAAGCGGAGCTGCCGGCGCGGCTGAAGGAACAGCTTATTGGCGTACGGCGCGTACTGTAGCACTGCGCACTGCGCAGTGCGCTAGCAATGAACTGCGCCAGGAACGAACTGCGTCAGGAATAACCCGCGCCAGGAATGAGAAGCGCCAGGAATGAGAAGCGGAACAACGAACCGCGCGCGCCGTTCGCTGTTCCGCCGTTCATTCCTAGCGCCGTTTACTCTTAACGCCCCTGATTCCTGGCGCCCCTGATTCCTAGCGCCCCTAATCAGTTCCTAAGAAACCATCCCTGCTGCCGCCCCCGGAACCAGCTGTTGCCCCTTTACGTGCAGCAGCGCTTCCCCACGTTTTTCGTCGCGCAGTTCCACGATCATGCGGTAGTCACCGGTGAGATCGAGTGGCAGGTCGAGCTGCACGATCACCGGCATGTCGAGTTCCGTGGTGCCGGGTGGCGGCGGGGCGATCGAGAGCTCGGCGTTTGACACCCACAGCTCGGCGCCTCGCGGGTTCACCCAGCGCAGCGTCATCGGATGATCGCCGGCGTCGCCGGGGACGGCTTTGATGCGCACCACGAAGGTGGCCCGTGGGTGCAGGGCAGGAAGCTGACCCACATGGACGGCGTCGAACACGCCCAGGATGTTGAGCTTCCCTTCCTGGGAGATGTTCGCCGCGTCGGCAAAGAGCGCAAAGGAAACATGCATGTCGGAAGTTACTGATCCTGCGGCGAGGATTCTACCCACGGCGCGCGAGTCTCGAGCGAGGTGCCTAGATTTCCATATCATGACATCATCCCAGTCTCCAGTAGCGGTACCCCGTCCGGGTTTCGGGACCACCGACCTCGGGCTCGTGTTCATGTCGCTGATCTGGGGGATCAATTACAGCGTCGTGAAGGCGGGTTTGCGCACGCTCTCGCCGCTCACGTTCAACGGGCTGCGGGTCGCGATGGCGGCGATCGTACTGTTGGTCATTGCGGCTTTCGTGCGCGACACCAAGCTCCCGTCGCGACGGGACATCATCACGCTGGCGCTGCTCGGTCTGCTCGGCAACGGGGTGTATCAGCTGTTCTTCATCTTCGGCATGTCGCGTACGCGCGCCGGCGTGGCCGCGCTGGTGGTCGCATCCGGACCGGCGTGGATCGCAGTTATTTCATGGATGCTCGGACGTGAGCGTTTGCCACTGCGTGGATGGAGTGGAATCGGCTTGCAGTTGCTGGGCGTGGCCTGCGTGGTGGGCAGCGCGCAGGGATTCGAGGGGGGGCGCGACGTGATGCTGGGCGCGGGGCTGATTGCGCTGGGCAGCATCGCGTGGGCCACCTTCAGCGTGCTGCTGCAGCCGTACACCAAGACCACGAATCCGCTGCATCTCTCGGCGATCACCATGGCCAGCGGCGCGCTGGTGCTGGTGTCGATCGCGTTGCCCGACCTCATTGCACTCGACTGGGGCGGCGTGTCGCTCACGGAGTGGGGTGCGGTGACCTACGCCGGCATCGGAGCGCTGGTGGTGGCGTATCTGCTGTTTTATCGCGGGGTACGCGTGCTCGGTGCCACGCGCACCGCCATGTATGGCAACTTGCAGCCGATCGTCGCGATTGTCTTCGCCTGGCTCATGCTTGGTGAGCAGCCCACCATTTGGCAGCTGCTCGGCGCGGCGCTCATCATGGCGGGGCTCTTGCTGTCGCGTACGGCGCATGCAAAGCCCACGACGGCACGCTCCGCCTCCGTTTCATCCTCAGTCCAGACCTCGTGAAGCTCGTTCTGTTTGATATCGACGGTACTCTGCTCTGGTCCGACGGCGCCGGTCGCCGCGCTATGGAAAACGCCCTGCTGCGTGTATTCGGCACGACCGGTGATACCAGCTATCGCTACGACGGCAAGACCGATCGCCAGATTGCACGCGAACAAATGCGCGAAGCGGGCTTCCCCGATGCGACCATCTCCAGTCGGCTCGACGACCTGCTCAACGAATACGTGCACGGACTCGACGCGGAGCTCACGCGTGAGGGCACCACACCGGCACGGTTGTGTGACGGCATTCCGCCGCTGCTCGATGCGCTGCGTGGTCGCCACGATGTCACGCTGGGACTTCTCACCGGTAACATCGAACGTGGCGCGCGCGCCAAGCTCAATGCGGTGCAGGTCGATTTCGCACAGTTTCGCGCGAACGCGTTCGGATGCGATCACGAAGAACGTCCGGAGTTGCCGGCCGTCGCGCAGCGTCGCGCGCTCGAACTGCTCGGACTCGACATTGCGGGCGATCGTATGGTCATCATCGGCGACACGCCGGCCGATATCCATTGCGGACGGTCGCTTGGTGTGCGCGCGATCGGTGTGGCCACCGGGCGATACAGCACCGACGAGCTCGCGTCACACGACCCGGCCGCCGTGTTCACGAATCTCGCGGACACCAACGCCGTCGTGTCGGCGATCCTCGCCTGATGACGTCGGTCATCACGGCGCAGGCGCGCGTCGTCGGCATCGTCCGAGGCCGTGAGATCGACACGTCAGCCAGCGTGACGATCGATCAGGATACGCTCGTGGTGGCGTGGCAGGACGCGACGCCGTGGCGATTGTCGCTGAGCGGTATCGAAGGGATCGCCGGCGGCCCATCATCGCTTACAGTATATCTGGTAAGCAACGATGTGCTTGAACTGAGTGGTGACGAACAGCTTCGACCGCTCGGGTTGCAGCTGCTCGATCGCGCTTGCGCAATGCCGGAGGTTACGCGTGGACTCAAGTCGCTCGGCGCTTCGCGTGGAACGCCGGTTGCTGCGCACGATCGCTGGTTCGCGCCACTGCTGGCGGCGCGTCGATCGGTGGAAGGTGTGAGCGATCCGGCGCGTCAGGTGATGCTGCTCGACGCCGCCACGCTCGCGAAGGAAATCGAGCGGGCCATCCGCGAGATCGCGGTTACCAGAGCGCCCGGCGATGCCGCGGAGCAGCGTGCGGTGGAAGCGGCGCTCGAAGAAGAGGCGGAGGCCGTGTTCACCGCCATCGCGATGATGGGACTGGCTGGTGATGCGTTGCGAGGCGGTGCACTCGACACGCGCATTGCCGACTGGCGGCAATGGGTGGAGACGGTCCGTGGTGTATTCGCGGCGGCTGATGACGCTTGGACCGGTATCGCCGCCGAGCTACGGTAGCGAGCGACGTTAGCCGCAGCCGCAGTCCGAGCCGCATCCACTCTTCGGTTTGCGTGAGGCGGCGATTGCGCGGTACGCGCGGCGCCCCACGAAGAACAGGGCGCTGGCCACGATCACGGCGACGACGATCAGTTGGGTTTCCATCGTCAGCCTCCGAAGCCAAGGGCGGTACCGCCCGCGTAGACCAGCCACGCGGAGCCCCACGCCAGCGCCAGCATATACGTGAACTGCAGGCCAGCCCACTGCCAGCCAATGCGACCGCCACCCGCTTCGCGCACGGTGACCGCGATCGTACTGATGCACATCAGCGCGAACACGTAGAACACCATCAGACCGACGGCGATCAGGGGCGTATACGCACGCTCACCGGTGACGGCGTTCCGCTCCGACTGCAAGCGCGTGGTGAGCGCCTGTTCGCTCGCGGTGCCGACGCCGTAGATCGTGCCCATGGTGGACACGAACACTTCTCGTGCGGCAAAGCTCGCGGCGATAGAGACGCCGATCTTCCAGTCATACCCCAGAGGGCGCACCAACGGTTCGATCCCGTGTCCTATACGGCCCAGTACGGAGTGCCCGAGCTGCTGCTCCTGCTGCACCTCGACCGGCAGCGACGTATCAACCGTGGCCTTCGGATACGTGGCCATCGCCCACAGCACGATCGAGAGCGCCAGAATCACCGTCCCCGCGCGCTGCAGGAATAGCTGGCAGCGCTGTACCACGGACACACCGAGCGACTTGAGACTCGGGATGCGATAGGGCGGCAGCTCGAGGATCATGGGGCGCACGGGGCCCTTGAGCAGCGTGCGCTTGAAGATCGCCGCCACCGCGAGCGCGACGACGGTACCAAGCAGATACATGATCAGCATCGTCGCACCCTGCAGCGTGAGCCCCGGGAAGATCGAGGTCGCCGGTACGAAGGCGCCGATCAGCAGGGTGTACACCGGCAGTCGCGCTGAGCAGCTCATGAGAGGCACGACCATGATCGTGGCCAGACGATCCTTGGGATCTTCGATGGTACGCGTGGCCATGATGCCGGGCACGGCGCAGGCATAACCCGAGAGCATCGGAATGAAGCTTTTCCCGTGCAGGCCCACACGGCGCATGATGCGATCCATCAGGAACGCGGCGCGTGCCATGTAGCCGGAGTGTTCGAGCAGCCCGATGAACGCGAAGAGAATCGCGATCTGCGGGAGGAACACCAGAACCGAGCCGACACCGGCGAAGACGCCGTCCACGATGAGTGAACGCAAATCACCGTCAGGCAATACGGCGCCCACCGCACGGCCGGCGGCGGCAATGGTGGCTTCGATTCCGTCCATCAAGGGCGTCGCCCAGGAAAAGACCGCCTGGAACACGATCATCATGAGCACGAGGAAGATGAGCGGTCCCCATACGCGATGCAGCGCGAACCGGTCGATGCGATCGCTCACGTTGTAGCCGGCCGGTCGGGCGCGGGTGACGGTGCGCTCGATCACCTGAGCGATCCATTCGTAGCGCACTTCCGATTCGAGACGCGTGGGCACGAACCCGACACGGCGCAGGTCGTCGGACGCGGCCTTGATCGCGTCGGAGAGTCCGGGCACGCGATCGAGATGCGGACCGACCCGTTGCATGCCCAGTAGTCGGAGCGCTTCCATGCGCGCGGCGGTCGCCGACAGGCCGTCGGCCACGAGACAGGCTTCCAGCGGCACGAGCGCGTGTTGGGCAGGCTCCGGAATCGCGAACTGTCGCGCCGGTGCCGGCAGACCGGCGGCAATGACGAGCGCCTTCTTGAGCGGCTCGAGCCCCTCACCCCGCTTGGCGACAGTCGGCACGATCGGTACGCCGAGCTCATGAATCAGCTCCGGGACGTCGATGCGTAGTCCCTCGGCCTCGGCCACGTCGAACTGGTTGAGCGCGATCACGACAGGCACGCCAAGCTCGATGACCTGGCTGGCCAGGAAGAGATTGCGCTCGAGATGCGACGCGTCGGCGACCACGAGCACGACATCCGGGCGCCAGCGGTCGGCGTCGCGGCCCAGCAGAACCTCCAGCGCCACCTGCTCGTCGGGGGAGCCCGCAGACAGGGAATAGCTGCCGGGGAGGTCCAACACGACCACTCGGCGGCCGTCAGGCCCCTTGAATCCCCCTTCGACCCGCTCGACCGTGACACCAGCAAAGTTGCCGACGCGCTGACGCAGCCCGGTCAGGGCGTTGAACAGCGTGGTCTTACCAGTGTTGGGATTGCCGATGATGGCAACCCGCAGCGCCTCGCGGTCAGCCGCGCTGTTCACATGGCGGGGAACGATCGCCGAATCGTCGGGCGACAGGGGGCTGTGCAGAGTACTCACCGGATCCTGACGAAAACGCGAGGCGCGGTGGCCGCGTGTTGTGCGCTGCGCCACTCGCGTTACGCGCGCGCGTTGACGGGCTGAACGGTGATGCCGGCCGTAAGCGCCGACCCCAGCGCGAGGCGGGTGCCACGCACTTCGAGAAGCATGACATGGCGCGCGTCGATGACGTTCACGCTGGTGCCTTCGCAGAAGCCCAGCGAGCGGAGACGACAGGCCTCATCACCGGAGCATTCGATATCGACGACGGTAACCCGGGTGCCGGCAGGACACGCGTTCAGCGCGCACGTGGTGCGTGCGGCGGAGATGTTGTCAGACTGGTGGGTGGGGAGCTGAATCGAGGCCACGGTGTTAGATGAGAATGTTTCTCAAGGCGTATCTTGGAGTATACACAACGCAGGAGCCTGGCCGCAATGGGGAGCGGGAGAGTCGGCATTGCGGGGAAGCAGTTTTGAAAACCCAAAACCCAGTACCCAGAACCTCAAACCCCAAGCCAACAGC
>NZ_JBDNFF010000135.1:0-15648 GCF_041689975.1 Gemmatimonas sp.
AGTTGAAATCAGAGCCCCTTACCGTAGTGCTTCGTCGAAGAACTCCGCGAGCATGAGCACGAACGGCTGCGCGGCGTCCGGCAGCGACCATTCGATGCGCTCGCTCAGTAACTCGCCCGGATCGCCGCGTCCGCGCCAACGCGACACGTTGCGCGCATCGGGATTGACCACCCAGTACTCGCCTACGCCGTCGCGAAGATAGAGCTCACGCTTGATGTGGTAGTCGAGGCGTGGGTTGCCAGGAGACACCACTTCGACGATGAGCAGCAGATCGTGGAGATCGTACGGATACGCGGGCCGTTTGCCGTCAGTCACGCTCACTACGAACACATCGGGCTGCACCCGATTGCGCGTGCGGTCGCCGCGTCGAACATCGGCTGGCGAGATCATCGCGCGTCCGCCGCCGAGTGGCTTGAGATACTCGCGCAGCAACGCGTAGAGTTCGCCCACAACCAGCTGGTGCGTGTCAGCAGGCGCGGGCGTCACGTGAAGCTCACCGTCGATGAGCTCGTAGCGCTGGCCATCGTCCTCGAGCGCATCCAGCATCTCGACGGTCCACTCGGTATGTATCGCGGGCATGGCCATACGTTACGGCACTCGGCGAGAGGGTGGCAAGGGTTCATGGCACGCCATGGCGTACACCCGTCAGCGCCTCGTCATCGATTCAGCACGCCACCCAGCCCGGCCTACTCGCCGGCGCCGTACGCCCGGATGTAGTCCACTTCCAAACGGAACGGCCCGTCCTTGGCATCCGCCATGTACAGCGCCACGCCACGAATGCGCGCGAGGTCGATCGGCGAGGCATTCACCGCCTGTCCGAAGATGGTGCTCCGGAGTGTGGCGAATGGCACGCGGACGAGCGTCCACTCCGCAGACGACGGGAACGCGGCCCGACGGGACACGCTGCGTCCGTAACTCCGCAGGCCATCGTCTACTTCGACTTCGAACCGGCGACCACTCCCGCGCACTCGGAGCTCGAGCCCGATCTGGCCCGTGAGATCGACCACGCGTCGAGCCCGCACCAACGTGAAGCCGCCACCCTGCGTCACGAGCGTGCCGGTGAAGCGAAGGGTGCCCGCCTCGACTGCTACGTAGCCTGAGGAACGGCCACCCATCACGCCGTCGTTGACGACGTCCCATGATGCTTCGTCGGCGGCGGCGAAGTCGAAGAGCGTTATCGGCATTGGCACCTTTGGTGGGATCGGCGTGGACCACCCGCCCACGGCGAGCACGAGGAGCAGGGTCGGCAGGAGCCTCCGCGCGGTGAGTGGCAGGCGTCGCGTTGCAGGGCGGAGAGGCATAATGTCGGAATCGGTCAGCGGTGTGCTCGCGTGGGGACTACAGATGGAATCCTCGCAGCGTTCACCGGGTTCCGAACCGACCACAAGCACCGAGTGTTGCATGCGGCCGCGTCATGCGGAGTGGCCCCGCCTCCGGCACATCAAAGTTACATTAGCCGCGTCTCGTTCACCCAGGAATCGCCTATCCTCCGTTCTCGACACCCAGACGCACCGCAACCTGCGTCCGCGCTTTTTCGTCGCGGGGACGTGGGACGGAGTGATTTCAGCCGAAGCGAGGAACTTCGCGCGACACTGCAGTCACGTCTCCGGCTCATCTCGTTCATCTTTGCCGCGTGCCACGGCTCAATAGCGCTCTCTGACCTTGCGTCGAATGCCTCGCTACCGAGCCCCGCTGAGGCGCACTTCGAGTTCTTTTCGCTGTGGGTCAACGTGCCGCTGGCGGCTGCCTGGACCATACTTGGGGTCCTGCTTCGCGATAAGCGGCCCCGAAGGCTGGGATGGCTGCGCGCGTGCGAAGCCGCGATGTTCACGTTCTCGGTTGGCCTATTCATTGCCATGCTCGAAAGTACCCTCTCGTCTCTCGTTGGGGTCTATGATTTGGCGCCCGTCGACATCACGCTTGGTCGGGCGACGTATTGGGTTTTTCTTGTGGTAGCCTACGGGACCCTGATTCCGAATACCGCGCGGCGCACTGCGGTCGCCATGGTGATCTTTCTCGCGGCCTCGCTGATACCCGTGGCGTTGGGACTGGCGGATGGCACCATCCCTGCCTCGCGAGCTCCCTTGGTACTCAATGTCACGCTCACCCTCGTCGGATCGGCGGCGGTGATGGTCTGGTTCGGCTCATTCCGATACGAGACCGTCGCCCGTCGCGAAGCCGCGGCGCGTGAACTCGGCCAGTACGTACTTGGAGAACGGCTTGGTGCCGGTGGCATGGGCGAGGTCTATCACGCCGAGCACCGGATGCTGCGCCGCCCCGTCGCCGTGAAGCTGATCACGCCTGCGCAGGCCGGCTCCCCCGACGCCATCGCGCGTTTCGAGCGCGAGGCGCAAGCGACGGCGGGCCTTACGCACCCCAACACGGTGCAGATCTTCGACTACGGTCGGAGCGACGATGGGACGTTCTACTGCGTGATGGAGTATCTCCCCGGCGATACACTCGAAGCCATCGTGCACCGCGACGGACCGATGTCCGCTCAGCGTGCGGTGCATGTGCTCACGCAAGTGTGCGGCGCGCTCGCCGAGGCGCACGCCAAGGGGCTCGTGCATCGCGACATCAAGCCGAGCAACGTGATGATAACCGAGCGAGGGGGCGTGAAGGACGTCGCCAAGCTGCTCGATTTCGGGCTCGTCGTGAGCGGTGCACCGGCACACGGCGACGGTCGCCTCACCGAGGTCGGCATGTTCGTCGGCACGCCGGAGTTCATGAGTCCGGAGCAGTGTGCGGGAGGCGAGATCAACGTGGGACCGGCCAGTGACCTCTACTCGCTTGGCGCGCTCGGCTACTATCTGCTCACGGGGCGATCACCCTTTGCTGGGCGCAGTGCGACGCAGATGTTGGCGGCGCATTTGTATGAGACGCCCAAGTCGTTGGTCGAGCAGGCCGACGTACCGCCTGCGCTGGCGGCCGTGCTCGAGCAGTGTCTCGCGAAGTCGCCGGACGACCGCTTTGTCGATGCGAGTGCGGTCGCCGTGGCGCTGCAGGCGTCGATCAGCGCGGCGTAGCTTGGAGATTTGCGCGCAGGGAATCCACGTGCCGCATCGGCTTGCGTGACTCGACTCCACGGTCGAGACGTTAGATTCGACCTTCGCCCTTATCAACGCTAGCCCCACCGCAACCGCCCGTCGTGTGCTCTTGGATCCCGTGGTGCCGTCTCGTTACGACGCAGAGATTGCCCAGCTCACTCCAGATGCACGCTTCCTTCGCGCGCTGGCATTTTCGGCCTACGTTTGCAGTCTGGCGTGGCAAGGCGCGCGAAGACGCCGGATACCGCAGGGATGGCGCTCCGTTTTGTGCGACAGCTCTACGGCGATGACATTGCGCTGATGTGGCAGCGTCGAACCGCCGCACGGAATCACGAATGACCGAAATGAGCGAACTGCTCGACGTGGTCAACGCGACCGCTGCTGCATTGCATCGGCACGGAATCGAGTATTTCGTGACGGATTCGTTCGCGAGCAGCGTGCACGGCGAGTTCCGCGCAACGAATGACATCGACATTGTGACGGTACTGGATGAGCCCCACCTCGAGTCGTGGCTCACGGAGCTTTCAGCCACGTTCCTGACCGACCTAGATCAAGCGCGTGAGGCGCTCGCCATCGGCGGGAGGTTCAACCTGATCCATTCGACCACGTACCTGAAGGTCGATGTATTTCCCTGTGTGTCGGCGTTCAATCATGAAGCGATCCGCCGTGCGGTCGCGATTTCGTTGCCGGGTGCCAGCGAACCGCTACCCGTCGCAAGCTTGGAGGATATCATCCTCTCCAAGCTGTGGTGGTTCCGACTTGGCAGGGAGACATCCGAGACACAGCAGCACGACGTTCGACGGCTGATTGCACTGAACCGAGTGCGTCTGGACGCCGCGTACCTCGAACAATGGGCGACGGAGCTCAAGGTGGACGATTTGCTGTCGGTGTTTCGCAGGTGACTGACCACCGCGACGTACTCGCACGCCTTACCGCCGCCCTCGGGCATAGCTACCGCGTGGAGCGTGAACTCGGCGCCGGCGGTATGGCCACGGTGTACCTGCTTCACGACCTCAAGCACGAGCGCGATGTCGCGATCAAGGTGCTGCACCCCGACTTGGCTGCGGCACTCGGCGGCGAACGGTTCCTGAGCGAGATCCGCACCACGGCGCGGTCGCAGCATCCGCACATTCTCGGATTGCTCGACAGCGGTGCGGCCGATGGCCTGCTGTATTACGTCATGCCCTACGTGCGCGGCGAATCGCTGCGCGCGCGGCTCGAGCGCGAAACACAACTGCCGGTGTCCGATGCCTTGGCGATTGCCACCGCCGTCGCCGATGCGCTAGCCGAAGCACACGCAGCGGGCATCGTGCACCGAGACATCAAGCCCGACAACATTTTGCTGCAGCAGTCGGCGCAAGGCACGCATCCGTTCGTCGCGGATTTTGGCATCGCTCTCGCTGTTCAGCAGTCGGGGGGCGCCCGCATGACGATGTGTGGGCGCCACTGGAAGGGTTCATGGCGAACGTCGCGTTGCGATAACGTTGGCGATAATTTACATTATCGGCGGTGCGCGTTTGCGGGGACACGCTTCCGCCGGTCACGCGGCACGTATCGCCCACGCTGGGCGGCCCTGATGCAGGAGTATCGTCCGCCATGAGTGACCTCCGCGCGCAGCTGCAATCCACGCTCGGCGACGGCTACACCCTCGAGCGCGAGCTTGGCGGGGGTGGTATGTCGCGCGTATTCGTGGCGCGCGAGAACGCGCTCGGCCGCGAGGTGGTGGTGAAGGTCGTCGCGCCGGAACTGTCGGCGAGTGTCAGCGTCGAACGCTTCACGCGCGAGATCGCCACGGCGGCACGCCTGCAGCAGGCGAACATCGTGCCGGTGCTGGCGGCGGGCACGTCAGGTGGCGTGCCGTACTACACCATGCCGTTCGTGACGGGCGAGTCGCTGCGTGCGCTGCTGGCACGTGGCGCCACGATGTCACTCCACGACCAGCTCAATGTGTTACGCGATGTGGCGCGCGGGTTGGCGTATGCACATGGCGAAGGCGTGATCCATCGCGACATCAAGCCGGACAACATCCTGCTCTCCGGTGGTGCCGCGGTCGTGATCGATTTCGGTATCGCCAAGGCAATCAGTGCGGCACGCACGCAGGACAGTGCCGCGCTGCGCGCGGACGACGGCACTCTCACCCAGGTCGGTAGCAGTATCGGTACGCCCGCGTACATGGCGCCCGAGCAAGCCGTGGGCGAACACGTCGATCATCGCGCCGACCTCTATGCGTGGGGCGTCGTGGCGTATGAGCTGCTTGCTGGGCAGCACCCGTTTGCGGGCAAGAGCGGCACCTCGCAACTGATCGCCGCGCATATCGCGGAGGCGCCAGGGCCGCTGGGCGTGCGCGCTCCCGAGGTCCCGCGCGATGTGGCAGCGTTGGTGATGCAGTGCCTCGCCAAGAACCCTGCGGATCGCCCCAGCGGCGCCACCGAGCTGCTCCGCCAACTGGCCATCGTCGTCACGCCGGTGGAGGGAGCGGGACACGCACCTGCCGCGCGGCTCGCGCGTCCGTCGTCACGCACGCCGCACGTGCGACGAGCCGCCATCGTGGCAGTGATCGCGATGGTAGCATTTGGTGCCTGGCGCATCATCCAGCGACCTGCCGCGGCGACTGATACGCCGATCGCGGCAGTCACAGCAGCTGGTGCAGCCAGCACGACCGCGCCGCGCACACTCGTCGTACTCCCGTTTGCGAGTGTGGGGGGCGACACGGCGAACGTGTATTTCGCCGAAGGCATGGCCGACGAACTCTCGAGTGCCCTTAGCAAGGTGAGCGAGCTACAGGTGGTCGGGCGCAGTTCCGCAGCGGCGTTCGCCGGCAAGAGAATGTCCGCACAGGCGATTGGCGAAGCCCTGCAGGTGGGGGCTGTGCTCGAAGGTACCGTGCGTCGCGCCGGCGACCGGTTGCGGGTGAGTACGCAGCTCACCGACGCTAGGACAGGGCTGTTGCTGTGGAGCGAGACATATGAGCGCGCAGCCACGGACATTTTCGCGGTGCAGGATGACATCGCGCGGGCGATTGCCGGGGCTTTGCGCGTCACACTGACCAATGGCGCAACCGACGCGGCGACTAAGGGCCCTGGCACCGACGATCTCGAGGCTTACGAGCTGTACCAGCGCGGCGTGTATTTTTACCAGCGCCGCGGACCTGGACTCGTGCGTGCTCGGGAGTACCTCGAACAGGCCATCGCGAAGGATCCGCGCTTTGCGCGGGCTCATGCGGTACTTGGACTCACGTGGATCGCGCTCGCGATTGCCACCGATGTCGCTATGATCGATGCGATACCGCGGGTGCTCGCGGAAGGAGAGCGCGCGGTCGCGATCGACTCGGCCTCCTCGGAAGGGTGGGCCGCGATCGGAGTGGCGCGCATCTACCAGCACCGCTGGCGTGAGGCCGACGAGGCGACGCAGCGCGCCGTACGAGTCGATGGCAGCAACCCCAGTGCGCACCAGTATCGCTCTCGGCTTTTGTTAGTCACAGGCCGCGTTGACGAGGCGCTGACCGCCGCGCGGCGCCTCGTCGAGCTCGACCCGATGAACGCCGTAACGCTTGGCTACGTGGCGCTCACGCTGTCCATCGCGGGGCAGCATGCCGAGGCGATGGCCGTCGCCAATCGGGCGTGGGAGATCGACTCCACTGTGTCCGCCGTGACGAGCTATGCCCTGCTGGCCCTGCACGATGGCGGTCAGGTGCCGGTGGCCGTACGGCGAGCCGAATCGGTGATGCGCGCCGCGCGCGAACCAACGCAAATCTCCGGTGGGGTCTACGTCATTGGTGCATCCGGAGATATCGCGCGTGCGGCAACACTCACGCAGCAGCTCGCGGTGCAGTTCGCCCGTCATCCTCGCATCCATTCAGCACTTACTGTTGGCTTTCTAGCTGCGGGCGATACCGCCCAGGCGCTCACGGCGATGGAGCGGGCCGCCGACCGCTTCGAGATCGGTGTGGTGAACAGTCCGCTCGCACACCGACGGTACGACGTGCTGCGCGGTAGCCCGCGCTTCGCGGCGATCGTGCGAAAACTCGGACTCGATGTGGCGCTGTTCACCTCGGCGAGCGGCGGGCGTCCACGGTGAGAGACCTGTGCACAGCCGCGGCGCCTTGCCGTGGGCCAATCGATCCCCGACGCCGAGCTGCAGCGATCCGCGCTGTTACCGGCGTCGATGCCGCTCACCGCACTATGGTGTATACTTTGACGAGTACTCATCATCTTCGGGGCACCGCGATGAACCTTACCGACGCGATCCACATCGATCCAGACACGCTTGGCGGCACGCCGGTGTTTGTTGGTACCCGCGTCCCGGTCCAATCGCTCTTCGACTATCTCGAGGGGGGGGAAACACTGGACGAATTTCTGCGGCAATTCCCCGCCGTGTCCAAAGAGCAAACGGTGACCGCGTTGGACGCCGCCCGCGACTCCCTGCTCGCTGGTGCGCGTTCTTCTTGACGAGAATCTGCCGCTCGAATTTGCGGCAGAGATCGTCCCATTTTCCGTCGCGACCGTTCGCGGTCTGGGATGGTCCGGCGCTCAAAACGGGGAGTTGATGCGACGGGCCGCACCCGTCTGCGACGTATTTGTCACGATGGATAAGAATCTCCCACATCAACAGAATATTCCCGCGCTGCCGTTCGGCGTCATCATCGTCAACGCGCATTCGAATCGGCTCGTCGACCTTCGGCCACTCGTCCCGGAATTGTTGACGGCGATTCCTACCGCAACGCCTGGCACATGGGTGCGGGTCGGTGTTTCGCAGGTGTAGCAGCAGACATTTGCATCGCGGTGCACAGTTGCACTGCAGCGCTATGGTGCCTCCATTCACATTATTTCCTTGGAGCACGGAAGCTTCGCGCGGACCGTCGACCGCCAGCGCGGAGCCAACCGGAGCACGGCCTAGGCTCAACGCGTCACGGGCGCCAGCAAGGCGGCGAACGGCGGCCATCGGCGGAGCACGGCGAACGCGGGTTCGGCATGTACCGTCGGCTCCATGCTTAGTCCCTCGCGACGCGCTTCACGCAGCAAGGTGAGCGCGAGTGTGCTGTCACCCAGTCGAGCGGCGATGATCGAGCGCCAGTAGGGCGACTCGCCCCAAGATATTCCGCGTGCGGCCGGTGTCATTGCCTCCGCCCGCACCGTGATCTGATTCATCCAGCCATGTGCTTCGACCGAGTCGCCGTCAGCGGCAGCTACCGCGCCCGCCAGCCCCATCAACGCGAACGACAGCGTCGACGATGCGGTGGGTTGGCCGATCAGTGGCCGCAGTCTGGCGCGGGCATCGGCGGCGCGATCAAGCAACAGCAGCGCATGCGCCTCCTGACGACGAATCAGTGGCGCATCGCGTGCGGCAGATGGAAGCGAGTCGAACCACGCAGCGACCGCGCGCGCCACGGCCCGACCATCGTCGGGGTGATGCGCCACGTACTCCGTCGCCATCATCACACGCAGTGTCGCACGCTCACCCAGCGAGGCCAACGAGGCGTCGAGTCGAACCAACGCCGCTGAAACGGCAGCACGATCGCCACGGGCCGACTGTGCTCGCAGCTCGTAACCGGCGATTGCGACGTTATCGGGATAGCGCTGCATCGCGTCGCGTGCGGCGATGAGCTCGGCGTCATGATTGCCCAGCAGATGCTCGGCGAACGTCAGTTCTTGCCAATAGGGACGCCACCCACGCAGTTCACCGCGGTCGGGCCCGAGCGCCCGCAACACGCTCACCGCCTCGGCCGGCCGATTCATCTTGCGCGCCAGTTCCCCGATCATGTACTCGCCGATCGTGCCTGGTGCGATACGGGCCTGCCGAACCACGGCGTCGTACGCCATGGGCAGGTTCCCGGCGAGGAGGCCTTGCACCATGTCGAGTGTGCTCTGCTCGAGCGGTCCCAGTCGAACCCGTTCGGCCGTGAGCGACGCCATCAATCGTTGCGCCGCATCGGCATCGTTCAGGTTGAGGTGCATGATGGTCGCCGCGATGCGCGGCATGGGATACGACGAATCGGCGGCGGCCGAGCGCTGAAACAATGACAGCGCGGCACGTGTGTTGCCGTTCACGAACGTGGTGAGGCCGGCGACGTAGTCGCGATACGCCTCGTACGTGGGCGGGGCGATGGCGCGCCGAAGATGCGTGACCGTATCAGTGAGTGGTGCGAGCGCCGCCACCACGCGCGTGCGCAATCGGTCGATGCCCACCATGAGGCTGTCGTCGGGGACGCTCACGCGTTCGACGGGACGAAGCAATCGTCCCGTGTGCGTCTCGAGCAACTGCGCCTGCAGGTGCACCGTGCGTCCTTCGCGATAGATCGTACCGCGCACCGCCATTCCCGCCCCGACGTCGCGTGCCACGCGCTGCCAGCGATCGTTGACCGTAAGGGCGGATTGTGAGGCGGTGTCCAGTGTGGCCTCCGTGGCGAGGAGGGCGGTGGCGGGCACCACCTCGACGCCATCCAGGCGGGAGAGACCTTCCGTGATCCAATCGGCGGCCATGATGCCCAGCGTCGAACGCGCGGAGTCTGGCACCGACTCCGTGAGCGGCAGCACCGCTATGCGGTTCGCGACGAGCCCTGAAACTGGCGCTGCCGATCCGGAGGTCGCCGGCGGTCGGCGCATTGCCAGCGTGATGATCAACGTCGTGGCGACTGCGGCAGCGCTGGCGATCAGCCAACTTATGGTGCGCACCGGTGGCGCGATCGCTCGCGACGTGCTCGGCGGGATGTCGGCAGTTGCGGGGCCGCTCGTTCGATCGATCGCCTTCGCCGACATGACCGGCGAGGTATTAGGCGGGGTGTTTGATATGGTTCGGGCCCGAACGGCCGCGACGACCGACAGTGTCTCGGGAGCAGGATCCGCTTCGAGCTCTGATCGAAGTCGCGCCGCGAACGTGTCGTGCTCGCGCAGGGCGCTCGACCGGTCGCCCGATCGATCGAGCACGGTCAGCAGCCGACGATGATGGGATTCGTTGAAGGGGTTCAGCGTTTGTGCGCGTCTGGCTAATTCCACGGCGCGCTCGAGATCACCACGGCCAGAGTGCGCGTCGGCGCTCCGGGCGGCAGCTTTCGCTGCCTTCCGAGCCAAGGTCTCCCGACGATTGGCGACCCATTGTTCGAACGCGGGGGCGTCGTCGACGACCAGTCCGTCGAGCAAACTGCCGCGATACAGCGCCAGCGCCTCGTCGTCTCGCTGAGCCGTGAGCGCCTGCTGGAATGTCCACACGTCGCAGGAAACGTGCGCGGGGTCGAGGCCGATGGCGTCGTCGCCGCGGCCATGGATGGCCTGTTCGCCCAACGACCGACGCAGAAACGTCAACGCCTGCCGAAGCGCCGCTTTCGCCCGAGACTCGTCACTATCGGGCCAGAATAACGCCAATAACGAATCACGCGAGACGAATTCGCCCTCGCCTTCGATTGCGAGATACACCAGCAATGCGGCGCGGCGCGGCTGCGCCAACAGCGTGGCCAGACTCCCTCGCGTCGGTTCACTGACGTTCAACGCACCCAGCGCCGCGATGGCGATCATCGGTTCCTGGTCAAAGTGCGCGGAATATCACGGTCGGGATCATCAGGTCACGCCCGGGTCACACGTGGGTAGCAGCGCGCTCGCATTGTGCCGGAAAGTGGCGCCCGCCCCACTGGACGACAAGGCGTCGGCTCGTGCGCGCCAGGCCTTTCCCACTCCGGAGCACGTCATGGAATCGAACTTCCACCCCCCGCGAGAGGTAGCGCGTCGAGTCGCGCTCGCGGCATCACTTCTCATTGCCTTGGCCAATCGGCCGTCGGCGGTACTCGCTCAGAGCGCGCCACCGCCGGCGCCAGCAGCCGATCTCCTGCAACGGATCCGCGCCCTCGGCCTGCCCAGTTCGACCGATCGGCTCACGGTCTATTATAGTCCTGGCCACGAAGCCAAGGCTGTTCGCCTTCGAACGCTGATCCAGGATGCGCGGCAGTTCTTCGCCGACTCGCTCGGGATTTCGCCGGAACTGTCGATCGCGGTGCTCGAGCGGCCGACCTGGGAGCGTGTGATCACGGACCAGCCGTACGGTATCCCTGGCATCGAGGGTGCGCCCCCTGTCGCATTTTTGCCCGCCACCGACGACAACCTCGCGGCCAACGACGCCCTCTCACTCGAAGCGGCGATCTCGGATACGGCGCGACGATTGATCGCGGCATCCGGTCGCACGTGGACCGAGGCGTCGAAACGCTACGTCGACTTGGTGGGCCTGCACGAGCTGGGTCATGCCTTCGCCGCCGCCTACGGCATCGACGTGCCGTCGCAATGGTTCAACGAGTGGCTCGCGACCTACTTCTGCTACACGTACCTGCGTGCCGCACGCCCCGTGGACGCGAAGCTTTGGGAAGGCATTCTGCAGGGGTATCGCGACGCGGCTCACCCCGAACACCGCACCATCGACGCGTTCGAGCGGTTGTACTTCGCTGTCGGCGCGCAAAACTATGTGTGGTACCAGGCCCGCTTTCAGCAGCAGGTCCAGCGCGTGCATGACGAACAGGGCGTCACGTTCCTGCGGCGTTTGAAGCAGGCGTTTCCCCGGGGAGCGACGCGAATGGCCTCGCGTGACGAGTTGCTGCACCGATTGGATGCAATCGAGCCCGGCTTTGGCGCGTGGGCGGCAACGATGCGGTGAGGGGCACGGCCAATGGTACCCCGCCTCGGGCGCGTGCGGACGGATAGCGTCGGGAGATCCTGGAGATCGCTGGCTCGCGCGAAGCTCGCAAAGAACGCGGAGAACAGGGAGAACGGCAGCTGCCTTTTTGCGGCTCTTCGGGTTTCGTGTGGGTGACTCTCGGCCCAACGGCCCGCTGCGTTGCCTCGCCGAACATGGCCACCGACATGCCGCAGTGCCCGCTGCACTGTCGGCCGCTTCCCGACGCGCGTGTGTTTGGACCGTGCGTTTCAGCGGCCTGCCGAGGTGACGCCGTTCTATCGGTAAGAGACCTCTGCGCCTCTGCGTACTCCGTTTCTCTGCGTGATCAGTTCGCGATCGCCCCGAGCATCGCCGCCAGCGATCTGCCGCCGAACGGATCACGCGTCGACGGACAGTCTGCTGAATTGATCACGCAGAGGACTCGGAGGCGCAGAGCACGCAGAGGAACAATCCAAAACAAATGCGGGATTCAGTTTGGGTGATACTCGGCCCAAAGGCCCGCGGTGATGCGGTTCGAAGGCGAGTCGGCTGAGATTCACCCATACGAAACCCCGAAGAGCCCTTTTTACTTCTCGTTTGCTGTTCCTCGCGTGCTCCGGCTTGTACCGCGTGCGATCTATCGGCCGAAGTTGATCCGCAGCGCCCGCGACGCGTCGCCGACGTGGGTCACGTGAAAGTCGAAGGTGCGGCCGTCGGCGAGTTTTCCGCTCGCGGTGATGACCGTGAGGTGATCGCCGGTGCGCGGCTTCAGTGTTTCGTTGAACGTGGTCGCGATTCCCCGCAGCGGTTGCATGGCGTTCACGTCGCCAATGGTGACCACACCGTCGGCCATGGCGGCTTGGTAAACAGACCAGCGCACGAACCAGATCGGCACGGCATCACCAGTCGAGACGGCGAGTACCGGGAACGTACCGAGGGGTGCGTTGGGCTCGATGAAATAGAATCCTTTGATCAGGATCGGGGTGGCGAAGGCACCGGGCCCGCCGGGGCCGGGGAAGTGGAAGAACGTCATCAGGTTGAAGTCCGCGGGAATCGCGCTCGGCGCCCGATAAAACGGAATGGCCAGCCACTCGCCGTTGTGGAAGAACTGTTTTTCGCCCGGAAATGCGCGGGCATAGGCCGGAATGCCGGGGTCTGGTTGGGGGACCGTGACCCGCACCAAGCCAGCCGTTTCCGCGGTGCGGATCAGGGTCGCGGTTTCGGGGACATCGGACAGTGGGTCGACAATCTGGGTATCGCTGCAGGCACCGAGCAGGAACGCGAGACCAAGGGTTCTGAGCAAAGGGCGAACGGACATGCGAAACTCCGGTTGAGGTCGCGCCATCGGCACAATGCGTTTGGCGTTCGACCGGAGTGTGGGGATGGCGGGTGAGCTGGCCGTGATCCAGGCGTGATCTGGGGCTTTTTCGCGACAAAGTTACGGCTGGTTTACAAGAACCGAAGTTCCTCATTAGTCGCGCTCGCGAGGCGTCCGCGGCGGTACCGGTGGTCGCGGCACCCCCTGCATTTCGCGACGTACGCGTTCGACCTCCCGCCTCGCTTCGCGAGCGGCTTCGCGCTGCGCTTTACGTAGCTCGCTCATGATACGACCGGCGGCTGCGCGGGCCGTGGCGTTGCCACCCACCGCTTCCAGCACGCCGGCCACCGCCTCCGCAATCTGCGCCGGATCGATCTCCCCAGCGCCGCCACCGATGCTGTCGTGCCAGTCGGGCGGCTCGGCGTCACGCATGGCGAGATACGGATCGTTCTCACACGATGTCCTGGGCCCGCTGCCGCGCACGAAAAACTCTTTACGCGACGGTCCGCACCAGTCGCTGGCGAGCTTGCCGGTGCCGATGTCGATCTGCTTGGTCTCGATGCCGGCGGGCGCGACCCACGCGCTGTCCTCTTCGGGGCTGTGCCAACCGTCGCGGAGAAAACGGGCCCACACCGGGGCTGCCATTCGACCGCCGGACGCGTTCCAGCCCAGCGGCTGCGGGTCGTCGGCGCCGAACCAGACACTGGCCACCAGCGTGGGCGTGAACCCGACGAACCAGACGTCGGTGCCTTCATTCGTAGTACCGGTTTTACCGGCCACGGGCCCACGTATGCCGGCATCACGCACCGGGCGACCGGTACCACGATCGACCACGCCCTGCAGCAATGACGTCATCAGAAACGCGTCGGTTGCTTCGAGCACTTTGACGCTCGCGGTACGCGGATGGCTCCAGATCACGCGGCCGAATTGATCTTCCACGCGTTCCACCAAATACGGCTGCACGCGCGTACCACCATTGCCGAACGGTGCGTACGCGACCGTGAGCTCGAGGGGCGTTACGGCACCGGCACCAAGCGCGAGCGCCGGCACGATGGGCAGGTCGCTCCTGATGCCCTGCGCGTGCGCGAGATCGGCGATGCGCTGCACGCTCAGCTTGCTGCTGAGCCGCACGGTGGCCGCGTTGGCGGAACGGGCCAAGGCATCGCGCATCGTGATGTGCCCGGCGTAGTTGTCGCCATAGTTGGCCGGTGTCCACGTGGTGCGCCCTATGTCGATCTCGACCGGTTCGTCTTCGAGCATGCTGGCGGCGGTGAAGCCCTGACGCAGCGCCTCGGCGTACACGAACGGTTTGAAGGTGCTACCCGGCTGACGCTTGGCGCGCAGCGCCCGGTTGAAGCCCTTTCGTTCAATGCGGCGCCCACCAACGATGGCACGGAGCGCGCCAGTGATGGGATCGAGCGCCACGAGCGACCCCTGCGTGCGCGACCCGGCGCCGCTTACAGAAAAACCGCCGTATGCCCGCTCCTGATCGATCTGCCAGGCACCTGCCGCGATGGCGCGCTCGCCGGCGATCTGCGCACGACGGTCGATCGTGCTCCACACGCGCAGTTGCGCATCGTTGAGTGCCTTGGGAATCACGCCGGCCGAACGCAACGAATCGATGGTCACGCGTACCGCTTCCACCGCCCACGAATCGACGGCTCGCGTCGGCGCCCATTCCGCACGCGCCAGCTTGAGCGGCGTGTTGCGCAATTTCCGAATGGTAGCGCTGTCGGCCACCCCTTCGCGGAGCAGCACATCGAATACGATGGCGCGGCGCGCGCGCGCGCGTGCTTTGTCGCGACGCGGTGAATAGGACGACGGTGCCTTGGGCAGGCCGGCCAGCATCGCCGCTTCGCCAAGCGAGATGTCTTTCACCGACTTGCCGAACAGATCGCGGCTCGCGCCCTCGACGCCATACACGCCGTTGCCGAGGTAGATCACGTTGAGGTATCGCTCGAGGATGTCCTGCTTGGAGAGCGAGCCCTCGAGGAGCGTGGCATACCGCCACTCGAGGAGCTTGCGCCCCAACGTACGTTCGGTGGCGCGATTGCCCAGGAACACGTTGCGGGCCAGTTGCATCGTGATCGTGCTGGCGCCTTCGCGTATGCTGCCAGCTGTGACATTCACCACTGTTGCGCGCGCCACGCCGTACCAGTCGACACCATGATGCGCGCGGAAGCGCCGATCTTCGACGGCGATGAAGGCCGCCTGCACATGCGCCGGCACCAGGGCGAGCGGAACGTTCGTGCGATTGACGGGTGAGAGTGCACTGACGAAGGCGCTGTCACGCGCCAGCAACGCGCCGCCTTCGGTGGGCTTCCACGCACGCAACTGCGACGGCGTGGGGCATCCCTGCCAGCCGCACGACCACCACCACGATGCCGTGGTGAATGCACCGGCAACAGCGATGGCGCCTGCATACAGCAGCGGCTTCAGCAGGCGTGTGCGCCATGACACCGCCGGTGTCTCGACCGGTGTCGCGGCAAGCGCCGGCGTGTTGTTAGCTTCAGCCTCCATCACACTCCTCTGCAATCATGGCACGTCAAGAAACTCTTATCAGCTACTGCACCGTCCGCACCACGCCACGCGTGTCGATCTTTGTTCAGACAGTCGGAGCAGCCGTCATGGTTGCGTCGCAGCTGCTTCCGG
>NZ_JBDNFF010000136.1:0-7649 GCF_041689975.1 Gemmatimonas sp.
CGCCCGTTCTACACCGCCCCCGGTGGGATCTCGCACGAAGCCTACCATCTGCCCACGGCGTAACCCGGCGGATACGAACAGATCACGTCGTAGGATGCCATCGACTGGAACTTCGAGCTCGACGACGCCCGACGAGTCGGCCCCGAGCCATGCCTGCGTCGTGAATGGACCCTCGTGCGGCAGCCCGCAGAGCACGAAATCCGGTGATGCGCGCAAGGAGTAGGTCGTCGAATCGACGCGCGCGCGCACACCGGTGTCGTCAACGCGCAGTGTGCGCCATCGTGCGCGCACCGCGCCCTGTCCCGAGTCGACCGGTGAGCCGTCCGACGTTCGCAGGCGGCCGAGCATGAGGCCCAACGGGTGCTCGCTGGGAGCTGTCGGTCCACAGAACAACGCTGTGAGCGCCGTTGCGGACGGTATGCCAAGCGTCACGATAATCGCCGCTTGTGCATGCTCGATGTCGACCGAGGTAACCGGAGGACGTAGCAACAGCGAATCGAGCTTCGGGTGGAGAAATCCGATGAAGTATTGCCCGACCGCAACGGACTCGAACGCGAACCGGCCGACCGTATCGGACCGAACCGACCGCACTTCTGAAGGGGTTGCTTTCGTGACCAACTGGACGAGCGCGTTTGGTATCGGCAGGTTGGCGAGACTATCGAACACCATTCCGGCGATCGTTGCCTGCGCGCGCGCTTGTCGTGCGGCTCCGTCTTCGCGACCGCGCGGAGCGCGATCCGTTGCCGCGGTAAGGAGCACAATGGCCAACAGCACGGCGGGCAGTTCATTGACTCGCATGCAGACATAGAAGCCCTTCGCGAGGGAGCGGGCAAGGGCCGGCGACTAGCGCCACGTTGCTCGTGCTGCTTACGTCCTGATGGCGCTGTGAACGAAACAGACGCGCGTTGTGAATGAGTGCAGCCCACCAATCAATCCCTGCCCTGCGCAGACCCGCAGGCCCTTCGAATCGGAGCTCGCCATTGAGCAGGATCACGTCTTCGGTCGCTGTCGCGGCACTCGGCCTCCTGCTCCACGCATTCGCTGCGTACGCACAAGGGGTGGCGCGACCGCCTTCGAACACGGACGCTCCGCACGAGTGGACGGTTGATCCCACCCCACGACTACGCATCGCCATGAGTGCCGACGTCGACTTTGCAACGCTCATCGGCGTGTCGGTGTTACCCAATGGAGGAGTCGTCCTCGCCAGCGATCTGAGGAACAACATTCAGTTCTTCGATTCCCTTGGTAGAAGCACGAAAACGGTAGGACGAAACGGACAAGGCCCAAGTGAATTCGAAGGAGTGAACCAATTTCTCCGCTTCGGAGACACACTGGCAGTGATCGATATGAATGAGGCCATTCACCGATTCACGCTGGAGGGGCGATTTGTGAGATCTGAGCGCGTGGCCGCGACGGCAGAACAGGTGCATGGGTTTTTCGCGAATGGCGATCTCGTTGTCGGCGTGAAGCGATTGGAGCAGATTCCTGAGGGCCGGTGGCAGCAAGCGACCGAGGAGTTGGTGCGGATCACGGCAACTTCGCGCGTGGCCCTCGGTCACTTTCCCACGCAGGAGTTCACGCGCCTTCCCGGCGGAAAACTCAAAGGCAATGTCTACTCGCCACGCAATCGCGTCGCGGTGCTGCGCAATCAGTTCTGCACGGGCTACGCCGGCTCCACGACCTTCAGATGCTACGACCGATCAGGGCGTCGACTCTGGACTCGTGCATTGACCAACGCGTTGCCTGTGGCCGTGACGAATGCCGACAAAGAAGCGTACTTCAGCGACATCTACACGGTGAACGTGGGAAGCCCACGGAAGATGCTCGACGACCAGGTACGTTGGGCGCGCGCGAGCGTGACGTTCGCGAAAAGCCTCGGCGTGTATGGACCCTTGCTCGCCGCACGCGACAACGCGTTATGGATTGGCCCGCCCAGCACCGATGACTGGCGACGGACCAACCCGAATCCACTCCCCGAGCGATCCACGCGATGGCGCGTGTACTCGAGTGCGGGAGAATTCCTGGCCAACGTCAGGCTCCCACCGCGCTTCTACCTGCTCGAGGCCGGCGCCGACTATGTAGCGGGAGTGACCAAGGACGACGATGACCTCGAGGTCGTGCTCGTGTATTCGTTGCGGAAGCAGTAGTCGCAACCGCTGAGACTAGCGTGTCCGGATGACGATGGATGCACATCCGTCAGAATCGTCGAGCTGTGAGAGCGCACACGCGGAGCGATGCGTCGCCGCGCGTCGAACGCAAGTTCCTCTGTTGAAACACGGCGTCCTTCGACACGCATCGTTGCCAACTGTCGGGGCACGGGCACCAGACGAATCTCACCAATGGCAACTATCGCTTGCATTGGCTCGATGTCGACGAACTTCGGCTGGTACCCTACGCTGCGCACCATCAATTGCTGCGAATGCGTCGGTCGCTGCAGAGTGAACTGCCCATCTGCGGTGACACGACCAAGGAGTTCTCCGGTGACCGCGTCCGCGGCGCTGGCGCGCACCGCGGAGGCCGATGACGCCGTCTCGCGACGTTCCATTTGACCGGCGCCCACGAGCGTTTCCGACCAGAGTGCCGCGATCTACAGCAGCGCACCGGCAGTGGTGGCGAGTGCGAGCCGAGCGAGCGCTGACGAAAGCCTACCACGAACGATCCCGATATCCGACGGCAACGAGCCGCCGCACAGGAACGCGGCGTAGCGGCTACGGGGTGGCGTCGCCAACACCAGTCCGCATTTCGACGACTCGCCTCAGCGACGGTGGACGGTAGCGTATCGATGCCAAGCGAATCCAGGAGCGCCGAATGCACGCTGAGCTCATGGCGCTCCGGAGAGAGACTGCGGCACTCGAATCGCGCTCGCTGGTCCGTCAATGCCTGGAGGCCAAGCGCGGCGATACGCAACGTGGCGCCGCGGATCACGGCACCCCCGTTCAACGAGTCGCGAACGACACCGCGCACAACACGGTTGCCGTCCGGCCCCTGCGCCGTTCCCGCCGTTGGGTAGGCAGCAGCGAATGCCGCAGAGAGTACGCCCAGCGCGCACGAAGAGCGACGAGCGGTCGAAAGCCGTCCTGATCCACGCATGATCCAGAACTCCCTACTCGGTACTCCCGACCCCCGACTCCCGACTCCCTACTCCCTACCCCCGACTCCCCCGCGCCTCCTCACGCGCCTGCAACGCCGAGCTATCGGACCATAGCTGTTGCGTGACTCTGAGCAACACAAAGCCGCTCACCGCCAACACCGCCGTCAGAATCCACGCGGTCGTGAGTCGCGACGGATCGCTCGAGGCATACAGGAAGTTGCCGATCGCAAACAGCGACGACCAGATCACCACGCAGCCGGAGATCCAGCCCGCAAACGCGGCGCCGATGCGATTGTCCCGCGCCACCTCGGCGTCGGAGATGCCGGCCGCGGCACGGAGCTCGCCCCACCCAGCGCCCACCGGCTTCACCTTCCGCACGAACGCGATCAGCGTGGCACGATCGGTGGTGGGGCCGACGAACGCGGTGATCAGCCACGCCACGGTGGTGATCGCCACCTGCACGATCGTCGTGGTCGCGAAGCCGGCGCCGGGCATGAAGTACGGTACCGCCAGCGACGTGACCAGCGACATCACCATGGCCACGATCTCGCACCACGCCGACACCCGCCACCAGAACCAGCGCGCCATGTACAGCAGCCCCGTGCCGGCGCCGATCGACAGCAGCACCTGGAACGCCTGCTGCGCGGAACTCATCGTGAGACTGAGCAGCGCGGCGAAAACGTACAAGCCGATCGTGGACAGACGTCCCGCGTTCACGTAGTGTGATTCACTGCCGTCTTTCTTGATGAAGCGACGGTAGAAATCGTGCACGAGGTACGACGAGCCCCAGTTAAGGTGCGTGAGAATCGTCGACGAGTTCGCGGCCAACAACCCGCCGATCATGAGCCCCACGAATCCCACGGGCAGGAACTTGAGCATGGCGGGGAACGCCGAGTCGTGTCCGATCAGCGACGCGTCGGCGTTCGGGAACGCCGACTGGATCGACGCGAGATCCGGATACACGATGATCGAGCAGAGCGCGGTGATGATCCACGGCCACGGACGCAGCACGTAGTGCGCGATGTTGAAGAACAGCGTGCCACCGAGTGAATCTTTCTCCGACTTGGAAGCCAGCATGCGCTGCGCGATATACGAACCACCACCTGGCTCAGCGCCGGGGTACCAGTTCGCCCACCAGCTCACGGCAATCGGCATGATGAAGATCATGAGCGCCAACTCGGACATGCTGAAGTTGGGCAGCAGGTCGAGAATGGGCTGACCGGTGCCGTCTTTCACCGACATCACCGGCTGGGCGTTGGCGGCGGTGCTCTGCACCACCTGCAGCGTGGACAATCGCTCTGTGAGCAATTTGAGACCGAGCCACCCATCGGCCTGACCGGCCAGCCGACGTCCCACTTCCACCAATGAGAACCAGGCCGCGGCAAATACGGCGGTCATTTTGATGAAGAACTGAATCATGTCGATCACGAGCACGCCCCAGAGACCGGAGTGTGCGGCGAACGCGACGTTCAGCACCCCCGTAATGACGATCGTCTGCCAAGGCGCGAGACCAAACAGGATGTTGGCGATCTTGCACGCCGCCAACGTCACCATGCCCATGATGAAGCAGTTGAAAAACAGACCGAGGTAGATGGCGCGGAAGCCGCGCACCACCGAGGCCGACTTGCCGGAGTAGCGGAGCTCGTAGAACTCGAGGTCCGTCATCACGCCCGAGCGCCGCCAGAGCCGCGCAAAGAAGAACACCGTGGCTACGCCGGTGAGCACGAAGGCCCACCACTGCCAATTCCCGGCCACGCCGTAGCGCCGTACCTGCTCGGTGACCCAGTTGGGGGTATCCGACGAGAACGTCGTGGCCACCATCGACAAGCCAGCCAGCCACCAGGGCACGGAGCGGCCGGACGCGAAGAACTCCGAGGTACTGGCCCCCGAGCGCTTGGCAAGGAAGAGCGCCGGAACGAAGCACACGAGAATGGTCGCGGTGGCGATGACCCAATCGATCCAGGAGATGTTCATGCGCGGGAATCTCGCGTGAGGAGCGCGGGTCGGCAACGCGTGACGGCACGCGCCCGCGGTGAAACATTCAAAGTTCTGTACTCAGGGACCAAGACCCTCAAGTCGAACACTCGCCGTTCCGATCCTCGAATGGGTAGCGGGTGTTGGACGGTCACGATGGCCCTGGACACACCGACTCGTCCGGATTGTTAGATGCCGCTGGAAACGACATCCCGAATGCTTGCGCCGTTTCTCGATCGCCTGACGGTCGAGGAGATGGATGCGATCCCGTACGGCGTGGTCCAATTGGATCTCGACGCACGGGTCGTGTCGTACAATCGGGCTGAAGCGGAGAACGTCGGGGTAATCCCGCGCCCGCTGGGCTTGCACTTCTTTTTCGAAGTCGCCCCCAGTGCCAATGTCCCGGAGTTCTACGGGCGCTTTCTGGAGGGCATCGCCGAGGAGCGCCTCGACGACACCTTCAGCTTTACCTTCTCGTGCGCCCTGATGCCGCGTCGCGTGATGGTGCGCCAGTACTACTCAGTGCGCACCGGTACGGTGTGGCTGTTCGTAGGCCAGCCCGACGGCTCCCCGTTCACACGACTTACCGCGTCGCACGGCATGTCGGCGATCCGGGAGACACCGGCGTACGGGACGTCACATATCGCCAAGCGCGTGGCATAGGCGCGTGGCGTACGCTCGTCGCATAAGCGACTGACATCGGGCGAGAGTCGACGAAGCAGGTACGGAGCGACCACATTATGTGGGCCAGTGCCTTTCTTGTCCGTGCCTCCTCTCGGAGCTCCTGCATGACCCAGCGCCCCGTAAGTCTGTTCCTCCTCTCTACCCTGCTCGCCACTTCCCTTGGCGCGCAGACGAAGCATCGCCTCATGCCGACACCCGAAACGGTGGTTGTGGGGCACTACTGGTCGGAGACCAAGCCGGTGTTGCGGATCAAGTCGGGCGACGAGGTCACCATCGGCACGCTGATCACCTCGAATCCAACACGGCTGGAAGGCGCCGGCGTAAAGCCGGACGACGTGGAGCCCGCGCTCCGTGCGATCACCGATCAGGTGAAGGATCGCGGACCGGGCGGACACATTCTGACGGGACCGATATTCGTTGAAGGGGCCGAGCCCGGTGACGTGCTCGAGGTGCGCATCAAGAAGGTCGACCTGGCCATCCCGTATGCCTACAATGCCTTCGGTCGCACCAGCGGCTTCATTCCGGAAGACTTTCCGTACGCAAAGATGCGCATCATCCCGCTTGATGCGAAGAAGATGCTGGCGCGCTTCGCGCCGGGCATCGACATCCCGTTGCGTCCGTTCTTCGGCAGCATCGGCGTGGCTCCGCCGCCCGCTCGTGGGCGGGTCAGCAGCGCGCCACCCGACATTCATGCCGGCAATCTGGACAACAAGGAGCTGGTGGCCGGCACCACGCTCTTCATTCCCGTGCACGTGCCGGGGGCGCTGCTGGAAGTGGGCGACGGACACGCCGCCCAGGGCGACGGCGAGGTGGACATCACGGCTCTCGAGACGTCGCTGACCGGTGTACTCGAAGTGATCGTGCGCAAGGACCTGAAGCTCACCTGGCCACAAGGCGAGACGCCTACGCACTGGATCACGATGGGCGCCGACAAGGATCTCGTGGTCGCCACCAAGACCGCGCTGCGTCAGGCGATCGAATTCCTGCAGACGAAGGGGCTGTCGAAGGACGACGCCTACATGCTGACCAGTGTGGCCTGCGACGTGCGCATCACGCAGCTGGTGGACGGCAACGTGGGCGCGCACGTGATGATCCCCAAGGCGATTTTCACCAAGGTGAAGTGACACCGCGCGGCACGCTAATGCGGACCGGCTGACCCCATCGACGAACGCACCACTCCGCGCAGCACGTCGAGACGGAACTCGGTCCACCCGTCGCCCTGCACGTACTGCGCACGCACCCGATGCACGCCGCCACGGAGCGGCGCGTAGCCGGGCATCGTTTCGTGTGGCGTCCACTGATCGATCACAAGGCGGTCATCAACCCACACCCGCACGGCATCGTCGCTGAGCGTGCGCAGCGTGTAAGCACCGGGCGACAGATCGAGCGTGGCCGTGGCTTCCATCGCCATCCGGCGCGTCGGAATCTGCGCATCGCGTGAGCTCGACCAGAACCAATCCATGCGCGGCGCGGTGCGCGTGCTGAGCGGCGTACCAGCCAACAGTGCCGCGAATGCCGCCGGCTGCTTCACGGGATCGGTGCTGTCGCTCCACGCGAACACGCGCTGCGTCCACGTGGTGCGCGGCGCGAACTGTTCGTAACGGAAACGCTGCGGCATGCCCGCCGCGGTGCGTACCCCGCGCGGCGACACCGTGGCCGCGCCGCGATACTCGAGCGTGACCTCCCAATCATGCGCTGAATCGTGCCGCTGATCGACACGCGGTGTGACCATGATCGTGTCGCCGACATTCCCCGACGCGGCCGACATGCTCGCCACGCCGCGGCGCGACAGCACGCGCCAGCGACCAGCCGGCCCGAGCACGCGTAGTCGCAACGTCGGCGCACGTGGCGTCGTGTGTGTACTGTCCAGGGGCCAGAGCTTCGGCGACTGCCAATCGTA
>NZ_JBDNFF010000137.1:0-11662 GCF_041689975.1 Gemmatimonas sp.
GCGAAGTGGATCCTCGAGCTCGATCGCGGCAAAGGCGTGCCGTACGAGGGCAATTACTCCGGCTGGCTGGAGCAGAAGCAGGCGCGCATGGCGGTCGAAGAAAAGCATGCGAGCACGCGTCAGAAAACGTTGCAGCGCGAGCTCGAGTGGGTGCGCATGTCGCCGCGCGCGCGCCAGGCCAAGAACAAGGCCCGCTTGGCCGCCTACGAAGACCTGGCGAGCGAAGCGCAGCAGGATCGCGCGATGCAGAACGAAATCGTGATTCCGCCGGCCCCGCGCCTAGGTAACGACGTCGTGATCTCGAAGGGGCTGAAAAAGTCGTACGGCGACAAGTTGCTGTTCGACAATCTGTCGTTCGACTTGCCGCGTGCGGGTATCGTGGGCATCATCGGCCCCAACGGTGCCGGTAAGACCACGCTGTTCCGCATGATCAACGGTCTCGAGATGCCCGACGGTGGTCAGCTCAAGATCGGCGAGACGGTCCAGATTTCGTATCAGGATCAGTCGCGCACGCTCGAAGGCAAGCGCACGCTCTGGGAAGAAATCTCCGGCGGTCGCGAATCGCTCACGGTGGGCAAGCGTGAACTGAACTCACGCGCGTACGCGGCGAGCTTCAACTTCCGCGGCGCCGATCAGCAGAAGCTGGTGGCGAATCTGTCGGGTGGTGAGCGCAATCGGTTGCATCTGGCGAAAACGGTGATGCAGGGTGGCAATCTGCTGTTGCTCGACGAACCGACGAACGATCTCGACATCGATACGCTGCGCGCGCTGGAAGACGCGGTGCTCGATTTCTCGGGCTGCGCGGTGATCATTTCCCATGATCGCTGGTTCCTGGATCGTGTGGCGACGCACATTTTGGCGTTCGAGGGGGATTCGGAGACGATGTGGTTTGAGGGGAATTACGGCGCGTACATCGAAGACTTGAAACGGCGCAAGGGACCGGATGCGGATATGCCGACGCGCATCAAGTACAAGAAGTTGGTGCGGTCGTAACGCGCGCTGTTTGCTGGATCGTGGTACGCGGGGGCTGGGGCGGCCGAGGGTGTCCCACTCGCCGCTTCCTGCGCGTGGGGTTGGGCGTGGTGGCTCGACGAGGAAGTCGCGGCCCCCGCGCAGAGGCGGCTTTGGGACACCCTCGGCCGCGCCAGCCTTGGGCGGGGAGGGCGATCGGGCGGGGCGCGGTTACGGACGGTGGGGCGGGTAGCGCGGGACCACGAACAGCGCGAGTGCGCCGACGGTGGCTGCGACCCCGCAAGTCACCCCGCAAGTCACCGGGCAAGTCCCCTCACCCGTCACCCCACCGGTGGCGGTGCGACTCCGGATGATTGACGTCGCAAGTGAGCCGAGAATACGCCGTCCGATATATTTTGGAAGCTCGCTCAAGCCGGCGCCGCTGTAGACCTCAGGCATCACGACCGGAGGCGACCACGATGAATTGCCGCGAGCACATTTGGATCGATGCCGAGCGGATGCATGGGACCCTGTGCTTGCGGGACACACGCGTCCCAGTGTTCGCCATTCTCGATAGTTTGGTCGATGGTGAAATTGTCGACTCGATCCTGGCGAATTATGCGGGCCTGCGTCCGGTGCATGTCCACGCAGCGTTGGCGTTCGCGGCTGAGTTGGCGCGCGAGCGCATCCTTCCGATTCCGGCGTAACCGTGCGGGTCAAGCTCGACGAGAAATCTGCGCCATGCCTCGCGTGCGCGCCTGCTCGCCTTGGGCTAAGACGTGCACGACATGTATGACGAGCACCTGGACGGTGCGGTCGTAACGCTGTTTACCGCCTGACTCCGTTCATTAACTTTCGGCATGCCACCGAACGACATCGTGACACGTTTCAATCTCTACGGTCTCACCCGCGCCGAACTGCAGCAGCAGCTCGTCCTCTGGGCCATCAAGCCCGTGCACGCGGCCCGGCTCTGGAAGTATCTGTACATCGAGCTCGCGTCATCGCTGGACGAAATGCCGGAGCTGTTGCCCAAGCTGGCCGAACGACTGCGGGCAGAGGCCACGCTTGGCGTGCTCCCGACCGCACTCGAGACCGCGTCCAGCGATGGATTTACGCGCAAGTATCTGTTATCGCTCGCCGACGCTGAGCGCATTGAGACGGTGCTGATGCGTTTCACTGGCCGCGTGACGGCCTGCGTGAGTTCGCAGGTGGGCTGTGCCATGGGGTGTGTGTTTTGTGCGACGGGGCAAATGGGCTACACGCGTCATCTCACGCCGGGCGAGATCGTGGCACAAGTGGTGCACGTGGCGCGTGTGTTACGCCACGAGGAGCCCAAGGGAGCGACCAAGCGCGCCACGCGAGATGTGCTCGGCACCCGTCTGCGCAATGTGGTGTTGATGGGGATGGGTGAGCCGCTCCACAACTACGATGCGGTGATGCACGCCGTTGACATTATGCTCGACCCGAGTGGGCTATCGCTGGCGGCGGAGCGCATCACGCTCAGCACAGTGGGCGTCGTGCCCGGCATCCTTCGGCTCGCCGCTGAGCAGCGCCCAATACATCTGGCCGTTTCGCTGCACGCGGCCACGCAGGCCGCGCGCGCCGCGCTGGTGCCGGCCGCGCGCAAGTGGCCGCTCGATGAACTCATGGCGGCGTGCCGCACGTATAGCGAGATTACCGGGCGCCGCATTTTTTACGAGTGGACGCTCATCGAGGGGAAGAACGACAGCGAGGACCAGGCGCGCGCGGTGGGCGAACTGCTGCGCGGACTTCCGGCACATGTCAATCTCATTCCACTCAATCCGACCACCGGCTACGATGGCGCTCCCACGCACAGCGCTGCAGCCAACCGCTTTCGCGAGATTCTGCAACTGGAGTACGCGTTGCCGAGTACGATGCGGCAACGGCGCGGGATCGATATCGCGGCGGGGTGTGGGCAACTGGCGGTAGTCGCACAGTGATCGGATAGCCGATTGGTGCGGTCGTAACGCTGTTTCCTGGGTCGTGGTACGCGGGGGCTGGCGCGGCCGAGGGTGTCCCAGTCGCCGCTTGCTGCGCGTGGGGTCGGCGATGGGATGTGTCGATAAGTTCGTGGCGCTCACGCAGAGTCGGCTTCAAGACACCCTCGGCCGCGCCAGCCTCGGCGAAGTGATGACCTGCGTACGCAGATGGCGTCGCGGTCCGCACCGGTGCGGTCGCTGGCGAGGATTAGCTGGTATGACGTATTATCATACTTATGGAAGTGCTCATGCCCAAAGCTAAAGTCGCGATCACGCTCGATACGTTGACGCTCCGTCGCGTAGATCGTCTGGTCCGTGACGCTCGCTATCCCAACCGAAGTCAGGCGATCGAAGCCGCGATCGACGCGCACTTGGACCGCCTCGAGCACCGCCGACTGATCGAAGAGTGCGCCAAGCTCGACCCCGCCGAAGAGGGCGCAATGGCGGAAGAAGGCTTCGCTGTGGATCTTGCCGAATGGCCGGAATACTGAGAGGCGAGATCCGCTGGGCGGAATTCAATCCGATCCGCGGCACTGAGCAGGGGAGTCTGCGGCCCGTACTGATTCTCAGTCACGACGTATTCAACGCGCGCTCGGGCACCGTCATCGCCGTCGCACTTTCCAGCCAACCGCAGCGCGCCAGCTTCCCTTTGACGCTCGAGCTGGCGAACCCGAAGCTCACGAAGCGCTCGTGGGTGAAGATCAGCCAGATTCGCACGCTCGCCACCAAACGCATTGGCAAGCGGATCGCACGTGCGACCCCCGAGGAAATCGCTCAGGTGATGGAAGGTCTGAACGAGATTCTCGGCGCTTAGCGGAGGGCTGCACCCGAACGCTGGAGACCATGACACGCACCCCGATCGTCGTCTGCTTTTGTCCGGCCGCGGCCACCTCGTCTCTTTCGGCGCAGTCTCGCGAAGCGCAACCCGCAGCACAGCCTGATGCAAAACTGCAGGCGGTAGGTGCGCTGTTTGCCGCGTATGAGTCACCGGGTTCTCCCGGCTGCGCGGTCAGCGTGACACGTGGGAGGGCCGTCTTATTCCAAGGCGGATACGGACTCGCCGACATCGAACAGGGCGTCGCCATCACACCACGCACGGCGTTTTATGCGGCGTCGGTCTCGAAACAGTTCACGGCCGCATCGATTGCGCTGCTGGTGCTGCGCGGGCAACTCTCGCTCGGTGCGAACGTGCGGGACTTCGTGCCCGAGCTGCCGGACTACGGCACCCCGATCACCGTGCGCCACCTGTTGCATCATACCAGCGGCCTGCGCGACTACCTCTCCCTGCTGCCGATCGCGGGCTGGCCGGAGGACGTGCTGCTGAGTGAAGGCGACTTTCTCGCGTTGGTGAGTCGGCAGAAGGGGCTCAACTTCGCGCCCGGTAGCAAACATCTCTACAGCAATACCGGCTACGCCCTGCTCTCGCTCATCGTCCGGAAGGTCGCGGGTCATCCGCTCTGGGAGTTTGCGGCGAAAGATTTTTTACGCCGCTCGGGATGACGAGCACCGTGTTTCGCGACAACCCCACCACTCCCGTGCCTCGGTGCGCGACAGCCTACGAACCACTCGCGAGTAGTGGGTTCCGCACGAGCCTGCCGGGATTCGATGCGGTCGGCGACGGTGGGCTGTTCACCACTGCAGAGGACCTGGAGAAATGGAATCCAACGGCACTTGACGTCGCACTGAAAGCGCCGGGGCTCTCGTCGCTGATGATCGCGCGTGGGCGTCTCGCATCGGGAGACACACTCATCTACGCCACGGGACTGTGTTTCGATACCTATCGTGGACTCCCGATCGTGCGGCATGGTGGTACATACGCCGGCTATCGCGCCGAATTCGCCGTCGTTCCGTCGGCCGATATGACCATCGCGATTCTGTGCAATATCAGAACGGCCGAACCCCACGTTCTCAAGAATCGCATTCTCGATGTGTATCTCGGCGATCGACTCGCAACGCCGATTCCCGCGGCCGCAGCGGCCTCACTCCGTGTTCCGCGGCAGCCGGCAGGACCAAGTCTCCTGCAGGCGGTCGGAGATCTCCCCGGCATATACTTCTCCGAGGAGCTCGATGTCAGATGGACCATTTTGCGAGTAGCCACCAATGGCATCGCACTGCAGCTTCTGAGTCTTCCGCCGATGGCACTGGCCGCTCGTGACACCGCGGGCACCCGCTTCACGGTGATCGGCGCCCTGCCCGAGGTGCGATTCGAACGCGATGCATCCGGCAAGGTTACGGGCTTCATCCTCGACGTTGGCGATATCACCGGCATCCAGTTCAGGAAGTTCAAGTAGCCGTCCTTTTTCCGATGTGCGAAAGGGGCCCCGCTCACCATCTCATCGCCCACCACGTGTTGCTCATCTACGGCGCCAACGGGTACACCGGCCAGCTGATCGTCGAGGAGTGCGTGCGTCGCGGATTGCGGCCCGTACTCGCCGGCCGTCGGGCCGAGTCGCTTGCCCCGCTCGCCAAGCAGCACGGCCTCGACGTGCGCACTGCATCGCTCGATGATGCGGCGGCACTCGGCGCGATGCTGGCTGGCATCACGGTCGTCGTGCATGCAGCCGGTCCGTTCTTTCGCACCTCGGCGCCCATGGTGCACGCCTGCCTCGCCACGAAGGTGCACTACCTCGACATTACCGGCGAGATCACCGTGTTCGAAGCCTGTCGTGCGCGGCATGACGATGCGAAACAGGCAGGCATCGTGATCATGCCGGGTGTCGGGTTCGACGTGGTGCCGACGGACTGCCTGGCGGCGCGGCTTGCTGAACAGCTTCCGGGTGCACACCTGCTGGAGCTGGCGTTCGCCGGCGGTGGCGGGTTCAGTCGAGGCACGCTCAAAACGATGGTGCTCGGTTCCCCGCAGGGCGGCGCGATCCGGAAGGACGGGCGCATCACGAAGGTGCCGGCCGGATGGAAGTCGCAGTCGATTCCATTCCGCGACCGCCGGCGCAACGCGGTCACGATTCCGTGGGGTGACGTGTCCACGGCCTACTGGTCGACGAAAATTCCGAACATTTACACATATCTCGCGATGCCGCCGAGCGCGGTGTGGATGATGGGCGTCACGAAGCTCGCGAGCCCGCTGCTTTCGATGCCCTTCGTGCAGCGGTTCGTGGAATCGCAGATCGACCAGCGGGTGCGAGGCCCAAGCGCGAAGGTGCGCGCGAGTGCACGCATGCATCTGTGGGGACGCGTCACGCATGCGGATGGACGCACGGTTGAAGGCACGGCCGAGACACCGGAAGGATACCGGATGACCGCGATGGCGGCGGTGGAGAGTGCGCGTCGTGTGCTGGACGCCGCGCCGCCCGCCGGGTATCACACCCCGTCGTCCGCATTTGGCGCAGGTTTCCTCGAGTCGCTCCCGGAGTGCAACGTGGTACTCGGCGCGTGAATCCATTCTCGTCTCGCGCGGCGGAGGTCTCGCAGGCATGACAAGGTCGTGCTGACTACCGGGCCGGGGTCGCGAACCTGGGCACGATCTCTCCAGCTTCCGGCGCACGCTGGCGAGATTGCCTCGGTCGTGCCGAGCAACTTGAGCGTGGCGTCGGCACGGCGGCTGCTGCTCGACAGCGCGTTCATGCAGAAGCTCACAACGCCGCAGATGACGCCGATGCTGAAGGATTCGAAGACGCAGATGCTCGCGATTGGCCGTGCATTCGGCGCCGACAGCGCGGGCATGGGGAAGTGGGACGGCGACGCTCAGTAGTGTCGGATAGAAAACTCAAGCGGGGTCAGTCGAGTATGCGTCGCGGTGCCCCGGCGGAGGAAGATCGGCGGGGGGCCGCATTCGTCGCAGTGGCAACGGCGTTTCGCGAAGTGACGTTGGTGTCGACGCCGTCACTTGAAATCACGCGTTGGTCCGTGCCCGAGGCGTATCGGTTGATTCGCGTACCATACCGCTTCGTTACCGTAAACTGATCGAGGCTACTGGTGTTTTACAAATCGAATATCTCGGCTGCGCTCATCGATCGTGACGGCAAAACCAACAACGCGACCACTGCCGTCGCGTTGGAACTGTACCGAGCGCAGTCCACCGAGTGCGCCGGAGAAATCATCGCGCCCACGGTGCTGGAGTGGGATGTCGCCATGTCGACGTGAACGCACGATCAATTGTGTGCCGCGCACCTCAACCGGATAGGCGATGCCCAGTTCGTCGCTTTCGTAGGTTCCGGCAAATTCTGCAAGCGCGACGGGGGGCGTCGCGGCACGTTCGAGGAGGGGCGGAGGCGAAGACGTCGTGGGAAGCGCGACGGGAGCGACGCCGAGTGCATCGCCAAGGAAAATGTCGGCCAGCGCGAACGCCGCGCGTGACGCATTGACCGACGGCGTGTTTGCCAGCACCACAACACCCGCGCGTTGTTGTGGAAACTGCACCAGAAAGCTCGCAAACGCCGCCCAGGAGCCGCTGTGCGAGAGGGTCGGCGCGCTGCGATAGGTGCCATGGCTGATCCCAAAAGCGTACGGGATCTCGGAGCCGTTGGTCAATACGCCTCGTGTCCGCATGAGGGCCTTCGGTCCGCTGCCACCGACCCGCGCGTCGTCGAAGTTTATGAGCCATCGCGCCATGTCGTCCGCGCTACTCATGAGTGAACTTGACCCGAGCGCGGTCAGATTGTTGGTGACGCCGCGCCACGGACCGTTCGCGCCCACGCGACTGTAGCCAAGTGCGCGCTGCGGTACGATCAGCTGATGGTCGTCGCGGAAGACGGAATGCGTCATGCCGAGTGGACGGAAGATGTGGTCGTCCGTCCAAGTGCGAAACGATGTGCCCGTGACACGCTTCACCATCTCGGCCAGCAGATTGTAGCCCGTGTTCGAATATGTGTACTCGGAGCCCGGCGGAAAGTTGAGCGTCTTCTGTTGATATGCCATGGTGAGGATCTGATCGAACGAGATCACATCGTCGTAGCGCCAGCCGGCGAGTGTAAGCGTGCCAGGCCAGTCGCGCATCCCGCTGGTGTGGTGCACCAGGTGGTCAACCGTGATCGGCTGCGGCATCAGCTGCAGCTCCGGGATGTATTTTCGGATGTCGTCGCTGAGGGCCACCTTGCCTTGTTGCACCAGCATCGCTACGCCAAGTCCAGTGAACTGTTTCGAAAGCGACGCAACATCGAAGACCGTCGCTGGGGTGATCGGAATCTGATGTTCAAGATTCGCGAGTCCGTAGCCTTTGGTGAACACGACCTTGCCGTCGCGCACGACCGCCACGGCCAACCCTGGTGAGTCGCGGCCCGTGAATTCCGCGAACAGCGAGTCGGCGCGGCGCAGGTGGTCTGGTGACGGCTGCGCCTGGGCCATCGGCGCCGGCGCGCTTATCAAAACAAGGCCCGACGTGAACGCGAGAACGAGCGTAAGGGCCGCGGATACGATGGTGGAGCTCGCCATCAGGAGAATCGTAGAGGGGAAGGACGAGAAGCGATGGTCGAGTATCCCATCGCCAGCGCGACTGGTCAAGGCGTACCGCCAAGTGTCTCCCACGAGCGGAGACACATTCTCCTGTACCGTGGGAGGCTCGGGACAGGAACTTCGATCGCGGTCACGGTCAGCGCGCGCGGGGCGGCCCAGTGGCGGCGCGGGTGCAAAGGTGCGTCAGGATATGATCGACCCCGTGGCTGTCGTCGAATTCGATACCGTCGACGACTGACAGAGTTCAGTGTGGAGAAGGCAGCGGTGCACTTTCCCGAACGCAAGCGCGCAAAAGCGTGAACGCGCACCCCCGATCCACGAAACTCACCGGCCGGCGCGCCGCCGCTACACGAAGCGAATTGTTCTACCGTGTCCTATCCGGGCAGGCGTACGACGACGATCTTTTCGTCGTAGCGCATGAAGTCGCGGGGCACGAGGGTGCACCCGCCCATGCGATCCTCCAGAGGTATGTACCGTGAGCACGTTCGATCGACTTCTTGTAGTGACGACCCTACTGATCGCGCCCATGGCAACGATGTCCGCGCAGTCGGTGAGCGAAATCAAGTATGAGGCCAACGCGTCGCCGCTAGCCTTGCCTCCGTCGCTGCATTTCGGCGAAGTGACCGGCATCGATCTCGACCAGCGTCGCCACGTGTATGTGTTCACGCGTACGGGCGCGCGCAGCAGTGTGCATGACGGCGTGGCGTCGCAGCTGTTCGAGTTCGGACCCGACGGAAAATTCATTCGGGAGTTCGGCAAGGATCTCTATGGCTTTTCGTTTGCGCATACGGTGCGCGTCGATCCACAGGGCAACGTGTGGACCAGCGACGAAGGCACGAACATGATCGTGAAGTTCAACAACGCGGGCCGCGTACTGATGGTGCTTGGCCGACGTGACGAAGCGGTGGAAGAGCGAGCCGCGCACGTGCCCGGTGCACCAGAGCCTGCACCACGCTGGGGCGGATTCAATCGTCCCACCGACGTCGCGTGGGACAATGATGGCAACGTGTTCATTGCCGACGGCTACAACAACTCACGCGTCGTGAAGGTCGACAAGAATGGACGTTGGCTCAAGACGTGGGGTGAACGTGGCAAGGAGCCGGGGCAGTTCAACATCCTGCACACGATCGCGAACGACGCCAAGGGCAATATCTACGTCGGCGATCGCACCAATCGCCGTATTCAAGTATTCGACCCGAATGGCGCACTGCTGCGCGTCATGACGATCGATGTGCCCTACACCAAAGAGGTGAACGTCATGCTCGGCGCACAGCCGCGTGCCGGTGCGAACGGACTCGGCGCGTCAGGTGCACCGTGGGCGATCTGTATCACCAAAGGTCCGACACAGTATCTCTACAGCGCTGATGCGGTTCCTGGTCGCATCTACAAGCTCACGCTCGATGGTAAAGTGCTCGGCGTGATGGGCGACGCGGGTAAGCGCGTCGGTGAGTTCGGTTGGATTCACCAGATCGCGTGTCCGTCGGAGAACGAACTGTGGATCGGCGAGATTCTCAACTGGCGCGTGCAGAGACTCACGCTGTTTCCGAACAAAGACCAGCGGTAAGGCGCGCGGAGTGCTTTCGGTTGGATCGTGGTACGCGGGGGCTGGCGCGGCCGAGGTGCGTGATCGGGCAGCGCGGCGCTACGGCGCCTGCGTTCACGGCTTTCGATTTCGCAGTCGCTGCAGCGGCCCCTCGCGTACGTTGACGCAGCCAACGGCTTTCGCTCCGAGGACTCCGCGTGCGACATCTGCGCATGTTCATGGGCGTCGCATTTCTGCTCTCGGCGGCCACTACAAGCGCTTCCGCGCAGCACGTGCGCTCGCGCGTCGATGTGAACACGCTCACTCCGGATGCGCTCCGTGCCTATCGCACGTGGGAAGTCTTCCTTGGCACGCGAATAGGGAAGTTCTCGTCGGTGGCGGGTATGCCATCCACGTTGTGGTCGGCGGCGGAGCAACGGCGATGGCCGATGTACGAACTGGCCGGGTTCTATCTGCGCGACGACGCCGTGCCGGAGATTCTCGCGATTGATCCGGTAGGCGACACGTTTCGAATTACCACTACCCGTATGATCGCGCGCGTGCGCGGCGCGCGGTGGCGTTCACGGACTCACTGGCGCTCGCGTTCGGCGCGCCGCCGCTCGAGCCGCTTACCTACTACCTGTTACGCGACGTCGACGCCGTGTATCGCCTGTTGGGGCTCGAGTCGACGCTCAAGTTCGGCACCACCGGCACCGACTTCCCGACCGCCGCGCGCGCGTTGGCGACTACGCTGAAGGAGCGCCCCAACCTTTCGCTCGACTCCGTGCTGACGAAGGTGTACCCCAACCCAATCGTGTATGCCTCGGGCGCCGTGTTGACCGCGGTGGTACGCGACTGGCGGAAGCGCACGCTACGCTACGGCGCGCCCACGACTAAAGGTCGAGCGCGAACCGCAAACCTTCGTTGACCTGTTTCAACAACGCGGGCGACAATGTTCGTATGCGCTCGGTGAGCACGTCTCGATGCACGGTGAGAATCTGTGAAACGTTCACTACGGAGTCGCAATGAGGACAGGCCGTGGATATCAACGGTCTGTCGTACTCTTTGCTGCGGCATCTGAACGATTGTCTCGCAGCGCCATATCCTTTCCGATGGTGTAGCCCATGACTAACGCTGCACCGATCACAACCGCGAGGAATAGAACTATCGTTCGCTTCCTCGTGTTTGTCTTCTTGTCCAGGATCATCTAGCTCACCTCAGGTGGAACCGGAACGTGAATCGGGATCGGAAATACAGTATGTCGTGCGGTCCGCCGCAACGGGAGTCCGCTGGTTCACGTAGCCTACGTGCATGTGGAGGTGATCGACGACCAATCAGCTCGGATCGGTCGTGGACCTCGCGCGCTGCGGTCACGTGCTTCGCAAGGTCGCCCACATCGCCCGACTGTGCTCCGTGACAACACTGCTGGCCTTCGTCAGCTGTAGCAGCGCGGAGCTCACGTGCACGCTTGTCGGCGACCGGACGGGACTCACCGTCCAGCTCTCGGCGCCACCGGTCGGCGCGTTCACGGTCGAGGTGATCGTGTCGGCCTCCGCACCGGTCCCGTTTAACGTGTACGTCTGCGACGGCGGTATTCGTGTCGCTGCCGCTCTGAGCGGTCCGCCAGCTCAGCGCCTCTCCGCTACACCGTCAACGTTCGCAACAGCTGCGTTCCACTACGGCTCGCCGTGATGCGCGTGCCGTCGCGCATTTCCACGCAGAGCCGCGCCGAATCGAACGGAATGAGCGCCGCGACCGCGTCGAGGTTGACGGCGTGGGA
>NZ_JBDNFF010000138.1:0-19349 GCF_041689975.1 Gemmatimonas sp.
GAATGTCGCTCGGTTGAAGGCCCGCACCAAGGGCGAACGAGACAATGAACCGGTAGGCCAGCGAACCAACAACACAAGCGATGACGCCGCGAACCACCGACTTGTTTCCGAACAGAGCCTCGCCGAGAACGACTGTGCCTAGTCCAGCAACAATGACGCCCAGCCCCATGTTGACATCGGAGAAGCCCTGACGTTGAGTTACGAGAGCACCAGATAGTGCTACCAGTCCATTGCCGAGCGCTAGGGCAGCGACGACCATCAACGTGGCCGACACACCGACGCTGGTTGCCATCGGCTCCGAGCTCCCTGTCGCTCGCATTCCGAGCCCGAACTGGGTGTTCAGGATCCACCACACGAACAGCGCCGCACCGCCGCCGACGACGGCCAGGATCAGGACGAATCTCACGGTCCTGTCGTCCCCGACGGACAAGAAGCTCAGGCTGTCGAAGATCGTAGAATCACCTATCGGCTGGGTAGCTGTGCCCGTAAATCTTCGTGTGACAGTGAAAAAGAACGTTGCAGTGATGATTCCTGCAACCAAGTCGGCAATGTAGAAGGCCCGATTGAGCAAGGCGGTCATGATGCCCGGAATGAAACCGGCAACGAACGCTGCCAGTGTTCCCGCTACTGGGTGCCAACCCCATTGAGAAATCGTTACAGCTGCGACAGCGCCACCCCATGCAAAGGATCCTTCAACAGTCAGGTCGGGGAAGCCGACTACTCGCAAAGCCAGATACACACCGAGGGCCAGTCCGATGTACAGGAATCCTTCGGTGAAGGTGTTGCGAATGATCGGTTCCCAGCCGCCTTGCAGGAAAGCGGTCATTGCGCCCAGCATGTGAACTCAGAACGCTTCGGAAAGAGGCTGGCAGTGAACCTGCACCCAGCGGGTCACTGGCAGTCGATGACTTCGGTTGCAGCGTTGATTACTGATTGCGGGAAGACAAAGCCTTGCGCTTTGGCCGCACACAAGTTCAGCACCGTGGCATCAGCCGGAACATACACTGTGGGAATGGACCCAGGGGCCGCGCCATTGAGAACTTGGATCGCCAGCTCAGCCGCGATCGTTCCGGAGCGAGGGAAGGAAAACCCGACGGTTCCGAGACAGCCTGGTGCGCCATCCTCAGGGTTTGCTGGCTTCACTGCGGTCGTGTCGGCGCAGAACAACGGAACGCCGGTCGACTCCGAGACTTGGACCAGTGCTGGCAGCCCCTCGAGTGCGGTTGAAGAGGCAGGGAACCAGATGACATCAACCTGGCTGGCCAGTTGTTGCGCTGCAGCTGCGACTTCGGCGGTACTGGCCGCCGTCGTACGAACGACTTCAAAGTCGCCAAGCTCGGCGAGCGCCGCTTCGGCGACATCAGCCTGGAAGATAGCGTTCTGCTCGGCGTCGTTGTAGATGAAGCCGAATGTTCGAATGTCGGGGCTCGAATCGATGATGAGCTTCATCTGGTCGGCGATCGGGCCGAGTGATGAAACACCCGTGACGTTTCCGTCGTCTCCAGAGTCATCGTCACGGATGCCCGCCCCCACCGGATCCGCCACTGCTCCGAAGATGATCGGCCGATCGTCGACTTCGTTAGCGAGCGCTTGAGTCGATGCAGTTGCGATGCCGAGGAAAATGTCGTAGTCGCCTGAGCTCAACTGTTGGGCAATCGGAGCGGTATTGCCCACCACTCCTTCGGCTGGGAGATAATCGAACTCCCAGCCGTCTTCACCATATTCCTCGTTCATGCGCTCGATGAAAGCCTCGCGAAGGCCATCCAGTGGTGGGATCGTTGCGAACTGTGTGATCCCCACACGGATGGGTTCCGCTGGTGTTGTCGCGGGCGGTTCCTCAGTTGTCGTCGGAGCCTCATCCGACGCTGGCCCAGTCGAGTTGGTCTCGCTCGCGGTTGTTTCTGTCGAGGCGGAGTCATCCGAGTCGGATCCACATGCAGCCACACCAAGTAACGCCGCAACCGCAACGAATCGATAGAAGTTCTTTTTCATTGTTCTCCCCTTATTGAAGTGTGAACCCAGGAGAGCCTTGAGCACCCCTTGGATGAGCCGCCGGACGGATATCCCGCTCTGTGTATGGTCGTTCGTGTGGAAAGCGAGGGGCAAGTCCGGGTTCCACTGTGTGGAACCGTTCTCTAGTCGAGTGGGTCGGTGTCCGCGACCAGTGCGACAATTGCGGCGTCTGTCGGACAACCAGCTAGGTCGGTAGCGGCTTGGTCGGTGACGATCAAGACACGGGCGCCAAGCGCCGCCTCCACGAGGTCGATCGCAACCGTGAGTGAATCGTCGCCATGGGCTCTACATGCCATCATTCGGGTGCCGTGGAACTGATCGACCTTGCGGTCGGCCCATACCCTTGCCACGACGGTTGCAAGGATCATGCAGACCCGTGTTCCAGCGCCGGTGCGCTGCCAGTGAAGACCTTGCGAGATCCGTTGTCCAGCACATTCAGCGATGCATCGTCGGGCTTGGGGTACATCCTTGCGGCCTTCAGCTCACCGTGTTCGCGCACGGCGAGTTCGCCTATCTCGAGCGCCTGGCGCACCGCGGCAACGGAGCCTTCGAGCGCTGCAGCCAAGTAGCCCATCCCTACCTTCTGGATGGCGACGCATTGCACGTCCGCCGTCTTGCACATCGCTTCAATGCCGGCGGTGAGCGCTACGAGGCCCCTGGCTTCGATGATGCCTACTGCTTTCGTGGCAGTCATTTGGTTGCTCCTTTCACATTCCGTCCAAGACCATGGGGTCTTGGGCAAGGACTGACACGGCGTGGCTAGGGGCTGCGAAGATCACCGAACGCACTTTCTCGCCTCCGGCCGCAGTCGCGCATTGCACCCCGATCTCAATGGCTTCCTCGACATCTGCGAGTTGTCCGAGGATCGCTACTGCGACTAGGCCCCCTCCCAGTCGGGTTACGCCACTGATATGGATATTGGTAGCTTTCACCATGGCGTCGACCGCATCGAAGATCGGCAAGAAGCCATCGGCTTCCAGGAATCCTGCGGCAGAACCGTTTGGTTGGTTCGTCATCTGATGTCTCGCTCCTCAGTTGTGTGTTTGTTATTCGCGGCGATCAGGTTCACTACTGCATCAAGACTTCGTCCAGTGCACCACCGCAGCGCCGGTGCCCCACACCGAACCGTATGCTCTCACGTCGCCGGGCGCCGTGAGCAAGCCAGTGCCCGCCAAGAAATTGATGGCACGAAACTGACTGTCGGCAGCGGCAGCCTGCGAGAACTGCTCGCGAAGCTCCAAGACTTCGTTGACACGCCCGGTACCCAGGAGTTCAAGGATTCGCCTGTTCCAGGTGTCGTGTTGCTCGCTGAAGATGCGCTCGTCCTGTGGCCGAAGCCACTGTTGGTGCACGCCGGTCGAGAGTCCTGAGACCGCAACGACCCCGATTCGCTTGCCGGAGTTCACTGCCGCCAGCGAGGCACACTCTCCAAGAGTGGTCATCAGTTCGGGGCCTGCGTAAAGATTCATCGACGCCGATGCAACGGGCTTCCGGCCTCCCGGATTCAGGAGCATCATTGCCGCGATCGTTCCGGTGTCGATCGGGAAGCCTTCGTAGTCGGTGCGGTGCACGTCGAAGCCGGCTGCGGCCGTCGAATCGATCCAGCATTCGGTAAGTGTTGGATCGGTGTGTAGGTCGTATTCCAGTTCGCCGTAGTCGTAGGCGTACCAATTCTCGTCGACGTGGACACCGTGAGGATGCTCAGCGGTTTGGAACTGGAACCCGAGCACGGTGAACCACTGCGTCGACACGACGAGCCAGGTGTCCACATCATCGGCAAGTTCTCGTCCGAGTTCGATCGCTGCTTTCGAAAGTTCTTTCCAAGAAACTGCAGGGTCGTCCGCAGTCAGGTGGGGCATTCCCGGTACAAGCAAGGCGTGAGCTACATGACCTGGACTCATGAAATCATGCTCTTTCCCATATCCCATTCGACGATCCCGTTACCAGTGCCAATAACGGTGCCGTAGGCGAGAACATCGGCGGGCATGACCGGCCATCCGAGGGCGGACAACATCCAGGTCAACGAACCGGCTTTCGTTTCCGATGCGGTTGCTTCTATATGAGCGCTGATGATGCTTCGAAGGTCGTCAGGTCCGAGACCAGAGCGCAACGCTTCCAGCAGGTGCATGTCCCACTGATACTGATGCTGATTGTAGATGTGCTCGGCCGACATGTCTTCCGGTGGGTCCGGCTCGCGATCCCAATGCATGTGGGAGAGCGAGTTGGAGGCAATAACAATAGCCCGACGGCCAGTTGCTTCGATCGCCGTCCGAGTTGCCTCACCCAAGAGTTCCATTTGGTCCTGCGGGGCGTCGCTGTAGAAGTAGGGGTTGTTGTTGGCCGACAGAGAAACGACTGGGATGTCCCACGAATCGTTGACGAGGTGGAGCGATCCAATCGTGGCGTAATCGACACGCAGCCGTGGGTTCGTCATCCTGCCGACTGTGAGCCCCAGACCTTCGGCCGAATCCGCAATCGCATGTGCGAGTTCAACGTCAGTCTGAAAATCGTAGTGGTAGCGAAACAGGTGGGGGAAGATCGGCTCAACCGACACTCCCGTCGAACGCGGCACGCAGTTGACGTGATGGCCGACCATCGTGATCCAATGGGGGGCGTGAACTACGATTACGTCGGGGCGGTAGACCTCTCGGATACGGCGGCGGACACCCTCGTACGCCCACCGCAGCGTCTCCCAACCACCCTCCGATCGAGGCTCGTTTTGGATGGGGTTCTCTCCGTAGATCAGGTGAGGAGGATGCGGAGCCAGGAAACCGGCCACGATTCCCCCTTCTGATCTCTTGGGGCTTGTTGGTTCGAGCGGCCTTTGCTCGCCGAGTTGCGGCGATGGCCGAGCACCAACGGGCAGACGGAACACATTCGACACCTTGGTCACCGTACTCTCAAGATGCGCGGCGCGAACCTGGGTCGGTTCCACCCAGCGGGACGGTTGCGCTTGGGCATCAGACTCGGCCGCGCAGTTCGTCGGAGATCTGTTGGGAAACTTGACGGACCAAGGGGAGGAGGAAGCCCGGGTTGAATTGGAGGCTCGCACACCCAGCCGACACCGCACCAATCGCGAAGCCGTCTGAACCGAGAACTGGCGCCGCCACACATGTGATGCCGAGGACTGCCTCCTCACGGTCAATCGCCGCTCCTCGCTCTCGCACCGCAGCGAGTTCGTCCGCGAGCACCCGTTTCGAGACGATCGAGTGCCGTGTTCGCGGCGCCAGCCCACGTTCCACAGCCTGCTCGACGACGTCCGGGCACGAGAAGGCAAGCACGGCCTTCCCGAGCCCCGTGCAGTGAGCAGGCATTCGCGAACCAACGGACGTGGGAATGCGAGATTCGAACGAAGCGCCGACTTTGCTGATGTACAACACCTCGCCTGCGTCAACGATGCCGATTTGGACAACGGTGCGAGTCGCCCGAGAGAGCGACTCCGCATAGGTGTTTCCCCTCTCCTTCAGAATCGATTGGCGAGGTACCGCACTGCCCCACTCGAAGAGTTGTAGACCCAGCCGAATTCGAGCCCCGCGACGTTCAAGTACTCCCCACTCCTCAAGTTGGCTGATAAGTCGGTGGGCTGTCGACTTCGGCAGACCAGCACGTTTTGCCAACTCGGTCAACGAGAGCGAGTGTTCACCAGGGTTGAACGCATCGATAATCCGAAACGCCCGAGTAAGAACTGCGTCTCTGCAGTTGTCAGCAGTCTCCGCGTCGCAAGGTTCGGTCTCACTGTCGATCGCTCTCGTTGAGGCCGGTCCACGAACTGCCTCGCTCAGAGGAGGACCGTCCAAAACTGAATTCGAACCAGGAGTAGAACGTTGAATGCTCATGCGTCGGCTCCTTTGACGATGTCGAGGGCGACGTCGATGATCATGTCTTCCTGTCCCCCGACGAGTCCGCGGCGTCCGACCTCGACCAGGATCTGGCGGACGTCGACGTCATACCGCTCCGATGCGGCTTCGGCGTGGCGAAGGAAGCTCGAGTACACGCCGGCGTGGCCGAGCGTGAGCGTCTCACGGTCGACCTGCACCGGGCGGTCCTGTGCCGGGCGAACCAGTTCCTCTGCAGCGTCTTCGAGAGCGAACAGGTCGCAGCCGTGGTCCCAGCCGAGCAGGTCGGCCGCAGCGACGAACACTTCCAGCGGGGCGTTGCCGGCACCGGCGCCCATCCCGGCGAGCGAGGCGTCGACGCGTACGGCACCGCACTCGACGGCGATGAGCGAGTTGGCGACGCCGAGCGACAGGTTGTGATGCGCGTGGATACCCAGCTCGGTTGCAGGGTCGAGCACGTCGCGGTACGCCATGAAACGATCACGAACCCCGTCCATCGTGAGCCGACCGCCGGAGTCGACCACGTACACGCAGTGAGCGCCGTAGCTCTCCATCAGCTTGGCTTGCTGTGCGAGCGACGCCGGGTCGGTCATGTGGCTCATCATCAAGAACCCAGCAACATCCATGTCGAGCTCACGGGCCAGGGCGATGTGCTGCGCGGAGATGTCGGCCTCGGTGCAGTGCGTGGCGACACGCACCGACCGCACACCGAGATCGTGCGCGCGGCGCAGGTCGGGTGCGGTCCCGATACCGGGAAGCAGCAGCGTGGCGAGCTTGGCGTTCTTCAACACATCGGCGGCTTCGGCCAGCCATTCCCAGTCGGTGAACGCGCCGAAGCCGTAGTTGAACGACGAACCGGCGAGCCCGTCGCCGTGAGCGACCTCGATCGATGCGACGCCTGCCGCGTCGAGCGCCTTCGCGATCTCGCGCACCTGCATGAGGGTGTACTTGTGGCGGATGGCGTGCATGCCGTCGCGCAGCGTGACGTCTTGGATGTACAGGCGCCCGGCGGGCACCTTGGCGTCGGGGAGGAGATCTCCCATGTCAGGCTCCTGTCCGTGTGGAGTACTCGACGAGCGACTCGGCGGTCTGCAACGCCGCCGACGTCATGATGTCGAGGTTGCCGGCATAGCTCGGCAGATAGTGAGCTGCACCCTCCACCTCCAGCAGCACGGTCACCTTCAAACCAACGTACTTGCGGTCGAGATCGGGGATGCGCAGCGGTTCGTCGATCGTGATCTCCTCAACCTGCACCGCCTGTTTGAGCCGATAGCCGGGAACGTACTTCGACACCTTGTCGACCATGTCGTGGATTGCTTGCACCACCAGCGCCTCATCGGCGGTGGCGGCCAGACAGTAGACCGTGTCACGCATCATCAGCGGCGGCTCGGCCGGGTTGAGGACGATGATCGCCTTGCCCCGCTCGGCTCCGCCGACCACTTCGAGACCCTTCGCCGTGGTCTCGGTGAACTCGTCGATGTTCGCCCGGGTGCCCGGGCCGGCCGACTTCGACGCGATCGAGGCGACGATCTCGGCGTAGTACACGTCGGTGACGCTCTTGACCGCGGCCACGATCGGGATGGTGGCCTGGCCGCCGCAGGTGACCATGTTGACGTTGGTGGCGTGCAGGTGATCAGCGAGGTTCACCGCCGGCACCACGAACGGCCCCATCGCCGCCGGGGTCAGGTCGATCATCCGCTTACCAGACGGCTCCAGCAGCGACGCGTTGTGACGATGCGCTCCCGCCGAGGTGGCATCGAACACGATGTCGATCTCGTCGAAGCCGTCCATCTTCAGCAACCCCTCGACACCCTCGTGGGTGATGGGAACCTTCATGCGCGAAGCACGGGCGAGGCCGTCGGAGTCGGCATCGATGCCGACCATCGCCCCCATCTCCAACGAGTCCGAGGTGCGCAACACCTTGATCATCAAGTCGGTGCCGATGTTTCCCGACCCGATGATAGCGACCTTCGTTTTCGTCGTCACGGCATGACTCCTAGCTGATCGGGTCGTCGGGCGAATCGTGCAGTGACCGTGCCCAGACCCGTGATCGTGGCAGCCACTTCGTCGCCAGGCGCCACTGCCGCCATCGGACCGAGTGCTCCGGTGAGCACCACGCCGCCGGCGCGCAACGGCGTGCCCGCCTGCGACATCGTGTCGGCCAACCAACGCGCCGCGATCAGCGGGTTGCCGAGACATGCCGCACCATTGCCGGTCGACACCTGCTCGCCGTTGACATCCATGGACATCTCCACCGCAGCCAGATCGAGCCCGTCGAGACGCACCGGCACCGTGCCGAGCACGTAGCGACCCGACGAAGCATTGTCGGCAACGGTGTCGATGAAGGTGATCTTCCAATCGGCCACCCGCGAGTCGACGATCTCCAACACCGGCAACACATAATCGACGGCACTGATCACATCGGCAATCGAGTGCACCTTCAGATCGAGATCGTGACGCAACACGAACGCCACCTCAGCCTCCACCTTCGGCTGCAACAGGTCGGTGACCGGCACCTCCTCGCCGCTCGCATGTGCCAGCTCCGCGAACAGCACCCCGAAGTCCGGGCGGTCGACACCCAACTGGCGCTGCACGGCCAGCGACGTCAAACCGATCTTGTGCCCATTGAGGCGCCAACCACGCTCGGCACACACACGAGCAACATTGCGCTGAGCAACGGCATACGCCCCCTCGATGTCATCGGCGTCGATCAGATCGCGCACCGGCGCACACGGCTCACCACTCGCCCCTGCGTTCCAGAGGCGGTCAGCCGCCTCCTGGATCCTCTGCTCGCTCAAGACGATTCACCTGCTTTCTGTGATGGACGGTTGTTGTTGGGACTGCAATGGCAGATGGCCGCGGCCCTCTCGGCGCGGCCGAATCGAGGTCGACGCTGAGGCATGGGTTCATTGGCGGAGGCTAAACCCAGCTCAGCTCCTGGCATAGGGGAGTTCGATGGGACAAGGAAACGGCTCGACTTGCAGCGGGACGCCCGTACCATCCTCCGTCCCCCGAATGTGGCGCCGAGCCGAACACCTCGAGCGCAGGCCGAACCGATCCGCGGAAGATATGTTGAGGGTGGTGCGTCCAGGATGACGGGTGGTCGGGAAGCGCCTAGCGACCCATCCAGCCCGACATAACCTAAGGTGAGAATATGGCCGAGCGACCTGCCGCCCTTGCGCCGCAATCCCTTCAAGAGGCGATTTTGGTCCACGTTCGACAGATGCTTCTTGAGGGTATTCTTGCTCCAGGCGAGAAGATCGACGTCGACGCGATCGCCAGAGACTTCGGAATTAGCCCACCCCCTGTTCGCGAGGCACTCAAGCAACTCCAAGCAGAGCGAGTGGTTAGTTGGGCACCCCGCAAAGGTTTCCGAGTCGCCAAGCTCTCGTTCGCTGATTTCTCCGAACTCCAGCACATAACGACGGTCTTGGAAGCTGAAGCAATCCGTCTCGGGGTTCCCCGTCTGACCGATGCCGACATCGCGCAAATGACCAGTCAACGGGAACGAATGGAGCAAGCTCGGAGCGCTCAGGACATGTGGACTCAGATCGTTGCTCACAGAGAAATGCACTTTGTCCCCTACATTGCGTCTGGCATGTCGCGGCTGGTGGAGGAGATCCAGCGCTTCTGGGAGCACACGGACCACTACCGCGTGTTGTACCTGTACAAGGGGGACGCCGATCAGGAGGTCTCTCTGCATCAGCACGTGGACATCATCGAGGCGTGCGAGCAGCGCGACGTAGCGAGCGTGATTGCTCTGATGGATGAGCACCGGACGTTTGCAATGACTCACATGCGCACCGGAATGGAATTCGAAGAGCGTCTTTGAGGATCATGGTTGCTCCTTGATCGCCATCACGACGCTCTTGGGCTCGGTGAAGAACTCCCGGCTGTGGAGACCGCCTTCTCTACCGATTCCCGAGTCTTTGAAGCCGCCGAACGGAGACCGGAGATCTCGAACGTAGAAACAATTGACCCATACGTTGCCCGAGTTGAGCTTTGCGCTCACTCTGTGAGCGCGATTGAGGTCATCGGTGAAGACCATCGCGCTGAGTCCATACTTCGTATCGTTAGCAAGTTGAACCGCTTCGTCTTCGTTGCGGAATGGAATGATCGGGGCGATGGGCCCAAAGATTTCCTCGACAAACAATCGAGCATCGTGCGGGGCCCCAAGGATGACCGTGGGTCTGACCGCCCAGGCATCGTCGACAAGGCCGCCGGTCGCAACGTAGGCGCCTGCGGGAAGATCCTCGAGGAACCCTGCCACCTTCTCATAGTGCTCGAATGAGGCGAGGGGGCCCATCTCTGTGGACGGTTCCCGGGGGTCGCCAAGAAGAATCGCCTCGGCCAATTCGACGAGGCGCTCCACGAAAGACTCGTAGCACCTCTCCTGAACGTAGATCCGACTGCCGCAGAGGCAGATCTGCCCAGAGTTGCTAAAGATGGCTCGCGCAGCCCACTCTGCGGCGGTCGTGAGGTCGGCGTCGTCAAATACGATCGTGGCTCCCTTCCCTCCGAGTTCAAGGCTCACGGGAGTGAGATTGGCGGCCGCCGCAGCAGCAATCGATCTTCCAGTTGAGGTCTCGCCCGTGAATGTGATCCTGTCAATCAGTGGCGACTCTGTGAGGAACTGGCCTGCCGAGTCCGGCCCAAAGCCTTGGACAACGTTGAGGACGCCGTCAGGAATACCGACCTCCGTCGCTAAAGCGGCCAGCATTGTGGCCGACGTCGGGGATGTCTCCGCCGGCTTGAGCACGACCGTATTTCCCCAGGCCAGAGCTGGTGCCACCTTCCAAGTCGCTTGCATCAAGGGAAAGTTCCAGGGAGCGATCGCAGCGACTACTCCGGCGGGCTCGTAGCGGGTATACGCATGGTGGCCAGAGTCCATCGGGAATCGTTCAGCAACCGCAGAGGCTGCGAGGTCGGCGAAAAATCGAAGGTTCGCAACCGAACGGGGCACGTCTGCGCCCATCGATTGGGAAATTGGTTTGCCCATGTCGTAGGTGTCCGCCTCAGCGAACTCTTCTGCATTCTCAGCGAGCGCGTCAGCAAGCCGATGGAGCAGTCGGCCGCGCTCGGAGGTTCCCATCCGCGGCCACGGCCCGTCATCAAAGGCCGCCCTTGCTGACCGAGTCGCACTCAAGACGTCATCCCGACCTCCGAGTGCTACCGACGCCCAAGAGGTCTTGCTGTACGGGTTTACGGACTCGAACCGAGCTGCGGATCGCGACTCTTCGAACGCTCCGTCGATCCAATGAAGGACTTCTTTCACTGGGCCGTCACCTCGACGTCCTCAACCGCAGAGTACGAGGCGCGGATGACATCGCCAGGCTGAATTGCGATCGCATCCATCAGCCCCCCAGCCAGCACCGTGTCGCCCGCGCACAGTCCAGAACCACCAAATGCAAGATGCCGCACGAGTGCAGCAACGCATTCTGCTGGATCGCCAAGCAGGGCATCGCCCGTCGCCGTGCCGACAACCTCGCCGTTCAACGAGAACGAACATCGGATCTCACGAAGATCAACGGATCGGGGTGAGACCCCCTCGCTTCCGACGAGATACTTCGCCGCCGATGTGTTGTCGGCGATGACATCAGCAAAGGTGAACTCGAATCGCGCGTACCTCGAGTCGATCACCTCGATACCGCCGCGTACAGAATCCGTGCAGTCCAAGACATCGTCGGCCGTCACATTGTTTCCCGCAAGGTCATGGCCGATCAGGAAGACCAGTTCCGGTTCGCACCGCGGATGAATGAGTTGATCGATCGGAATTGGATCGCCCGGAGCGAGCAACATCCCCTCTGTTAGAACCCCGTAGATCGGAGCATCCACGCCCATCTGAAGTTGTTTGGCGCGCGAGGTGAGGCCTGCCTTGGCGCCAACGATTCGCTCGCCGGCGATGGTGCGAAGTTCGATACCTGCGGACTGAATGGCGTATGCGTCTTCAGGCGACAGATCAAGTGACTTCGATATGCCAGACATCTCCGTTCGGTGTCGGACCGCTTCCGCCAACACCTCCGCCCAGTGCTCTACTTCATTCTTCGGCAGCGTCATGGACTTCCACTTCCCCCTGTCGCAACAGACCTATGCCGATCTGCGCTCCCTTCACGACTCTCCCTCGCGATGAGCGATGACCGTCATCTCGATCCGCAAGTGCGGGTGCGGAAGTTGAGAAACCCCAACGGTGGTGCGTACCGGTCCGGCGTCCGAAAAGTACTGTGCGTAGGCCTCGTTGTAGGCAGCAAAGTCATTCATGTCAGTGAGGTACGTCGTGACGCTCACGATGTCGCTCAAGTCCAGCCCCACGTCTTCCAGTGTTGCTTTAACGTTCTCAATGCATCCGACAGTCTGTTCAGCGATGTCCATCACGAGCGTGTTCCTCGGCCCGACAAATCTCACCCCGGCAATCGAGTCATCTGGGCGGCGCGCGCTGAGACCGCACACGAAAACGAGATCGCCCACCTCCTTTACATGGGAGTAACCACCCAGTGGCTTCGCAATTCCATCAACTACCTTGCCCATTCGGAGCACCTCCTGAAATTCAAATTTGAAATTTGAAGTCTTACAGAGAGAGCCTCGGGCGTCAAGATCTAACTGTTTCAACGACGTGAACTCTGAGCGATTGTCTGGTGGCCTGACCTCGCTGGGTTCACCTTGGAGGTCCCGATCTTGAAAGGCGAAGACGAGCAGTATCGAGCCCACCGCCTGCGGGTGGAGTTCAGGACCTCGTTGACGTTCCTGCCTCCTACCGTCAACGGCTCGCCGCCGAGTTGTCCTACGTCTCAGTTGCCATCACTTGGCTGACGTCAGGGCCTGATTGCATCCGACCACACGTCAGGCGCCCAGTCTCGGAGCGCTTCCGTAAGACCTACTGCGAACGTGCATCTCGGGATTGTCCCTCTCGCCTTCTCGACCGCTGCTCCCATCGCCGCGAGCGCCTCGGCGAGTTCCTGCGACTGGGGTGCAGGCTCGAAGGCCTTCGACTCGTTGAACTCGGCTTCGACCTGCGCGGTCCAGTCCGTGACTGCTTCGGCGAGGGCGTCGAGAATCGGGATCTCGTCCGCCCAACACGTCGCGAGTACGTCGTCGAGTGCTCTGCGTAGGTCGTCCTCGTTCGGGTCGATCATGGCATCGCTGGTTCTGGGCTCGGGGTGGCTTGAGCGGTGGTGCGTCCGGCCCATTGGTCGAGGATCTCGCGGGTCGGGTTGTAGTCGGGCACGGCGACAAGCGTGCGGGTTGCTCGCATCGAGGGGTGAGCGTGTTGCTGCCATCCGCCTGGGATGTCGGGCCATCCTTCGAGCAGGTCGTTGAATGCTGCGACTCCGTCGCCGTCTCGCAGTGCGATGGCGATTGCCATCGTCCGTTGCGGTGTCGCGTCGATCGTTGCGCAGACCTTGATCGTCTGCTCGGGTGAGAGGTCGAGGCCGTAGGCGAGCGCTGCGATTCGGGCTGGTTCGTGGTTCTGTCGGACCGCTCGTTGGATCAGGCGGAGGTCGTCGAGTCGGTCGTCGCGGAGTTGTCGGGCGATGTCGTCTCGTTGCGCTGTCGACGGCATGAGCGTGTCCACCTCGGCCGGGGACGCAACGGCGAGGAGTGCGGCACGGACCTCGACCTCTGGGAACAGGGTTGGTCGTTCCGGGTCGTTTTGCGGTGCGAGGAGCGCGTCTCGGATCGTTTCGGTGTCGAAACGAACGCTGTCGAGCACTCGCGCCGTTTGCGCTGCGGTGCGACCAGCGGTGGCGATGATGGCTGCCGCTTCTGCGGCCCGGCTCGGGTCGTAGACGATGGTTGCGAGTTGCGTCTTCTGGTGGGGTTCGAGGTCGACCATCACGGCCCTGAGGAATGCTGCGTCGTCGCCTGCCATTCCGCGATCGTCAGCTCTCGGGCTCGGTTCGACCAGCGACAGACTCTCCTGGACGGCTGCGCCTCGATCGATCGGTGGCGGCGATGTAACCGAGGGCGTTTCGATGCCTGGTCGGATCTCGGCGACGTCGGGCTGGTCGATCATGTGGTCGAGGGCGTCGGGTGTGAGTTCGATGCCGAGTTCGACTTCCAGGGTGGTGACGAGTCGTTTGGTCGTGGTGAGGATCTGTTCGGCAGCGGACTGGACGGTGTCGATGTTGCCGGCTGACCAGTTGGCGATGTACGGGATCGAGTAGGCGTCGGAGTCGAGGCCGACGGTTTGGGAGAGGAGGTAGGCGACGGATTCGGCTTCGACTTCTTTGATCGCTCTCGGGACGTCGGTGCGGGTGTCGTGTGCGAGTTCGACGTGGGCCCATTCGTGCAGCAGCGTCTTGAGTCGCTGGGGTGGTTCGAGGTCGTCGGCGACGAGGACGGACTTGGTCGACCAGGTCGTCATCCCGTTCCAGTCATCGACGGGTGTCCGGGTGTGCAGAGCAACGTTGTAGCCGTCGGTTTCGAGGCGTTCGACGACGGCTGCCCAGACGTGTTGCCAACGATTCTCACCGGTGAGGAGCTCTGGCATGACGGCGTCGCCGATGTCGGGCGGCGCGACGAGTTGGCCTTGGTGGAACACCTTCACGGTCCGGAAACCTCGGAGTCGATGGACGGTGGTCTCTTCACCGGTGGTCTCGTCGACGTCTACGGTCTTGGCTTTGAGTGGGGCGAGGATGCTCAACCCGACCACACCCTTGGCGACTTGGCAGCTGCCGCCGCCTTGGGCGGGGACGCGTTGCCAGTTGCGGTAGCCGGCGACATAGCCGGCGGCGCCTTGCAGGGCGAGGAGGAGTTGGTTCTGCGGTGAGTAGCGGTGGAAGCGGCGGGCGGTGGCGAGGTAGTCGAACCACTCGCGACTGGTGGTCATCTGCTCGAACCGTTCGGTGAGTTGTGCGTGGAGGTCGTCGACCAATCGGGCGTGGTCGACTCGGGTGCGAGCCATCACGCCACCTCACCTTCCGCAGCGAGCAGCGAGAGCTGGCCGTCGTCGCCGTTCGGCACGACCGGCACGATCGGCACAGGAACAACCGGCCGGTGATACAAGCGCTCCGGTTTCGGCCGCCACGGTCCGCTCCCGAGAGGTTGCTCGGACCCGGCGTGCGAAGGCGGGTCGGGGACCATCGCGGCGAGGCGTTTGATCTTCCACCACGGTCGGCCCTGCACGTGAGCGGGCGGGGTGTTGGAGTGGATCATCAACGCCGACCCGTACTTCGGAAGCCGCGACAAGAAGTACGGGACGAGAGCTTCGTTGTTCGACTGGCCCGAGATCGAGCGACGGCCCCCGTCGACGTCGTTGGACCACGAGCGTCGCTCGATCAGTTCGTCGCCGACGATCTTCGACACGTACCCGAGCGTCGAATCATCCAACGACCCGGGGAAGAACAGCTTGGTGGCGTGGTTCGTGAGGAGCGTGTCGGGGCGTTTGCCGTAGGCCTCGTGGATCTGGGCGTAGGACTGCCAGATCGTCACCAACTGAATGCCGATGCCGGCACACGTCGAGGACACTTCGGGGAGCCAGTCGAGGGGCATGTTGCCGGCTTCGTCGATCAACATCAACAGCGGCGCCGGGAGTCGGTCGCCGCGCATCTCCCACTCGTACGCCTGCGACTTGAGATCCGACAGCAGCCCGGCGAGGACGGGTGCCAGGCGTTTGTAGTCGTTGAGCGACACCAGCAGAAACAGGGTGTTGGCTCGGTCGCCGTCGACGCCGGTGTCCATCAACCAGTCGAGGTCGATCCACTCGCCGTTACCGTCGAGATCGGTCGCTGCGACGACGTTCGGGTCGAGCCACGGATCACACACCGTCTGCGCGGTCGCGTAGACGGACGCGACGATCCTGGGGTCCGGTTTGTTCCAGATCGCGTGCAGGTGCCTGACCGCTTCCTGCGCAGCGGCGGCCGTCTCGGGGTTCTCGAACGCGTCGTCGAGAATCTCACTGGGCGGGCAGCGCTTCTTCGGGTTCGCTTGGTCGGGCATTGCCATGTCGAACACCCACTTGGCGACCTCGTGCATCGACGGTCGAGCCGACAACGCCGCTGCGCCGAGGAGCCCGGAGAACAGCAACTTGCCCTGCGTCGACCAGAAGTCCATGCCACCCTCGACGCCGGCTTGGGGTGTCCACGCCGACAACGCTTCGCCGGCCTTCTTCGCACCTGACGCGGTATGCGCCATCCGCAGCGGCGACCACCGTCCGATCTCCGCGTCGGCGATCGTGACGTGGCTGCGACCGGCGGCGAGGAAGCCGCCCGGGTCGAACACCCGGATCTCACCGAGTTCGCGACGGCGGGCGATGGTGGTGTCCATCAGGTCACGCTTGACCGACAACACGATTGCGGGGCCGGCCCAGTCCAACAGTCCCGGCTCGGCGCACTGGCTGGTCTTGCCGCACCGGGTCGGCCCGCAGATCGCGAGTGAGGTGATGTCGCCCTGCTGGCCGCTGCGTAGTTCGCCGGTCGCTCGGGCCCAGAGCTTCGCGATCCCGTTGCGACGGTTCGGGGCCCACCGACGGTTCTCGGTGGCCAGCATCCGCCCGTTCCACAGCCCGAACACGAACCGGCCTGGCACCGGCCGCTTGATCAACAACGGTCGCAGCTCGCGGCGAGTCGCGAACCGGGCGTGCGCATCCACCCCCAGTCGACGACGACCCGGGGTGAGTCGTCGCCACAACCGACGCACCCCCACCACACCGACGACCACGACAGCAAACACGCATGCGGTGGCCGTCCAATAGACCGGGGCGCCAGCGATCTGCGAGCGGCTCTCAACCGGCCAGCTATCAGCCGGAACCCCGGGGCGGTCGGCGAGGCCCGGGATGGCCCGCAACGCGTCGCTGAGACCGACTGCGGGTGGTCCGAGCCCGGAAGCGATCGACGACACGGTCGCGCCGCCCCACACGACCATGCACAGCGAGGCGGCGACGATTGCGACGGCGATCAGGATGTGCTCGATCGGCGACATCGACGTGGACGGGGCTGCTGTGGTGCTCATGGATGCCATCTGCGAGCACCCGGTTCCCGAGAACATTCCCGAATCCGAGACCGGAAAGAAATTTCTCTCCCGGCTCTCCCGAGAACACCCCCGAATTCGGCATCACCCCAGCTCAACCGTGGTGGATGCCGCTGGGGCTCCTGAATGTGGGTGGGAACGTTCTCGGGAGCCGGGAAGCAGACGGTGGACCTCGACCAACACCACCTACCCGAGAGGTCGAACCGTGCACACCACCATCACCACCCAACTCGAGCAACGACTCCAACGCTGCAACAGCCCCCGACGACGAACCCAGATCATGACCCGCTGGGCCACCAACACCGCACTCACCGGGCACACCCCCAGCGACATCGTCGACATCTGCCACCGGCCAACCACCGACCAGAACCCCGTCGTCGCCGCACTCATCACACTCCACCAAAACAGCGACGACGACGCCACGACCATCCTCATGGCAGCGCTCCGCCCGATGGTCCTGGCCGCCGCCACCATCCGCCGACCCGGACCGATCCGCAACGAAACGATCGACAACGACTGGGTCGCCGTCGCCCACGTACTCGCCACCATCGACCCAACAGAAGAACCGACCGACAGCGACGGACAACCCATCGTGTACTTCGCGTTCCTGGGCCAACAGATCGGTCGCAGTCGACGCACGTTCGACCCCTCAGCGCGACGCTGGCTCGTCCGACACCAACGCGGCATGCCCCTCGGCGGCACCGTCCCACCACACGACCCCACCACCTACGAGTTCGACCTCCGAGCCGGCACCACACCCGCCAGCGCGGTCGAAGACGGAGCGATCGCGATCATCGAACTACGTCGCATCGTCCACGTCGTCAACAGCGGACAGATCCCGCGATCGCGATGGGAACAACTCGTCGCCCACCGCATCAGCGACCCGAGAGGCGCACCACCCGCCGGCACACGTGTCGCTGTGCACCGCACCGCGCACCGACTCGCCTACCTCGTCGACCACGCCGCCTGACGATGAGCAACGACAACCACATCACCGTGCTCTGGGCTGCCAAAGGCGGCTCCGGCACCACCGTCACCACCGCAGCCGCCGCACTCCACGAGATACGCGTCGTCGTGATCGTCGATCTCCGAGGCGACATGACCGACGTCCTCGCCACACCCTGGCCCACCGTCGGCCTCTCCGACTGGCTCCTGGGCGAACCCGCCCACCCGATCGACGACCTCGTTGTCGACATCGACCCGACCACCCGGCTGCTGCCCACCCGAACACCGATCGACCTCGACCAGGTCAGTGGCGAACGCGTCGCCATCCTGCATCGATGGATGCGCGATACCTCCGCAATCGTGCTCGTCGACGCCGGAACCGGACCGCCCGCTGAAGCGCTCTTGGAGATCGCCGATCGGAACCTGATCGTCACCCGACCCTGCTACCTCGCACTCATGAAGGGAGTTCGGTCTGGTCTGAAACCCGACGGCGTCGTACTCGTCAACGAACCCTCACGCTCGCTCAACACGTCATCCGTCGAGCAGTGTCTGTCGGCTCCGATCGTCGCCACCATCGACGTCCACCCGTCGGTCGCACGATCCGTCGACGCCGGCCTCCTCACCGGCGGCCACGCCCACATCACCAGAACCACCGCGGCGATTACCCGACCCGAACCGAACCGCACAGCAGTCGACCGGTGGCGCGACCTCGACGAACGTCGCCACAGCCCCGACGTCGACTACGGCATGCGATGGCGCACCGCCAGTTCGGGCGACGAGTGGCGAGTGAGCTGGAACCGCGGGTCCGGCGCGCTCTACGCAACCAACCGAGACGAGAGCGTCATCGAAGGCCTCGGCACCTTCACCACCGAATCCGGCGTCACCACAGCGCTACCCGAGTGGGGAACCCACCACCAAGACCCCAACGGCCTCGACTGGATACGACAACAAGTCGAGCCAGCAACGATCACTCCCGAGTTCCCAGGACCAGCACTGCGATGAGCGCGGCCGGCACGAGGAATATCAAGGGCTTCGTCGACCAAGGGCGGCTGCAGAACAGTCCTCACACCGCACGACGCGACCAGACGACCGTCGAACTCGATTGAGACTGGCCGTCTCGTTCACACCTCAACATGGCGGGATGTGCTGCGATACATCCGTCCAACCGATGCCAAAGAACAGTGATCACAACCGAACCGCTGTGAACTACCGCAAGTCGTCCGGCAACGCTGAGTTGTCTGCCCGGCCCATATCTGCGAGGTGAAGAATACGTCATCTCGGGATTCCTCAGCGAGGCTTCGACCTCGGCGATGCCGAGCTCATCTCGCGACATCGACGTTCGGCGTGCTTGGACAGCACGCAGTCCGAACGGTCTGACATCACTTGCCCCACGCAGGATCAACCAGCGCCAATACTGCAACGACGTCAAGGGCGTTAGCCCGTTGCATCCTCAGCATGATGTCGTAGGGCTTGTCTCCGTCATGGTCGTAGACAACGTGCACTCGCCCATCCAGCAAGGCTGCGCCGAAATCCGTACTCTTCGACCCGACCACTACGACATGGTCCCCCGGGAGCATCGCTAGAACATCA
>NZ_JBDNFF010000139.1:0-6860 GCF_041689975.1 Gemmatimonas sp.
CGAGGTTCCCTTGAACTCGATGGCGATCGTGATCACCACGACGTTCACGAGAATTGGCACGAACATCACCGCGCCGTAGAACGCGGTCGCGGGAATCAGCAGCAGCGCGCCCGCCAACACCTGCGAGAGACCGAGAAAGCGCCAATAGCCGCCGGTCTGATACATCGCCTCGAAGAATGCCCCCACCGAGCTGTTCACCCCCAGTGAGGTGAACCGCTCACCCATCAGCTTCACGCTGCCGGTGGGGATGAACGCCAGCGCCAGCAGCATGCGGCACATCAGTGTCAGTCGCGCGGCGGCGGGGTGCCGCATCACGCGGGCGTTCAGCGCGTCGAGCGGGCGCAAGGACTCGTCGGTAGGCATGGTTGCACGTACGAGCGCGACCCCTCGTCGGATTCTTTCAGGCGCGCACCACCTTTCCCTGACGCCCCGCCCTCGAGCGCACTACCATCTCCGGTATGCCGTTCCCCCCCGAGACCCTCATGCTTCGTCACACGGTCGCGATCATCGCCAGCGCAGTCGCGCTTACGGCATGCCATCGCGCGCCGAACGCCTCGACCCGAGCCACAACCCCCGCTGCTGCTCGCCCGCTGTTGCTCGACCCCGCCAACGCCGAGTTCACACGCCCGGCTCCGCCCGTCTCGCGTATCCGCTTCGAGACCACCAAGGGCGTGTTCGTGCTCGAACTCCACCGAAACCAAGGGCCACACGGCGCTGACCGGCTCTACAATCTCGCGCGACTGGGTTACTTCACGGACACCCGTTTCCACCGCGTGCGCGCCTCCTACATCGCGCAATGGGGACTACACGGCGACTCGGCGGTGAACGCAGCCTGGAAGGGTCGTTACCTCCGCGACGACCCGTCCCGCTCCCGGAACGCACGCGGCACCTTCGCCTTCTCGTACGAGGGTCCCGGTCGTGAGAACACGCGCAACACGCAGATCTATGTGAATCTCGCCGACAATCCGCGCAACGACGTCGAGCCGTTCACGATCCTCGGAACCGTGGTTGAAGGGATGTCGGTGCTCGACAGCCTGTACAGCGGCTACGGCGAAGACGCCGGAAGCGGGGTGCGACAGGGGAAGCAGGGTCCGCTCGAACGAGGCGGCAACGCCTACATGGATCGCGAGTTTCCCAAGCTCGATCGCCTTATTCGCGTCACGGTCTCGCCGTTCCGTAGCTGACGAATGGATCGCTGACAGCTGGAACACGGATGGCACAGCTGACACCGTAACAACACGGATAAGCCGACAACGCGCTGTTTGCTTATCCGTGTAGCTTCGGTGATTTCCGCCTGATCCGTGTTCCAGCTTTTGCTTTGGCTTTTGCACAGTCTCAGAAGCTAATTACTTGATATTTGAAGCAATTGGCCGTACCGTCAGCGCGTGGCCTCTCAGGGAGTGAATGCGGTGAACGTTGTGGTCGTCGGTGGTGGACCGGGCGGGCTCTATGCCGCGCTGCTGATGAAGCGGCGTGATGCGCGCGCGCAGATCACGGTCATCGAGCGGCACCGCCCTGACGATACGTTCGGCTGGGGCGTCGTGCTCTCCGATCAGACCGTCGCGAATCTCCGCGCTGCCGACGCGGAAAGCGCCGATGAAATCGCCGCCGCGATGCATCGCTGGGACGATATCGCGATTCACTTTGCCGAACGCACCATACGCTCCGGCGGACACGGCTTCAGCGGCATCGGGCGCAAGAAGCTGCTCTCCATTCTGCAACAGCGCTGCCGCGTGCTGGGCGTAACGTTGCGCTTCGAAACCGACCTGCCACCGGCCGACCTCGAAGTGGTGATTACGGCCGAGCAGGCTGATCTCGTGATCGTCGCTGACGGCATCAACAGTCGCCTGCGTGAACGCTTCGCCAGTACGTACCGCCCCGACATCGACCTCCGTCACTGCCGCTACATCTGGCTCGGGACGCGCAAACGCTTCGACGCCTTCACGTTTGCCTTCAAGGAAACGCCGATCGGCTGGTTCCAGGCGCACGCCTATCAGTTCGATGACGAAACGAGCACGTTCATCGTGGAAACGCCGCAGGACGTCTGGGAGCAGGCGGGTATCGCCAATATGTCCGACCGCGAGTCGATTGCGTTCTGCGAGGCGCTATTCGCCGAGGTGCTCACCGGCGAGCCGCTCATGAGTAACGCCGCGCACTTGGCCGGCTCAGCGCAGTGGATCCGCTTTGCCCGCGTCAGTTGCGGCGAGTGGGTGCAGTGGCTCGACACGTCGCGCGGTCGGGTGCCGCTCGTGCTGTTGGGCGACGCGGCCCATACCGCACACTTCAGTATCGGCTCCGGCAGCAAGCTCGCCCTCGAAGACGCCATTGCGCTTGATACGTGTCTGGCGGAGCATCCGGACGACGTCGCCTTGGCGCTGGCGCGCTATCAGGCGGAGCGCAGTGTGGAGGTGCTCAAGCTGCAGAACGCGGCGCGCAATTCCACGGAATGGTTCGAGCATGTCGACCGCTATGCCACGCTGGCGCCGGAGCAGTTCGCCTACTCGCTGCTCACACGTTCCCAGCGCATTTCGCACGAGAATCTCCGTGTGCGCGACGCGGCGTACGTGGGTGCCTTCGAGCGATGGTTTGCGCAGCAGTCCGGGCTCAACATCGCGCCCGATGCCACCGCACCGCCGGCCATCTTCACCCCGTTCACGGTGCGCGGTGTCACGCTGCCCAATCGCATCGTGGTAAGCCCGATGGCCCAGTATTCCGCCACCAACGAGGGCATGCCTACCGATTGGCATCTCGTGCATCTTGGCGCGCGTGCCACCGGTGGCGCAGGGCTCGTGATGACTGAGATGACGTGCGTGGCGCCCGATGCGCGTATCTCGTCCGTGTGTCCGGGCATGTGGAACGACGATCAGCGCGACATGTGGGCGCGCATCGTGCGCTTCGTGCACGAGCACTCGCAGGCCAAAATCGGGCTGCAGCTCGGCCACGCCGGAGCCAAAGGCGCCACCAAGACGATGTGGGACGGCATCGATGAGCCGCTCGAGCGGGGGGAATGGCCGCTGATCGCCGCGTCGGAAACCCAGTATCTCAGCGGCGTTTCGCAAACGGCCCGCGAGATGACGCGCGATGACATGCGGCGTGTGATCGGCGAGTTCGTGCAGGCGGCACAGCGTGGCGCCACCGCCGGTTTTGACTGGTTGGAGCTGCACTTCGCGCACGGCTACCTGCTGTCGGGCTTTCTGTCGCCACTCACCAATCGCCGCACCGACGAATACGGGGGCGATCTCGCTGCGCGTGCGAAATTTCCGCTCGAGGTATTCACCGCCGTGCGCGCAGTCTGGCCCGACCACCTGCCGATCTCGGTGCGAATCTCCGCGCACGACTGGGCAACCGGTGGCAATACCGACGACGATGCCGTGGCGATCGCCGCGCTGCTTCGGGACGCCGGCGCGGATATGATCGACGTGTCCGCCGGTCAGGTCGTGAAGGGCGAACGTCCAGTGTACGGCCGCATGTGGCAGACCCCGTTCGCCGATCGCGTTCGACAGGAGGCGGGGATTGCCACGATCGCTGTCGGTGCGATCACCGACGCCGATCAGGCCAACGGCATCATTGCATCGGGACGCGCGGATCTGGTGGCGATCGGTCGTCCGCACCTGGCCAATCCGGCGTGGACCTTGATGGAGGCGGCGAAGTACGGTTACGCTGGTTCGACATGGCCCGTGCAGTATCTGGCGGGCAAGTCGCAGCTGGATCGTCTTATCGAACGCGAGCGTACCATGCGCGCCGCCGCCGAGGGTACACCGCCCACCGGAGAGCTCACATGAGCGTGCATACCAGTGCTTCGCTCAGTGATTCGCTCAGTGATACGCTGTCGGTATTGGCTGGTCGCCACGCACTGGTGACTGGCGCGAACCGCGGCATCGGTGCGGCGATCGCACGCACCCTCTCGGCCGCTGGTGCGCGAGTGTCGCTGCTGGTGCGCGACGCGGCACGTGCGGAAGGCGTGGCGGCCTCGTTAGTGGGACCCTACACCGTGGTCGTCGCCGACGTCACCGACCATGAGGCGCTGCTCGGTGCCTGCGCTGCGGCCGCCGAAGCGCTGGGTCCCGTGGACATTTTGGTGAACAACGCCGGTACCGCCGAGTCGGCCCCATTGCTCAAGAGCGAAACGGCCCTCTTCGATCGCATGATCGCGATGCACCTGATGGCACCCGTGTGGGCTTCACAGGCGGTGTTGCCCTCCATGATCGAGCGCAGATTCGGCCACATCGTGAACGTGGCCAGTGTGGCGGGTCTCACGGGCGCACCGTACATCACGGCGTACACGGCGGCCAAGCACGCGATGATCGGACTCACTCGTTCGCTCGCGCTGGAAGTCGCGCCGCGCGGCATTGCGGTGAATGCCGTCTGCCCGGCCTACACCGATACCGATCTGGTTACCGGTGCGGTAACTCGGATTGTACAGCGCACGGGGCGTGCAGCCAGCGACGCGCTCCACTCTATTCTGTCTGATGCGGGACAGACACGGATCGTGACGTCGGACGAAGTGGCCGTGGCCGTTCTGGCGCTGTGCGCTGCACCCGCCGGGTCGCCTGTTGGCCAAGCCGTCGTGATCGACGGGCGTGCGCCCGAGGGTGGCAGGTGAGCCAGACCGACCGGGAGTCGCTGCGCCTCTGGCTGCGCTTGTTCACCACCACCACGCTCGTTGAGCGGCAGCTGGACAGCGCCCTCAAACGCGAGTTCAGCTCCACGTTGCCACGCTTCGATTTGCTGGCACAACTCGAGTGCGCGCCGGACGGGTTACGCATGGGTGAACTGTCCGAGCGCATCCTCACTACCGGCGGCAACGTCACTTGGCTGGTGCGCGCGCTCGAAGCCGAGAAGCTCGTCACACGACGCGTGTCACCGACCGACAGGCGCGCCGCCATCGTGCGACTCACGGCGGTCGGCAAACGGCACTTCGCGTCGATGGCGCAGGCGCACGAACACTGGATCGCCGACATCTTCGCCACGCTCTCTCCCGACGACCGACGCGCTCTGCACCAGCGGCTGGGGGTCGTGAAGGATCGCGTCCGTTCCCCGAGGAGTACTACATGACCAATCCGATGTCGGCGATGCGCAGTTCATTCGCGGCGCTCGACCCACAGCATTTCGCGTGGTCCACGGCGCACGACGGCCGTGTGGGGGTGATCACGCTGAGCCGTCCTTCGCGCAAGAACCCGCTCACGTTCCAGTCGTATGCCGAACTGCGCGATCTCTTTCGCGATCTCAGCTACGCTTCGGACATACGGGCCATCGTGTTGACCGGTGCCGAACACAATTTCTGTTCGGGTGGCGACGTCTTCGAGATTATCGAACCGCTCACGCGCATGGCCATTCCCGAACTGCTGGCCTTCACGCGTATGACGGGTGATCTCGTGAAAGCCATGCGCGCCTGTCCGCAGCCGGTCATCGCCGCCGTAGATGGCGTGTGCGCTGGCGCCGGTGCGATTCTCGCCATGGCCTCGGATATGCGCCTTGCCACTCCGCAGGCACGCACCGCCTTTCTGTTTTCGCGTGTGGGGCTCGCTGGCTGCGACATGGGCGCCTGCGCACTCTTGCCGCGTATCATCGGACAGGGACGCGCCGCGGAACTATTGTACACGGGTCGCGCGATGGATGCGGCTGAGGGTGAGCGCTGGGGTTTCTACAATGCGCTGATCGAACGCGATGCGCTGCTGACGGAAGCCATCAAGCGGGCCGGCGATCTTGCGAACGGTCCCGCGTTCGCACACGGCATGACCAAGACCATGCTAGCCCAAGAATGGAACGTGTCGGTCGATCAGGCCATCGAAATGGAGGCACAGGCGCAGGCCCTGTGTATGAGCACGCAGGATTTCCGTCGCGCGTTCGAGGCGTTTGCGGCCAAGCAGTCACCCGTGTTCGAGGGGAACTGACCATGCACGCGGCAATCGAACATCTGGCCTGGCCCTTCTTCGACGAGGCGCATCGCGTGCTGGCGACGTCGGTCACCGCGTGGACGGCCGCGCAGGGTGTCGAGCCAAACGTGAACACGGAAGCTGAAGTCGACGACGCCTGCCGGGCGTGGGTGCGCCGGCTGGGTGATGCCGGCTTTCTACGCTATTGCGTGTCGGCGCCGTGGGGTGGCGCGCTTCCCACGCTCGACTCGCGCGCGCTATGCGTGTTGCGCGAGGCGCTCGCGTCACACGATGGACTCGCCGACTTCGCGTTCGCGATGCAAGGGTTGGGGTCTGGCGCAATCACACTGGGCGGCAGCGACGCGATGCGGGCCGAGTGGTTGCCGCAGGTGGCGGCGGGTCGTGCCATCGCCGCTTTCGCGTTGTCCGAGCCGGACGCCGGCTCTGATGTCGCAGCGATGCGGCTGCGGGCCACGAACACCGACGCTGGCTGGCAGCTCGATGGCGAGAAGACGTGGATTTCCAATGGTGGCATCGCCGACTTCTACTGCGTGTTCGCGCGCACCGGAGCCGAAGAAAGCGGCAGCAAAGGCATCAGCGCCTTCTTCGTACGGGCCGATACGCCGGGGCTTCGCATTGTGGAACGCATTCCCGTGATGTCGCCACATCCGCTGGCGCGACTAGCGTTCGAGCACTGCGTCGTGCCACACGAGGCTCTCATGGGTGTCGAAGGCGAGGGATTTTCACTCGCCATGCGCACACTCGATATCTTTCGGGTATCGGTCGCCGCTGCCGCCACCGGGTTCGCACGTCGTGCGATGCATGAGGCACTCACACAGGCCGAGTCACGCGAAATGTTCGGCGCGACGCTTGGTGCACAGCCGTTGGCGCAGGCGATTCTGGGCGATATGGCCACCGATCTCGATGCGGCGGCGCTGATGACCTATCGTGCCGCGTGGCATCGCGACACCCAGAGCACTCGCG
>NZ_JBDNFF010000140.1:0-15266 GCF_041689975.1 Gemmatimonas sp.
CGCGCTGTCGGCGGTGCCGCTACGCGAAACGCCGGTCACGTGCACACCCAGGGCGCGCAGCGAGGTTGCGATGGCGCGACCGATGTCACCAGTTCCGACTACCAGCGCGTGCGTTCCGGCCACACGCGCGATATCACGCGGCGCCCACCGACGTTCGCGTTGCGCTTCGGCCAGCTCGAGTAGCTGCAGCTGAATCGCGAAGATACGCGACACGGCCCACTCAGCGATCATCGGACCGAACGACTCGGGACTGCGTGTAAGCAGAATGTTCGGATCGAGAGGCGACGCCATCCACGAATCGACGCCGGCACCGGTGCACTGGATCCAGCGCACGTTGCCCATGTCGGAGACCGACGGTGGTCGCTTGAAGCCGATGTACGCCTCCGCCCACGCGAGATCACTGGCGGTGATGTCGGTGTACACCTTACCGCGCAACTCAAGGTCAGGACGACGCGCGAAAATAGAATCGGCGATACCGACATGCGCGTTGGCGCCAATGGCAATGCGACGCGGAGTGAACGGAAGCGGAAATGTCATCAGACCGACTGGTGTTGAGTAGGTGAAGAACCAATGGCATCACCGACGGTGTTGCAGGCGAGCACCGTGGCAAAAATGAAGAGGCCGGGGAAGATCGCGAGCCAGGGCTCGCTGGTCATCGCGGTCTGTGCCTGGTACAGCATGTTGCCCCAGCTGGCGGTTGGTGGTTGCACGCCGACGCCGAAGAAGCTCATGGTGCTTTCCAGCAGAATGCCACGTCCGATCGCGAGCGTTGTGGCGACCGTGGCCGCAGGAATGATGCCCGGTACGATATGACGCGCGATCACGCGAACGGGGTTCGCGCCGATGGCCCGCGCGGCCTGCACGAAATCGAGCGACGACAGCGACTGGACTTCAGCGCGGACTACGCGCGCCGTTTCCATCCATCCAGCTGCGGCAACCAGCAGAATCAGCATCGGGACGCCAGGCTGCAATACCGCAGCGCCAAGCATGAGGAGTGGTAAACGCGGGATGGCAAGCATGGCGTCGGTGGCGCGCATGAGCGCGTCGTCGGTCCGTCGACCCGCGTAGCCCGCCACTGCACCCACGGCCACGCCGATGGCGGCACTCATGAGCGCCGACAGCACGCCGATGGCGAGCGACACACGAGCCCCGACCAGCACGCGGGTGAGCACGTCGCGCCCGAGTTCATCAGTGCCGAACCAGTGGACGAGTGACGGCGCCGCACGCCGGTCGGCCAGGTCGAGTGCGTCGGCCGCGAATGGCGCGAAATACGGCGCCAGCAACGACGCCACCACGAGCGCGGCGAGAAAGAGCAGACCGCCGCGTGGCCCGGACTTCACGTGGCACCCCGCGCGCGCGGATCAATGGTGCGCACCGCGATATCGGCGATGAGATTGAGCACCATGACGGCGACGGCGCCGAACATGAGGAACGCCATGAGCACAGGATAGTCACGCTTCACGAGTGATTCGGTGAACAGACTGCCCACGCCGGGCCACGCGAACACGCTTTCGGTGACCACGGCGCCCGACGCCATCATGGCGGCGTCGAGCAACACGACCGTAATGAACGGACCGAGTGCGTTGGGAAGCGCATGGCGCAACAGCACACCGCGCTCGGAGACACCGCGGACACGGGCCGCGTTCATAAACGGGCGGCCGACGGTTTCACGCATGGCGCGGCGCAGATAGCGTGACCACGCTGCGGCTTGCACCGCCGCCAGCACCATGACGGGGAGTATAAGGTGCGCGACGCGATCGGCGAACGAACTCACGCCAAACGACGTGCGTCCGGACGATGGCAGCCAGCCCAACGTGATCGCGAAGACCAACTGCAGCAGCAAGCCGAACCAGAACACCGGCAGCGAAATGCCGGCCACGGCGCCGAACGACGAGATCCGATCGAAGAGGCGATGCACCGACGCCAGCACGCCGACCGGCAGGGCGATGCACAGTGCGAGCAGCGTGCTCGCGCCCACGAGTTCGAGGGTGGCGGGCACGCGCTCCAACACGCGATCGAACACGGGGCGCCCGTCGGCGAAGCTGTACCCCCAGTCGCCACGCACGAACGCCGACAGCCACGACAGATACTGCTCGGCCAATGGACGATCGAGTCCCATGGCGGCACGTAGTCGCTCGATGTCCTGCGGGCGCACGTTCGGATTCTCGAGGTACGCCGACAGCGGACCACCGGGTACCGCCTGCAACAGCGCGAAGACCAGCACCGAGATGAGGACCAGCAGCGGAATGCTCTGCAGCAACCGGCGCACGATCAGGCCACGCATCACGGCGTGCCGATCTCCCACAGGTGCACGTTCCAGAACGGACCGGCGTTGGTTGGATTGCCAGTGAAGCCCTTCAACGCCTTCGGTACGGCATCGATCTTGGCGGTGTTGTACAGCACGATCTCCGGTGCGAGCGCGGCGATGCGTCGCTGTGCCTCGCGCAACAGTTCGTTGCGTTGCGCCACATCGGCGGTGCGATCGGAGCGATACAGCAGCGACGTCAGCTCGGCGTCGTTGATGTAGTTGATGTTGCGGCCCGCCGGCGGCATACGATCGCCGGCAAAGAAGAGTGTGAGCTCGGGGTCGGCACCCATCTGCCACCAGTGCAGCATGGCGTCGAAGTCGCCTTTGAACCACACGCTGCTGATGGACGTGCCATCGAGCAGCTTCACCGTCATCTCGGCGCCCACATCGCGAAATGCTTCCTGCAGCGCCTGCGACACGTTCTCGCGGATCGCAAACCCCGACTGTGTGATGAGCGTGAACGCGAGACGCTGGCCGTTCTTCGCGCGGATGCCATCGGCGCCGGGCACCCATCCTGCTTCGGCAAGCAGCGTGCGGGCACGTGCCGGGTCGAAGCCGTACGTCGGCACCTTGGGCTCATAGGCCGGCGACAGCGGCTGAATCGGACCGTTCACTACTGCCACTTGCCCATCAAGAATCGTGCGCACGAGCAGATCCCGATCGACCGCGTGGGCGAGCGCCTGGCGCACCTTCACCTCGGCGAAGGGCGTGAAGTGCCTCTGGTTGAGCGTGACGTGCTCGTAGCCGTTCCCCACCACACGATTCATACGCAACCCGCTGATGGCGGTCAGTTCGCGCACCTTGTCCCACGCCACGAGGGCCACCATGTGCACTTCGCCCGACTTAAGCAGATTGATGCGCGTGGTCGTATTCGTGAGGAAGCGGAAGAGAAGCTGCTTGATTTTCGGATACTCCGCGCCGCGCCAGTAACCCTCAGCGCGTTCGAGCAGAATGTACTCGCCCGTCTTCCATTCCTTCACTTTGTACGGGCCCGTGCCAAGCGGTGCGCGATTGTAGTCGTTGGCGGTATTGAGATCGCGCCCCTCGAGCACGTGCCTTGGTAACGTGCCGCGTACGAACTGTAGTTGATACGGGGCGTACACTTCCTTGTAATGCACGATCGCCGTGAGCGAGTCGGGGTTGTCTACCGACGAGATGCGGTCGAACCCATCCACGCTTTCCGGCTTCCAGTCACCCTTGTTGATCGCGTCAACCGTGAATTTCACGTCGGCTGATGTGTGCGACACCCCATCGTGCCACTTCACGCCGGGGCGCAACTTCCAGGTCACATCCATGCCGCCGTCGGCGCGCACGACCACGCCACCATTCTCCGTGGTCGGAATCTCGGCGGCGAGCACGGGAATGATCTGCATGTTTTCGTCGTTGGTGACGAGACCTTCCACCACGCACGACTCGATATCTTCGAGAATGTGCGTCGCGTAGCGGTTCATTGTGTCCGGCTCGCGGTCGTAGCCCACGATGAGCAGCTCGTTCGACGGACCGCTGCGAGCGGTGTCTCCGCCACAGGCCGCGAACGTGCAGCAAAATGATGCGGCGAGGCCGAGGGTCGAGCGACGAGACAACAAGAACGATAAACGTGTCATGAAGTGGTCAATTGTTGTGTCCCGGTATTGCCACGCCGGAGCCGTGCACGTTGTCGAAATGCTAAATGTATAATGTTCGCAGTTCTTCGCGTCTCTTCGCGGCCTTCGCGAGCTTCGCGTAAACTGCGGTGCTTTCGGTGACCTCGGCGCGGTCGGATAGCCAGCTGGTTGACGCGAAGATCGCAGAGGACGCGAAGGTGCGCGAAGAACTGCTCAGATCGTTAATGTGTGAAGAATATTGGACGCTACTCAAAAGACGTGAGGAGTCGCGCTGCGAGTGCCACGGGAATGGATCCCCGACTCAACAGCGCATCGTGGAAGTGCCGCGGTGCGTAGTCCGGCCGCAGGCGCATGGTATCCCGCAGATCGAGAATGCCCTGTGTGCCAAGCCAGTACATCACAGCGGTGCAGGGAAACATCGAGTTCTTGGTGGCTTCGCCGACGGCTGCGCCCTCCGGCATGCCCACTTCGTTCTTGTAGTACGCTACCGCATCGGCATAGCTGAACTCACCGGTGTGCAATCGAATATCCACGATAGCGCGCGCCAGCATCCGGACACGGCTCTGCTGTTCAGCGACGCGCTCCAGCGGCGTGAGGAATCCGAGTTCGTCGGCGAGTTGGGTGGCGTAACAGGCCCACCCTTCAGCCATCGAGCCACCAAGGAACATGCCAATGCGGCTGGCGCAGTCCACGGCGGCAATCTTGCCAATCCGCGAGTGCGACCGATGGGTGGCGTGTCCGTTCTGTACGTGGTGACCGAGAGCACCGTGATGCACCACGTGATTGAGCGTGATGGTGCTGTGGTTCCATGCCTTCAGGCGCCGCTCGCGCTCTTCGGGAGCGATGGTATCGTCCACCGGTGTCACGAGATAGAGATGTTCGGCACGTGGTTCGTACGGTGCCGGCGAGCGATAGAACAGGAAGTACAACTGCGGGGCAATCTCGCGGGCCCAGGCAGGAATGGGCACGTAGCGCAATGGCCAGTCGGGCCACTCCAGCTGATCGAGCGCGAAAGCGAGCGAGCGACATGCCTCGAACTGCGAGGCGAAGACGGTGAGATAGTCGGCTTCGCTTGGGCGATCGTTGGCGAGCGCGGCGCCAAGGGCCTCGGGTGAGCCGGCGACCTCGGTGGCGAGGGCGTGGAAACGCGCTTTGGCCGCCGGCAATTCACCGAGCACGCGTTGCAGCAGGTCGTGTGCCGACTGCGTGCAGAAGTGCCCGCGTTGCAGCAGGATCTCATACGCCTCCACGCCGATGGCGTAGCCCGAATGGACATCGCGCGGTAGCTGATCCAGCCAGTCGGCCGACGCGTCGAAGGCGTGCGCCGCATGGGCTGCGGCGTCGGTCAGCGAGTCACGGACGGCGGCCGAGACGCGGTGTTCGTCGCACCAGAGTCGTAGTGGCCCACGCAGGAACGCCGAGAACACACGTGCCTCGCGAATCGCGCGATCGAGCCAGATGGCGGGTACCGGCTCGGTGAGGGCGGCAGGCATGGAGCCAAGGAACGACGGAATCTCCCCGAGTCGTGCGACGACGGCGTCAGTGCAGCGCTCGATCGGCTGCGTGGGGCGCAGCAGCAACGCCACGACACTGAAGATTGCCTCGCCCGTGAACAGTGCGGGATTCCGGTCGTGGAAGAAGCGGGTTTGCGTTTCGAGGATGCGCACATCGAGGTTCGCCCGCGCGAGTTCGGCGTCGACGGCCTCGATGTCGGAGGCCAGCAGCGCATCGCCGGCGCGCGGCGCGGCGGTGAAGAGCGCGTCGTGTAGTTCGGCCATCTCGCTGACTTCGGTATCACGCGCCTCGCGCGACCAGTCGGGCAGCCGATGGTCGTGCGTGTGCAGCCCCGTGAAGGTCGCGTTCACAGGATGACGCGCGAAGTAGTGCGCGAGGAAGCGGTCGAGTACGGCGGTGGTGTCGTTGCTCAGGATGCCGATCCCGCGACCGGAGGTTGCTCGAGTGGGATGTTGATCCAGCGTCGTTCGCGGCACGAGCGCTCGACCGCGTTGATGAGCTCTTGCACGTGCGCACCGTCTTCGAAGTTGCCCTCGTTGCCGTGGACTTCACCGCGAATTTCAGATATGAACGAGCCGATGAGATTCGCATAGAAGAGCGAGCGCCAGGATTCGCGGGCACTACCCCCCACCGGGTAGAAACGCTGCGGGATCTCGAGGTCTTTGAACTCCACGGAATCGGCGGTGGCGCCCTTGAGCGTTTCGCAGATGCCGTTCTCTTCCACGAGACGACAGATCAGCGCGCCTTTGCTACCGTACACCCGCGCTTCGATCCCTGGATAATTCCCGACCGTCACGAAGCTGGTCTGAATCGAGCCGATCCCACCGTTGTCGAACTCGCCGATAAATATGTCACCGTCGTCGATATTCATGCGCATCATGGTGCCGGTGGCGCGCACCATCCGTTCGGGGATGAAGTTCTTCATCGTGCCCACCACCGACTTGAAGCGACTGCCCATGAAGAGGTGACCGATATCCATGATCGGCGCCCCGTACCCTTCCAACGACGACACGTGAATGTCCGTCTGGTCGGCTTCATGGTCGACCTGACGCAGCGGCGTCTGCGGGTCGAGCCACTGCGAGTTTTGTTCGTAGCCGTTGAAGATGAACGGCGTGCCGATGTAACCCTCGTCGATCAGCGCCTTCATGTAGCGCATCGCCGGCGAGTAACGAAAGGTGAAACCGAGCTTTGTTTTCAGACCTTTGGCTGCCGCCAGTGCGGCGGCGCGGCGCGTCTCGATGAAATCGTAGGCTACGGGCTTCTCGCACAACACATGCTTGCCTGCCTCCAGTGCGGCGCAGCTCAACGCGAAGTGCGTCGCGCTGGGCGTACACACGTCGACGACATCGATGTCGGTGCGGGCGATCAGTTCCTCGTGTGTGGCATACACGTTGGGGATGTCGAACTGCGCCGCGAACTCACGAGCACGTTCCACGATCGGATCGGCGATCGCCACAATCGTGCAGCGCGGATCGCGCTTCCAGCCCGGGAGATGCGCGAACTGCGCCCAGGCGCCGGCGCCAAGCACCCCAACACGAACGATGTTGTTCCTGGCGGTCACTGAATTACCCGTGAGGTGTCACCCGGCAACAGCAGCTGCCGGTGCGCCTGGATCGGCGCGATGCCGTTCTTCATGACGCGTTCGTGGAAGTCGCGGAGGCTGAACGATGCGCCCTGTGCCGCCTGTACGTCTCGCCGCAGCGTAAGCATGCCGCGCTTGCCCAGGAAGTAGCCGCCATAAGTGGGATCGTAAGTGCCGCGTTCGGCTTCACGTTTGGCAGCCGGTGCGGCCACGTACGCTTGGCGCTCGAAGCAGGCCTGCGCCTGGGAGAGCGTCCATTCACCGGTGTGCAGACGGACGCCCGAGAGCAACCGGCAGATGCGCGTGAGTGCATCGCTGAGCTGGGCCATTTCATAGCGAGGATCACCGCCCATGAAGCGCTGCTCGACCACGAGTTCTTCCGCGTAGTGCGCCCAACCATCCTGTCCCGATGATGGTTGCGGAAACGGGTTCAAGCCGATCCAGATGCGACGGATCTTGCCCGGAGTGTCGCGCATGTGCACCGAGTGCAGCCAATGCCCGGGCATCGCTTCGTGGGCCGAGGTAATGGCCAGCGACGCAAAGTTGAATCGCTCCAGCCAGGCTTCCTGCTGCTCAGGGGCGTCGAGTGAGTCGGCGTCGGTGATGTAGTAATAGCTCTGTACCGGCGTCTTCTCGAGCGGTGGCGAGGCGTGCATCGAGGCGAAGCCGAGTGAGAACGGCTGCGCTGCGGCAACGACCACGCGCTCGCCCGAAGGCACGACGGCCAGATTCTTCGCGACCACAAAACGCGTGAGGGAGTCGACGATGGCTTGCGCCGCCGCCACCACTTCGCCGCGCTTGGGATGATTGCGGCGCACCGTGAGCCATGTGGCCTGCGGGTCAGCTGCTGGCGCCAGCCGTTTGGCCGCAGCTCGGAAGCGCTCCTGCGTGCTCTCGAGCTCGCGTTCGCCGAGGGCCACGAGATCGGCCAGCGGAACATCAATGAGTTCTTCGGAGCGGTAGCGTCGCGAGACGGCATCACCGCCGATCTTCCACTCGCCATTCGCCGTGGGGAGCACGGACTTCTCGAAATCGACGGTGTACGCATCGATCTCGCGCGTGGCGATGGCGGCCGCGCTCAACAGTGAATCCATGAGCGGCGTGCTCTTCTGCGCCGCGAAGGCGACTGCTAAGTCGTCGGTCAGCATGCTCGACACACCGCGCATCATGCCAAGGCCACGCTCGGCGAAGATCTTCGGTGGATTGGTAATGTTCGTGCGCGCCGCCTGCAGCAGCGCCGGCACGCCAGCGAGTTTGCCGATGAGGCGACGCATGCGCACGGGCGCGTCGTCGTTTTCCATCGTCATGAGATTGTGCACGCCATCGGACAACGCGCTGGCGTACGTCATCGGATTCCGCTTCCAGTTGGTGAGCGTTTCCTGTTCGAGCAGCCAGCCGTCGATCACGCCCGCGAGAATACGCTTGTCCACGCGCTCGTCGGGGGTGAGCGCGGAGTCGCTGAACGCAGCGAGCTCCGCCGCCGCCGTCTTCAGCGTCGCGATTTCAACCGCAATGGCCTGCGCCGAGAAATCGTCGAGCAGATCATCGTGATCATGGAGACCGTTGCCGGCCGCAATGGATGGATGACGGCGCGCGAAGCCATCGAGGTAGCGATCCACGAAGGGGGCGAACCCCGACGCGGTCGAAGTAGCGGTCGCCGACGAGCTGGATCTGTCAGTGGGGGGAGAGCAGGCAGAGCCGGCGGCGCCAAGGGCGAGTAGCGCGAGCGCGGCGAGTCGTTTAGGGGTTTGCATCGGGGCTTAACCTGCGGCCGATCTCCCCCCTTCGCAAACGAATAGTCGACTTCTCTTACGGTACGGCCTTTTTCAATGGTTTCACCGCCAGCGTGAGCAGGAGTCCAACGGCCAGCAGACCGGCCAGCAGCATGAGCGGCTGATCGTAGATGTGCACGCGGGGTGCGCCTGGGGCCAAGGCCGCGCGGGCGCGGTCGGAGAGTTCAGTGATGATCACTGGCCCCGTGACGGCGGCTACGCTCCATGCCGTGAGTACGGCGCCGTGAATCGCACCCACGTTCCGTGAACCGAACAAGTCGGCCAGAAACGCCGGCATCGTGGCGAAGCCGCCACCGTACATCGTGAACACGGTGAGCAGGCACGCGAGAAAGGGCCACCACGCGCCCGCCTGTGCGAAGCGCGGTATCAGCAGAAAGAGCGCCAGCTGCACGACGAAGAAGATGAGATACGTAACGCGTCGCCCCAGAAAATCCGAGGCGCTCGACCAGAGCAGACGGCCACCGGCGTTGAAGAGGCTGATGATCGCGACCACGGCGGCCGCCTGCTTGGGGGTTCGGCCGAACAGGTCCTGCATCATTGGCGACGCCTGGGCGAGAATACCGATACCGGCCGTCACGTTCACGCACAGCATGCCCCAGAGCAGCACGAACTGCGGCGTGCGCAGCGCCTCTCGTCGCGTGAGGCCCTCGGCCGCGGGCCTGTTGACGCCGCGGTGGATCTCGGGCGCTGGGTGCAGGAGTTGCGCCCCCGTCCACATGAGCAAGAAGTATACGCCGCTCAGTGCGAACAGTGCCTTCGCGACGCCGATCTGTTCGATCAGGAACGCATTCGCGTAGCCGCCCAGAAAGGCACCGCCGCCGAAGCCCATGATGGCGAAGCCGGTGGCCATGCCGCGTCGCTCGGGGAACCACTTCACCAGCGTGCTCACCGGGGCGATGTACCCGATGCCGCACCCAATACCGCAGAGAATGCCGAGCCCCAGAAAGAGCAGGAGCGGCAGTTGCCAGAGCAGACCCATCCCACCGAGCGCGAGTCCGCTGGCGAAGAAGATCGCCGACGTCTTCGCGGCCACCTGTGCACCACGCCGCTCCACCCAAGGGCCCATGATGGCGGCGCTCAGCCCCAGCAGGACCAGCGCCGCCGTGAACGTGGTATAGGGCGGACTCCCCCACCACGGCTGCGGCGGGAGCGCCGCGATGATCGGGCGATTGAGCGTGCTCCAGGCGTACACCGAGCCGATGCCCAAGTGGACGAGCACGGCGCCGAGGGGGATGGTCCAGCGGGATGTCGACATATGGCGGAATCAACCATGTCAATGCGTGATCCGTGCCCCACGAGTTTCCCCATGCCTTTTCCATGCGAGCCGTACTGGTCGATAGGTTGCATCATGTCCTCGCGCGAAAGTCCGATCGCGGCCCAACGGGCTCGGAACGCCCGTCTCACAGCTCAGGCGGAGCAGATCGCCCGCGACGATCGTGCCGAGCACGGCTTGCCGGAGTTACCGGTGATCCTGCTGCCGGCGAATTCGCGGAACACCACGGAACTTCCCGAGGAGTCGCGCGACGCTTTCCTCGACAAGCTGCGGGGCACGATCGCCGAGGCGTTCCGCGAAACGGTGCGTGACAACAGCGCGCCGATGAGTGCCGAGGCCGAGTCGGCGCGTGAGGACGCCGGCTGGGCGCTCCCCGAGTCGATCCCGGCGATGCCAGACATTATCGGGGCGAGTTGCGGGACCTGTCGAGGCGAATGCTGCACCGCGGGCGGCACGCATGGCTTCTTGCATGCGGACAGCATCATGCGGGTGCGCGCCCAGCTCACCGACGACGGGGAGACGGTCACGGCCGAGTCGTTGGAGGCGCGGTATGCCGCGCACTTGCCGACGAGGCACTACCGCGGTTCGTGCGTGTTTCACACCACTGCCGGCTGCAATCTCCCGCGGACGCTGCGATCGAACCTGTGTAACCGCTACGTGTGTGGCGGCCTCGCTCAACTCACGCGGGCGCTGGTGGCGTCGCAGCAGACGTCGGCCTACGTGGCGGCGGCCGATTCGGTGCACCTGCGCCGCGTCGCGCTGATCACCGTGCACGGGTCACGGGCGATCCCGTTGCGGGAGACGTAGGTCGGTCGATCCGCCCGATTGATTGCCGCGCAGCTCGTCTTCCGATAGGCTTATAGGTTCCAACCTTTCTCCATGCGGCCGGTGTCCAATCACGTGACCAAACCGATGCCCACGACCATTCGCCGTCCGATCCGCCTGGCTGCCCTGAGCGCCGGGCTCTTCGCCATGACGGCCTGCGCCACCTCGAGGTCGACCTCCTCGGCCGGACCTGCCTTCCAGATGGGTGACGCCGCCGCGCTCGTGCGGGCGCGTGCCGACAGTCTGCGCTACCCCTGGGTGAAGGCCGACGTGGACTTCATGAGCGGCATGATTCACCACCATGCCCAGGCGATCACGATCTCGCGCTGGGCGCCGTCACATGGCGCACGCGTCTCAGTGCAGCGGCTCACGGCGCGCATCATCAATGCGCAGACCGATGAGATCACGATCATGCAGACGTGGCTCAAGGACCGCCGTCAGCCGATGCCCATGGTGGATACGCTTGGCAACGTGACGATGGGTGGCACGGGCCATGACATGGCCGCGATGGGTGGCCACGACATGGCGGCCATGGGTGGCATGGCGATGGGCCAGATGTCGATGCCCGGCATGCTCACCGACGCACAGCTCAAGGAGCTCAACGCGGCCCGCGGTACGGAGTTCGACCGGCTGTTCCTGACCTATATGATTCAGCACCACCGCGGTGCCGTCTCGATGGTGAAGACGCTGTTCGCGGCCCAAGGCGCGGGACAGGACGAAACCGTGTTCAAGTTCGCGAACGATGTCGAGGTCGATCAGAGCACCGAGATCAAGCGCATGTTCACGATGATGTTGGAGATGGGATTCGCGCCGCCGGCGTGATGTTGGACGTGATGTCGTTGGATGACCACCACCTTTTGCACACAGGAACAGACATGTCAGAAACACTTCCGCGTCGTCGCGGGGCGAGTGTTGTTTCAGGCTACGCGGCCGTGGCGCTACTGGGCCTCGCAGCGTGCGCGCCGTCGAAGCCCAAGACCGCACCGACGCCGATGAACGATCCGCGCGTCGGCCTCAAGGCTGGGTTGTTCGACGCCGGCGAAGCAATCTCGAACATGAAGGTCGTGGCCAAGGCCGTCTCGCCGCCGGGCTTCCTGGGCATCACGAACTCCGACCTTGCCTTCACCGGCAAGTACGCGATCCAGGGCAACTACAATGGCCCGGTGATCTGGGACATTTCGAATCCGGCCAAGCCGACGCTCGTGGTGGCCTACTCGTGCCCTGCGTCGCAGAACGACATCTCGGTGTACAAGAACCTGATGTTCATGTCGGCCGAGGCGAACAACGGCCGCGTGGACTGCAAGCCGGGCGGCGTGCCTGATCCCGTGAGCAAGGAGCGCATGCGTGGCGTGCGCGTGTTCGACATCAGCGACATCCGCAACCCGAAGCTGATCGCGAACGTACAGACGTGCCGCGGCTCGCACACGCACACGGTGCTCGAGGATCCGAAGGACAAGGAGAACGTGTACATCTACGTCTCCGGTTCGTCGGCGATTCGTCCGAAAACCGAGCTCGCAGGCTGCGAAGCTGATCTGGCCGCCGACGATCCGAACTCGTCGCGTTTGCGTATCGAGATCATCAAGGTGCCACTCGCCAACCCGGCCAGCGCCGCGGTCGTCGGTCGCGCCAACATCTTCGCTGGTCTGAGTGCGGCACCGGCCCACGGTCTCTCCGACGCCGACAAGGAAGTGGCGGCGAAGACGCTCGCCACGGCCAGGGCCGCGGGTGCGTTCATCGCCAGGAATCCGCAGTCGGGCGCCGACATGGTCGTGCCCCCGCAGGTGCTCCGTCCGATGCTCGATAGCGTGACGAAGGCGCGTGGCGGTTCGACGGCGAACGCGGCGGACAGCACGGCCGTGCGCGGTATGGTTCAAGGTGCGGTGACGCGCATGTTCGCCGGTGCAGCGGGTGGCGGTGGTCGTGGTGGCGAGCGTTCGCAGTGCCACGACATCACGGTGTATCCGGCGCTCGGGTTGGCTGGCGGCGCGTGTGAAGGCCACGGCCTGCTGATCGACATCAGTAACCCGGTGGCACCGGTGCGTCTCGACGCGGCAGCCGATTCGAACTTCGCCTACTGGCATTCGGCGACGTTCAACAACGACGGCACGCAGATGCTGTTCTCGGACGAGTGGGGCGGTGGTTCGTCGCCCAAGTGCCGCGCTGGCGACAAGCCGGAATGGGGCGCCAACGCGATCTTCTCGATCGTGAACAAGAAGCTCGTGTTCAAGAGTTACTACAAGATTCCGACGGTGCAGTCATCGAACGAAAACTGCGTGGCGCACAACGGTTCGCTGATCCCGATCCCGGGTCGCGACGTGATGGTGCAGTCGTGGTACCAGGGCGGCATCTCGGTGTTCGATTGGACGGACCCGTCGAAGCCGAAGGAAATCGCATCGTTCGATCGCGGCCCGGTGGATTCCACGCGTATGGCGATGGGCGGCTCGTGGTCGGTGTACTGGTACAACGGTTCGATCGTGAGCTCGGAAATCGCGCGCGGTCTGGATGTGGCCGAGCTCGTGCCCAGCGAGTTCATCTCGCAGAACGAGATCGATGCCGCAAATACGGTGAAGTGGGACTACCTGAACGCACAGGGTCAGCCGAAGATCTCGTGGCCGCCCAGCTTCGCACTGGCGAAGGCGTACACGGATCAGCTGGAGCGGAAGGGCTGTGTGGCGCCGGCGAAGATCTCCGAGATGCGCACGTCGATCTCGAGCGCGGAGAAGACGTCTGGCTCGGCACGGAACGCCACGCTGAGCAAGCTGGTGACGGACGTGGAAGCCAACCGTAGCTGCGACCCGAAGAAGACGGATTTGCTGAAGAAGGCGCTGCAGGATCTGCAGACGCTGGCGATGTAATCGCGCTGGCGGAGTACGGAGTAGGAAGTACGCAGCCCCCGATCCTGCCGAGGAGCGGGGGCTGTTTCGTTTTATCGGCCTTCTCCTGGAGCGACCGATGGCGTCGGATCTCAGTTTCGTGGAGTACGTGCGCGACCAGATGCAGCTGGAGGATCGGGTGCTGATGGCGTCGGCTCACACGCTGTGGCGCTTCAGGTAGCGTCGGGCGAAGCACTGTGGCGCACGAAGCTCAAGACCTCGACGTTCGTCACCATTACCATGGAGGGCGACAAGCTTTACGCCGGCGCCGGTGGTGAGCGCTTCTGTCTCGATCCGTTTCGCGGGAACGAATCACGCGGTAACGCAAGCGGCTGCGATAGCGGCACAAGCAGCGGCCATGTAGAAGCACGCGCGCCGACGTCATGCGTGAACCGTCGGCCGATGATACCTTTCTGTACTACGTCTGTCCCGTTGAACTCCGCCCTCAGTCAGTCTCAATGCAGAAGAAGCGTGCAGTTGTCCTCCAGCAGGAGTGGGGCGGAAAGCCTTGCGATCATCCGGCCTTCGCCAAAGAATACGATCTCGGTGCGCGCACGGGGAGTTATATCTGCACGCAGTGCGGGAAGACACTCACGTTTCGCGAGAAGGCCGAGCTCGTCGCGTCGCGTACGGCTGAGTAGCATTTCGTTTCAAACGAAAGTGTCGATTGCGGGCACGAATGACGTTACGAGAAGCTTCAATCCACGAACACATGGCGATGCGATTTACTCACCATGCTCGGCGCACGTGGCTACGCGCCGAACTGTTCATCACAGGAACGTGTGCATGACATTCATGCAGCTTCGACTTGTGATGGTGCTGTTCGATGGAGTTCGACATGACGACCCATACCGAAAACGCGACGCTACATGATATCGTCGACACCGCCGTAGCCGCCGGCAGTTTCACTACACTCGTGGCTGCCGTAACGGCCGCCGGACTCGGTGAGACACTCAAGGGCACGGGTCCGTTCACCGTGTTCGCGCCGACGGACGACGCGTTTGCGAAACTTCCGGCCGGCACGGTCGAGAATCTCCTGAAGCCGGAGAACAAGGACAAGCTGGTTTCGATCCTCACGTATCATGTCGTGCCGGGCAAGGTCCTTTCGACGGACATCGCCGGCAAGACGATGCACGTGAAGACGGTGCAGGGCGCCGACGTCGCGATCGATGCTACGCATGGTGTGAAGGTTGGCGGGGCGACGGTGGTCACGGCGGACATCGACGCCACCAACGGCGTGATCCATGTGATCGATGCGGTCATCATGCCGCCGACGGCCGCGTAACCTTGGTCGCGTGTGGTTGAATCGTGCCGCGCAGCATTCGCTTCGCGGTACGATTCGCCGATAAACAGCAACCACGTCAAAAGAATGTGGGCTCTTCCGGATTCCGTGTAGGTGAATCTCGGGCGACACGCCCCGGAACGGCGTCGCCGCAGTTGGCCCCTTCAAACGCACGGACAAACAACAGGCGCGGATGGGGGCACTGCGAGAC
>NZ_JBDNFF010000141.1:0-21901 GCF_041689975.1 Gemmatimonas sp.
GCCACGATCATGGCCGCGGCGAATGCATAGGCGAAGCGTATGCCGTGCAAACGTGACAGGATGCCGATGGTGGCCACGTTGGTGGCTGGTCCGGTGATCAGCAGCGCGAGCCCGGCGCCGGGCGACACGCCTGCCGCGACCAGTACCGCCACCAGTGGCGTGGACGCCGATGCGCACACGTACAGCGGCAAGCCGATGGCGGCGAAGAGCAGCACGTCGACACCGTTGGGAAGTCTCGTCATCCAGGAGCCCTGCATCAGTGGTCCCAGCAACGCGGCGATGAGCAGTCCCACCAGAATCCACGGCGCCGTGTGGTCGACCATATCGGCGAACCCCGTGCGCATCGCCGTCTGCACGCGGCCTCGAAAGGTGGACGTGACTGGAAGCTCCGCTACGGGCAGCGAGCGCGGTCTGGTGCGAGCGACCGACAGGCGCGCCATACCGAGAGCGACGATCAGGGCCACGGCCGCGGCGGCGGCGACACGCACGATCGTGAACGGCGCGCCGAGCAGCGGCACCGACAGCAGTACGGCATCGATCCCGAGCTCGGGCGTGGCAATGAGAAACGCCACTGCGGCGGCCGTGGATACCCCTTGCTTCACCAGCCCTTCGTACAACGGAACGACGCCGCACGAGCAGATCGGCAGTGGCAACCCCAGCGCCATCCCCGAAATTCCCTGACGGAGCGCGGACCCGCGATTCAGCCAGGCGAGTTTTCCCGGCGCCACGAACGCGTGCACCATGCCCGCCATCAGGTACGCCACCAGCAACGCCGGTGCGCTTTCGAGCGCCAATCCTTCGAAGCTTGCCCACACGGTGCGCAGGGACGTGTCACTTTGACCGCTCCGGCTTCTGTGCAGCACGACCAGAAGCGCGATACCAAGCAGTGCGCCGATGCCGTTGGGCATGCGCGTTGCTGCGTCGAGGCGGATCTCATCGTGTCCCGCATCAATGGGATCCGGCGCCCCGTGGCCGTGCGCATGGCCGTGCGCATGGCCGTGCGCATGGCCGTGCGCATGGCCGTGCGCATGGTCATGCGCCCCATCATGCGCGTGCGAATGGGCGGGATGCGCGATCACATGCAACAGCGAGCCGCCGACCACGGCTTCGAACCACACACCCGCGCGGTCAGGAAGCACGGCAAATATCGTCGGCTCCGCGAAGTATCCCACAACGGTAGTGAGTGCCATCAGCGAGAGCACGAACCAAGGCACCGCGCGTGGTCGGTCGCTGAGTACCCACCACACCATGAGACTTACCGGGAGCTGATGCAATACCACGCCGTAGCCGATCAGGCTCGTCGGGTTGGCGCTCGCTTGAGCGAGGGCACTGCCGTCGAGCGCCGAATGGATGGCCACCCCAACCAGCGCCAGCAGCAAGACCGCCGTGTGCGTTTGCTGCACGCCGAACCGGAACAGCCGTTCCGCCAAGGTCGGCAACGTAAATCCGGCAAGCATGAACAGGGCAGCCCACAGGTCGCGATGCTCGAGCGCATGCGGTATCACGTCCAACAGGACGAGCCCACCGATGGTGACCAGCACAAAACCGTCGATGAAGGCCAGCAGCTGGGGGCGGGCCTTGGCGGCGCGAGCGACCAGCGGACCCGTGCCCAACCCGGCCATGCTGGCGAACAGCAAGGCGTGGTTCATCCTGAGTGCGACATTTTGAATGATAGCTTTATTGCGAAGCCGCTATCAAGTGATAAGCTAAGATGGCGCGACAATTCCGCGATCGGCCCTGCCCCTGCCCCAGACCCAGCCACCCACCATGACACCGAGCAGCGCCGCCACCACCGTGTCGCTCAGAAAGTGCCCCAGAGAGAGCACCCGGGTGGCGGCGCATCCTACCGCCAGCGTGTACCACAGCCATCGCGCTCGAGGATACAACTGCGCCAGCACCGCCGCCCCCGCGAACGCGACCAGCGTATGACTGCTCGGCATTCCCATCCCGCGATTGGACCATGGCCCGTCGGCGAACGGACGGAACACATACTCGAACACGTCGGGGTTCGGTCGCAGCCGGCGAATCGAGAGTTTCAGAAGCTCCGCGATGCCACCACCGAGCGCCGGTCCCAGGAGCAGTGCCCACGAGTGGGCCGTGCGACGCGGGTCGTCACGTTGCTGCAACCAGTATCCGAGGGCGATCACGCCCCACGTGGGGAGATACCCCATCGATCGCAGCAGACGTCCCCAGTCCTTGTCGTTCACCGTCAGCAATCGCGCGAAACGCCACGCCGTGGCATCGAGCGCATGGGCGATCGCGATGGCGACCAAGGCGACGATCAGGAGCCGAATCCAACGGGATCGCACAGAAGTGGCGGACGTCATGAACGCGAAATCAACGCCACGCCAGCCCTGCACGCCACTCGGTCCCCAGGCATATTTGAGTGATGGAACGCAACACGAAACAGCGCGATGCAATACGGCAGGTCTTCGAGGTGACGCCCCGTCCGTTGGGGCCCACCGAGGTGCTGGAGGCCGGTCGGGAGCAGATGGCGACGCTCGGCATCGCCACCGTATACCGCACGATCAATGCGCTCGTGGACAGCGGATGGCTGGTGCCGGTGGAATTGCCCGGAGAATCCCCGCGCTACGAGCGTTCGGGCATCGGGCATCACCATCACTTCCGCTGCCGCAGCTGTGCCCGCGTGTTCGAAATCCATGGCTGCCCCGGCGATCTGCGCGAGCTCACTCCGGAAGGATTCCGCCTGGAATCGCATGACGTGACGCTGTACGGGCAGTGTGCGCAATGCGCCATCGCGTGAGGCGCTGCTGCGCACTCTTGGTAGGTGCCGTATCGCTGGCCGCGTGCGACCTAGGCGGTGGCTTCAAGGGCATGGCAGTCGATCCGCCGCGCGCGATGCCCGTGTTTGCGTTCACGCGGGCCGATGGCTCGACCTTCAGGACGTCACCGGAACCCGGTCGGCTGATAGTGCTGTTTTTCGGCTACACGCATTGCCCCGATGTCTGCCCGACCACCCTTGCCGACTGGAAGCGGGTGCGCGCCAAACTCGGCGACGAGGCGAAGGCGGTGCGTTTCGTTTTCGTGACAGTCGATCCCGATCGTGACACGCCGGCGGTCGCCGAGCGGTATGCACGGATGTACGACGCCTCGTTCGAGGGGGTCTCCGGCGATGCCATCACGACATCCCGCATGATGGACGCGTTCGGCGTCGCCGCCGCCCGCGAGCCCGGCACGAACGCCACGGGGTATCTGGTCAGCCATTCGTCACAGGTCTTTCTCGTGGATTCGCACGGCAGGCTGGTGGCGCTGTACCCGTTCGGGACGGGGTGGGACGCGTTGGCGGCCGACCTCGAGCAATTGCTATGACTTCGCATGCTGCTCCGGCCTTGCGCCACGTTATCGTGACCGCCACCAGCATTGCGACGAACCTGCTGGCGGCCTGTACGCTTCGTTCCGATCCGCCGGTCCCGCGCGTCGATGTCCAGCACAACTGGGCGCGGATCGCCGATTCCGGCGCCACGAGTGGCGCCTACATGGACATCGACAACAACGACACCGTGCCGATCACGCTGGTCGGCGTCACAACGTCTGACGCCGGTGCCGCCGAGGTGCATGAGACGATGCAGCAGGACGGTATGGCGCACATGATGCCGCGCACCGAACTCCGCATTCCGGCCGGCGATGTCGTGAAGATGGTGCCGGGTGGGCTGCATGTGATGCTGATCGACCTGCGGCGTGCCCTGGCCGTGGGAGACAGCGTGCGGCTGCGCCTGCAGTTCAGCGACAGCACGAGCGTTGCCGTGACGGTACCGGTGAAGACGCCATGACGGCTCCACGCGTGGCGGTCCTCTTCGCGGTGGTCGCCCTGAGCGCTGCGCTTGCCTGGCTCAGCTGGCCGCGTCCCGACACGCTTATCCGCGTAACGCGCGGCGGTGTGGCGATGGTCACCGATGCTTACGGCCAGACGGCGCCACTCGGCGACACGGTGTACGTACGCGGCGGCGGTGCGCGGCGTACGATTCGCGTGGTCAACGACGACACGGTCAACCACCAGTTGGCGATGTTCAGCATCCCTGCGGGTGAGCAGACAGAATACACCGTACCACCCGGTACCTTTGGTGGCGCCTGCTCGGCCCATCCCATCAGCAAGCACCTCACGTTCATTATCCGGTGAGCAGCCTCATGATCGATCACACGGCGTCGTCGGACGCCGCCGAAACGCGAGGCATGGATGCGGCGCTCGACGAGGAGTTGCAGGCGCTGCAGAGCGCCGGCCTGCGTCGCACGCTGCGGCAGGTACATCAGCGACGCGCCGGCACCGTACTGCTCAACGGTGAGCGCGTCGCCGACTTTGCGTCGAACGATTATCTCGGGCTCGCGGCCGATCCGCGAATGTCCCGCGCGGCGAGCGCGGTGTTGCAGGCCGAAGGGGTGGGCGCTGGCGCCGCGCGACTGATCTCGGGGAATCACCCGATCCACGAGGCGCTCGAGCGTGCACTCGCGCGCTTTAAGGGATGCGAGCGCGCGCTCCTGTTCCCGTCGGGCTATATGGCGAATGTCGGTGCCATTCCCGCCCTCGTCGGTCCCGGTGACGTGATCTATTCCGACGCGCTCAGTCACGCGTCGCTGATCGATGGCTGCCGGCTCTCGAAAGCGACGATTCGCGTGTTCCCGCACGCCGATATCGACACACTGGCTGCGATGCTCGAGGCCGACCGGCATGAATTCCGTCGGGCGCTGATTGTGGTGGAAGGGGTGTTCTCCATGGACGGCGATCTCTTTCCGCTCGATCAGCTCGTGCCGCTGGCGCGTCGTTTCGACGCGTGGACGTATGTGGACGACGCACATGGCACGGGTGTGCTGGGTGCGTCGGGCGCGGGGTCGGTCGAGCACTTCGGGATGACTGGACAGATCGACGTGATCGTGGGAACGTTGGGCAAGGCGATGGGCACATCGGGCGCCTACGTGGCGGGCTCGCAGGTGCTGGTGGACTACCTCACGAATCGCGCGCGGTCGTTCATTTTCACCACCGGTGCGCCGGCCGCCATTGCTGCGGCCACCCTCGAGTCGCTGCGGATCGTGCAGCTGGAATCGTGGCGTCGTGCGGCGGTGCGCGAGCGCGCCACGCGATTGCGCACACGGCTGCGCACCGCCGGATGCGAAGCGCCGGGCATGAGCGATGGGCACATCATTCCGATCGTGGTCGGTGATCCGATGCGCACCATGTGGCTGGTGGCCGCTATGCGTCATCGGGGATTTCTGGTTGGTGGTGTGAGACCGCCCACGGTGCCGGCGGGCACGTCGCGTTTGCGCATTTCGGTATCGGCCGTGCATCCCATGGAACTCGTGGACAACCTCGCCGCCAACCTCATTGACGCCATGCGCGGGATGCCCGGATGAGTAATCAGCACGATGACGACGATTTCGACACTCCATTACAAACGGCCGCCGAGCTCGTGCTGCTGCATGACGCGGCGCATGTGTGGCACCCGTATACGCAGCATCATCAGGCACCGTTGCCGGTCGCCATCGTGCGGGCCAAGGGTGCCTGGCTCTATGATGCGAACGAGCGGCCCATCCTCGATGCGATTTCGTCGTGGTGGGTCACCACGCACGGTCATTGCCATGACGACATCGTCGATGCCATCACCGACCAGGCGAAGCGTCTCGATCAGGTCATCTTCGCGGGATTCACGCACGAGCCGGCGGCCGCGCTGGCGGCGCAGCTCGTGCAGCGATTGCCGCGGGGATTGTCGAAGATCTTCTTCTCCGACGACGGATCCACCGCCGTCGAAGTGGCGATCAAGCTTTCGCTGCAGTCGTTCGCGAATCGTGGTGTGCCACGGCGCCTGATCGCAGCGCTCGACAACGCGTATCACGGCGACACCTTCGGCGCGATGGCGGCGAGCGGTCGTGGTGTGTTCACGCACATGTACGAGCCGCTGCTGTTCGAAGTGGCGCGGCTTCCCGATCCGTCGGTGGGCGATACGATCGCGGCGCTCGACGCGCTGATCGCCGCGCGTGGAACGGAGCTGGCGGCGGTGATCGTGGAGCCGCTGGTGCTGGGCGCGAGTGGCATGCGCGTGTGGGATGAACATGTGTTGCAGGACATCCGCGAGCGCACGGCAGCGGCGGGTGTGCATCTCATCGCCGATGAAGTGCTCACGGGCTTCGGGCGAACGGGCCCGCTGTTCGCGTGCGAGCGTGCCGACGTGCGTCCCGACCTGCTGTGCATGTCGAAGGGACTCACCGGCGGTGTGCTGCCGCTCGGTGCGACCGCAGCCACCGAAGACATCTTCGACGCCTTCCGCAGCGAAGACCGCGCGAAGACGTTCTTCCATGGTCACTCGTATACGGCGAACCCGATCGCATGTGCCGCTGCACTGGCATCGCTCGAGCTGTTCGACGAAGACTGCGAGGATGATCGGGTGCGCATTGAAGTGGCGCATGCGCGGCATCTCGACGCGCTGCGCAACGTGAAGGGTGTTCGCGCCGTGAGACAAATCGGTACGATTGCCGCGGTGGAACTGGACGCGCCGGCTGGCTATCTCAGCGACATCGGTCGAGAGCTTGCCGCCTACTCGCTACAGGAGGGCGTGTTGCTGCGTCCGCTCGGTAACGTGGCGTACTGTCTGCCGCCCTATTGCATCACCGACAACGAGCTCGATCTCGTGTATGCCGTCATACATCGCTTCCTGAGTGGTGCGCGCGCGGAAACGATCGGCACCGGAGGACCGGTCGATGACTGAGCCCGTCCGCTTCGGGGTGACGGGCACCGACACCGGAATCGGAAAAACCGTCGTGACATGTGCGCTGGCCGCGCGAGCGCGCGCGCTGGGCCGGCGCGTGGCGGCGATGAAGCCGATTGAAAGCGGTATCGTGGAACGCCCGGTGTCCGGCAGCGGGCTCGCCTCCGATGCCGATCGACTGCGAGCGGCGTGCGGTTCGACGTTGCCGATGTCGGTGCTCCGACCCTATGTGCTCGAGGAGCCGTTGGCGCCGATGATTGCCGCGGCGCGTGCCAACATCACGATCGACTTCGGCGTGCTCGACATGGCGCTGGCGCAGGTGGAGCACGACGCGGACGTGGTGTTGGTGGAGGGTGCCGGCGGCCTGCTGGTGCCAATTACGGCCACCGTCTCGTATCTCGACTTGTTCGCGCGCTGGCGGTTGCCGCTGTTGCTGGTGGCGGGCAATAAGTTGGGTGTGTTGAACCATGTCCTCCTCACCGTGCGCGCAGCGGAAGCCGCCGGCGTGCCGGTGCGAGCCATTGTGCTCACGGCGCTCTCCGAGTGTGACGCCACGGTGGCCGAAGCCACGAATTACGATGCGCTCGTTTCACTGCTGCCGCACTTCACCATTCTGCGCCTCCCGTGGATCGATCGTCTCGATGATCTCGATGCACTCGCGGCTGCTGCCGACGTCGGCGGTCTTGACATACTGCTTGCCCCTCTTTCTCCATGACCTCCATGTCGTCCGGATTCTCTGACTGGCAACTCCTCGCCGACCGCGCCCTGGCCGGTGAGGTGATCACGCGTGAACAGGCCCATGCTGTGCTGTCCGCTCCTGATGATCAGCTGCTCGATCAGCTGGCGGCGGCGTACCGCGTGCGCCGCGCGACGTGGGGCAATCGGGTGCGGTTACACTTCCTCCTCAACGCCCAGAGCGGCCTCTGTCCGGAAGATTGCGGGTATTGCTCGCAGTCGAAAATCTCGACCGCCGAAATCGAGAAGTACCCGATGATGGCGCAAGAGAAAATCATGGAAGCGGCCGATCGCGCGGCGCAGTTGAAAGCCGGCACGTTCTGCATGGTGATCTCGGGTCGTGCGCCTGGAGAAACGGTGTTCAACAAGGTGCTCGACGCCGTGCGCGCCGTGCGTGCGAAGCATGACCTCAAGGTGTGCGCCTGCCTCGGATTGCTGAACGAGGAACAGGTGCTGCGCCTGAAAGAGGCCGGTGTGGAGACGGTGAATCACAACCTCAACACGTCGGCCAACTTCACGCCGGAAGTGGTGGGCACGCACACGTTCGACGATCGCGTGAACACCGTGCAAGCCGTGAAGGCCGCCGGCATGAAAACGTGCAGCGGCGGCATTCTGGGGATGGGCGAGAGCGACGACGACGTGATCGATCTGGCATTGTCGTTGCGCGAACTCGACGTGAAGAGTGTGCCGGTGAACTTCCTGATCCCGGTACCGGGCACCTCGTTCGCCGGCATTCGCGAGCTCGATCCGCGTCGCTGCCTGCGCATTCTGTCGCTGTACCGATTCCTGCTGCCCACGCAGGAGATCCGCGTGTCCGGGGGCCGAGAAGTGCACCTGCGCAGCATGCAGGTGATGGGCCTGTATCCCGCCAACTCCATCTTCGTGGGTGACTATCTCACCACGCAGGGGCAGACGGCGCGCGACGACCTGCGCATGATCGAAGACGCCGGCTTCGTGCTGGAGACGCCCGATGGCGAGCCGCTGGTGGGCGATCCGTTTGCCGGTGTACCCGACTCGTATCCCCGTGCCGCGCTGCCGATGGTGGAGATCTGACCTCATGACTATCGCCGACATCCGTACCGAGTACCGCCGCCAATCGCTCGCCGAGCAGGACGTGGCAGCCGATCCCATTGCGCAGTTTACGAAATGGTTTGAAGAAGCCGTGAACGCGGCGGTCATCGAACCGAACGCGATGTGTCTCGCCACGGCGACGCCGGACGCTTATCCGTCGGCGCGGATGGTCCTACTGAAGGGGTTCGATGCGCGGGGCTTCGTGTTCTATACCGATTACCGCAGTCGGAAGGGGCAGGAGTTGGCCGACAACCCGCATGCGTCGCTCTGTTTTTTTTGGGGGGAGCTCGAACGTCAAGTTCGTATCAACGGCGCGGTGCAGCGGATCAGTCGCGCCGAGTCGGATGCGTACTTTCAGTCACGCCCGCTGTCGAGCCGCGTTGGTGCGTGGACGTCGCATCAGAGCATGGTGCTCACCGATCGCTCGGTGCTCGAGCAGCAGCTCGCCGCGAACGAAGAACGCTTCGCGAGCGGAGACGTGCCGCTTCCCGAGCACTGGGGCGGCTTCCGCATCATTCCTGAGGAAATCGAGTTCTGGCAGGGTCGAGAAAGCCGCTTGCACGATCGCATCCAGTTCCGTCGTGAAGCGGGTGTGTGGGTGAAGCGGCGCCTGTCACCGTAGCGGTCTCGCGCGACGCATGCGTTTTCGGTTTCGCACCGCGCTGGGTTTCCCCGCCGCCATTGCGACTGCGATACCGGTGCACCACGCCGCAGCGCAACGCGTCTCAGCGCAACGCGCGACGCCGATTGCCGCGATCTCGTGCGGATCGGCTGCGCGTTCGACTGCGTTACCCTCCCTGCGCTGGCAGGGTGAAGCCGCACTCAGGTGGACCACGTGGTCAACCGTGCTTGGCGCACGCAAAGTGGCGGTACGTATCGTCGCGGTCGATGTCGATCCGGCACGACTCGCGCTGAGTCTCGAGCTCGCACGCGACGGGGGCGAGTTGCTGCCGTGGTCGCTGGACGTGGCGCCGTCGGACGCGCTGCTGGCCATGAACGCCGGCCAGTTCACCGATGAGGGTCCGTGGGGTTGGGTCGTTCATCGCTCACGAGAGTGGCAGGCGCCCGGCAGCGGTCCGCTCTCCGGTGCGTTCGTCGTGGACAGCATGGGTCACATCCGCATCGCGGCGGCGGACGCGATCGACAGCGTGCGACGCGCCGGTGGCGTCCGTGAAGCCCTGCAGTCGTTCCCGCTGCTGCTCGAGCGGGGCCGAGCGCCGCGTGTGCTCTGCGACCCCACGGCGGCGCTCGATCACGATCATCGTGATATCCGACTGGCTCTTGGTGTTCGAGCCGATGGTCATGTGCTGATTGCGCTTTCACGCTACGACGGTGTGGGCCGGCTCGCCGAACGTCTTCCCATTGGCCCTACTACCATGGAAATGGCGGAGGTCATGCGTCGACTGGGCGCGGTCGATGCGCTGATGCTGGACGGCGGACTCTCGGCCCAGCTGCTGCTGCGCCAAGGGACGGTGACGCACCGCTGGGATGGCCTCCGGCGCGTTCCGCTGGCGCTGGTGGGGCGGCGTATTCCGTAGCGGTACTTTCGCAAATCTGGCGTCCTGCGACGGCCAGGTGTCACGAGTTTCATAGTAGAATCCCGTATCCTGCCACTCGCGAAAACGCTACATGAAAGAAGTGGCGACGAGAGCTGTGCTTATCGGTGCGATCCGTCCGCTCGGTGTGATCCGTGTTCTGGCGGTGGCTGCCTCGGCTGCACTGCTGAACGGATCACACAGAGAAAAAGAGCAAAAGAGAAAAGGAGAACAGGGACCTCTGTGTTCTCCTTTTCTCTTTTTCTCTGTGTGATCCGTTCAACGGCGCCCGCGCGCACTTTCCGCGTTTCAGGATGGAAATCGCAGCAAGGAACGAGATGTCCTTCAGAGAGGGATCGGTCAATTCGGGATGTCGCGCGTAAAACTGTGGCAGATTCGGCCGTACGCCGAGCTTGCGCGGAACGGGTACACCGATTGATTAGAAGGGTGGGGCCGAATTCTCATTGCACACCAGGAGTCCATCATGCGTGCATTTCCCGCTGGTCAATGTCTCACGATGTCGCGTGTGGTGTGGGTTGCGGCGATCGCGGTGCTGCTCGCCGTACCCGTCTCGAATGCGCAGGCGCAGTTCGGCAAGCTGAAGAAGATGGGCGCCGACGCGATCAAGGACAAAGCGAAGGAGAAGGTCGCGGGTAAGGAGGCAGCGGAGGCCACTGCCACCACGTCCGGCACGGCAACGGGAGGCAGCAAGACGGTCGCTGCCGACTCGAAGCCGGTGAACATGACGCTGAACGCGTCGCAACTCGACCTCATGCTGGCGGCGCTGACGCCGATGGCAGCCGACGCCGAGCAGGCTACGCAAGTACGAAAGCTGGCGGCAGCGCACACCCAGAAGAACAAAGCGGCCGAGAAGTGCTTGAATGACGCGGTGGCCGGCGCAAGTACCGGCCGCAGAGTGGGAAGAAGCCCCTCGGCCGTGGAGGAGGCGCGGTCGGGACAGCTGGAGAAAGACATCGAGCGATTGAGCGAGGTCTTCGCCGCGTCCTTAGGCAACGGGAATCGCCGGGCTACCGCTTTCTCTCAGGACAGCATGACCACGAAGCAAATGCAGAATACTGTCCTGCAAATGGGACTCTCGTGTACGTTCGAGTTCACGCCGGCGGCGGTGATGGAAACGCAGGTAGCCACGTGGGGGATGTCTGGTGACCTGCCCGACGCGCCGTCGTCCGTTCCGGAACAAGCGCGCAAGGCGTTCTCGAAGTACGATTTCGCATTGTTGCGTGAGCGTATCGCGTTGTTCGCATTGAGCAGCGCCGACCCGACCGTCAAGGTGGGCAAGCAAGGCGTGTTCACCGACGAAGAAAAGGCGGCGCTGACGGCGAGAATGCCGCAGATCCAGAAGTTGCAGCCATTCTTCAAGAACGGCACGCTCAGCTGGAAGGGAACGAGCGACCTCACAACGTGGTGAACTCGCCGTCGCGGGAACAATCAGCCTGATTTGCGGGTTCCGCGTGCATGTCACAGACATCGCACGCGGTTCTCATTTTCGGGGCAACCGGTGGCGTCGGCGGCGCCCTTGCCCGTCGTCTCGCCTCCTCCGGCACGCCACTGTTCCTCACGGCACGTCGTGAGGAGCCACTGGCCGCTTTAGCCGCTGAGCTGGGCGCCGATTACGCCACCAGCGACGCAACGGACTGGAGCGAGATCGATCGCGTGGCCGACCTCGCGCGTGCGCGCTTCGGCACGATCGGCGGCATGGCGAACTGCGTGGGTTCGCTGCTCCTCAAGCCGGCACATCTCACGAAGTTCGAAGAGTTTCAGCTCACGATCGCGCAGAATCTCACGAGCGCGTTCGGGGTGGTACGCGCCGCCGCGCGCGTGATGCCCGAGGGTGGTGCCGTTGTGTTGTGCAGCACCGCCGCGTCGCGCATCGGGCTTTCGAATCACGAAGCCATCGCCGCGGCCAAAGGCGGCGTGAACGGACTCGTGCTTTCGGCCGCCGCTACGTACGCGTCTCGCGGCCTCCGGGTGAACGCCGTTGCTCCCGGATTGGTGGATACGCCACTCACGGCGCGCATCACCGGCTCCGCCCCGGCCGTACAGGCATCGCAGGCCATGCACGCCCTCGGACGCATTGGTCAGCCCGATGACGTGGCCAGCCTCATGGCCTGGCTGCTCGGCCCCGACGCCACGTGGGTGACCGGCCAGTTGTACGGCGTGGATGGCGGGCTGGGCACGGTGCGCTCGAAGTAGCACCGCGAACCGGCGCCCCCCACTTACCGGGTAGCGCCCTTGGCCGGCACTTCGCCCACGAGGAACGGCGTCATCGTGGGCGCTATGGCACCGGCCGACGATTCCTCGGTGACGGCGAGCAGCGTGATACCGCTGGTGGTCGTGGGCAGCTCCACTGAAGCCACAATGGCCCGCCCGTCGTCGTCCGGCGTGAACAGCTTGAGCGGCACCGGCTTCCCGTCGCGAATCATCCACAGCATGTACGCACGATCGCTGGCCACGGGCGCGAGGCCGTAGGCATTCACCACCGCCTTGCCCTCACGGACGTTCCAGAACACCTGCCTGCCCGGACCTGTCGGCTGAGCCGGATTGAGATTCACCAGCACCACGTTGCCGCGTCCTGCCAGCAACGTTTGCAGGGTTTTCTCACGCTCGGCCAGCTTGGCTTCTGTGCGAGCAATCCGCGCGTCGTCCTGCGCGGCGCGTTCTTCGAGTGCCGCTGTCCGGTTCCGGAAATCGACTGCAACCACGAGTGACGCGGCGAGCGCCGCGGCGAGCACGCCGGCTGTCCACCAGGCCGTACGCGCCGTCCGCGTCGCCCTGCGCTCGATCATCACCCTCGGCGTGGGCGGCGTGACCGCGCGCGTGGCGCGACTGGCGGGCGTCTGTCGCACGGTCTCCGCACTCTTCAGCGTCACGGCCGCCGCGACCGCTGCCGTTGCGCGCTTTTCCGCGGCAATGCGCTCCATCATGCGTGCCTTGAGATCCGGCGGCGGTGCGCCGGGCTGCGCTGTCGCCATCAGCTCCGAGGCCGTGCGATGCGTGGCCAGATCGCGCACGAGCGTCGCCGCGTACACCGGATGCACGAGCCCGCGTTCGAACGCGGCACGTTCATCGGCATCGAGCAGGCCGAGCACGTACGACGGCGCGAGGTCGCGCAGTTCTTCGAGAGTGAGCGGCGTCATGGAGTTCATGATACGCTCTCCGGTGCCAAGCTGGACAGTGCGTCACGCAGCTTCTGCATTCCGAGTCGAATTGGCGTCTTGACTGTCCCCAATGGTTCACTGAGGCGGTCCGCCACTTCATGGTGCGTCAGTCCCTCGAAGAAGGCGAGTTCGATGGCCTGGCGCTGCGGCACGGGCAGTTGATCGAGCGCCGACTTCACGGCGACGGCGCGCTCGGTTTGCTGCACCTGCGCGTCGGGCGCGGCAAAGCCGCTGCCCATTGCGGCCTGCTCGTCGAGCGTCGCGGTGGCTGTATCAGTCATCCTGGCCCGACGACCGCGTGCGCGGATCACGTCGAGCGCGCGCGTGCGCGTAATCGTGGTCAACCAGCCGGCCACCGATCCGCGCGACGTGTCGTAACGCACCGCATCGCGCCATGCCTGCGCAAACGCATCGAGCACCTCCTCCTCGGTATCAGCCGACTCACCCGCCATTCGCAAGGCCAGGCCGAACATCACGGCTCCGTGACGGTCATAGAGCGCCGACGCCGCGCGTTCGTCCCCCTGCGCCATGGCGGCGATCAGGTGGATGTCCAGCGGGTCAGAAGATGAATCGAGAAGCACGTATGAAATGTCAGATACACTGGTACTACGCGCCACACGTGCCGCCGGATTGCGCCCCTGACGCTGCCCGGGTTTACGCCTGCGCTAGCTCTGTTCTGCCAGCTCTTCGCGCAGTTTCACGTAGCTGTCGTAGCGTCCCCGGCCTAGCGCGCCGCGACGGATCGCCTCTTTGATCGCGCACTCCGGTTCGACCGTATGCGTGCAGTCGGCGAAGCGGCAATCGTGAATCAGGGGACGGAACTCCGGGAAGCATTGGGCGATTTCGCGGGCGTCGATGCCCCAGAGTCCGACTTCACGCAATCCCGGCGTATCGGCCACGAAACCGCCGCCCGGCAGCGGATGCAACACCGCACCCACCGTGGTGTGACGACCTTTATTGACGCTGTCGCTGATCTCGGCCGTGCGCAGGTCGAGCCCGGGGAACAACCGGTTCATCAGCGACGACTTTCCGACACCGGAGGGACCGGTCAGCGCGGAGTCTTTGTCGGCGATCTCGTCGCGCAGCTCCTCGAGTCCTTCGCCAGTCACGACGCTGACGAGGTGCAACGGATAGCCCGCTTTCACGAACTCGTCGAAGCGCTCACGAATGGTGCTGGCGTCGACGAGGTCGATCTTGTTGATGATGATGCGCGCGGCGAGTCCGTTCGCCTCGGCAATGACGAGAAAACGATCGAGCATACGCGGATGCGGCTCGGGACGCGCGGCGGCGAAGACCACCAGCACTTGATCGAGATTCGCCACGATGATGCGCTCGCCACGCGCGCCGGCCGGTGCACGGCGGGCCAATTTGCTCCGACGCGGGTGAATGCTGTCGATCGCCCATGAGTCGCTGTCGGCCACGCGCCCGATCGTGACGCGATCGCCGACGGCGAGCTTGAGGGATCCGTGCGCCTCGTGCTTGAGCCGACCACGGAGCGACACGTCAAACAGGACGCCGTCGTCGGTGCGCACCTGCCAGATGCCACCGGTGCCGTGCATGACCACGCCGTCGGTCATGGCGTTCGCCCCCGGATAAGTCCATCGAGGGTGGCCTTCACCGTGCCCAGCGCCATGCCACCAAGTTGATGGCGCACGACGGCTTCGCTTGGACCGGTGATCAGGAACCCCGTCTCAAGATGTCCCTGCACTTCAGGTTCACCCAATCCCCACTTCACGAACATCACGTACGCACCCCAAGGGGCCGTGCGGTCGCCGGTCGTATCGGTGAGGATGTCCGCAGAGTATGAGTGCCCATCCACGCCTTCAAAGGCCGCAGGTCGTTTGTGGACGGCCATATAGCCGCCCAACGTGCGCTCGTCCCCCGCGTCGTGGTCGGCGGGGAGGTGTTGTCCATGATGTTCGGTCAGTGGGATAACGACTCTTTCACGATGTTGCCTGCCATGAACGCAATGTTCGCGGGGCGTTCGGCCAGTCGTCGCATGAGATACGGATACCACTGGCTGCCGAACGGCACATAACAGCGCATGCGATACCCTTCCTTCACAATCTTCTCCTGCAAGTCGCGCCGCACCCCATACAGCATCTGGAATTCGAAGCGATCGGCGGCAATGCCGCGTTCCTTCGCGAAGCGCTTGGCTTCGTTGATGATCACTTCATCGTGCGTGGCGATGCCGGGATAGTTGCCATGTTCCATCAGGCGGTGCATGGCCTCGACGTAATTGCGATCGACATCGGCCTTGTCCGGGAACGCGACGGTGGCGGGCTCGAGATAGGCACCCTTGCAGATGCGCACGCGGCATTTCAGTCGATTCGCCCGTTCGACATCGTCGAGCGTGCGTCGCAAGGAGCTTTGCAGTACCACGCCCACATTCTCGGGAAAATCCGGATAGAGCTTCTGCTCGAAGGTATCGAGCGTGCGGTCGGTGTACGCGCTCGACTCCATGTCGAGGCGCACGAAGCTCTTGTACTGCTTTGCGCGATCGAGCACCTGGCGAACGACTTCCAGACCGAGATCGTCGGAAATATCCTGGCCGAGTGCGGTGAGCTTCACCGACACATTGGCCTGCAATTTCTTCTGCTCGATGCGGTCGAGAATTTCGAGATACTGCCGCCCGGTATCGCGTGCTTCGGCTTCACTCGCCACGGATTCGCCAAGCAAGTCGAGCGACGCAGAGATACCCTTTGCGTTCAGCTGCTCGACGGCGGCGAGCGCGGTCGTGATCGTTTCGCCCGCCACGAATCGCGACGCCATCTTGCGCGCGAAGCCGACGTTCTTGACGAAATCGAATATGCGCTGTTGGCGCGAGAGATACAGCAGGGACGAACGAAGCATTGCGGCGCGGAGACGCGGAGATCGGCGAAAGGGAGTCGCGCGTCCAAGGGAACGGCGCGGAACGACAACACCGAAATATACGCTCAGCGCCCGCCCTGATCGGGCTTCACGCGCAGGAAACCCATGACCCAAGACCCAATACCCACCACTTCAAGCCAATAGCCCATGGCGGTGGGCGGCGGTGGGCTATTATGGGCTGTTGGCTTGGGGTTTTGGGTATTGGGTTTTGGGTTGTGGGCTACCGATGAAAGCGCTCACCGGAGGCGGCCTTGGCGCGGAGCAGGACGGCGGGCTCGTACCGACCGGGGAAACGCTTCTCGAGCTCTTCCAGCTGCTGGACCACCGTGGCGGCGCCGAGGGCATCGATGAATCGAAACGGACCACCGCGGAACGGTGGGAATCCGATCCCGAACACGGCACCGATATCGCCGTCGCGCGATGAACGGATAATACCGTCTTCAAGACAGCGCACGGCCTCGTTCAGCATGGGGAGCACCGTGCGGCGTTGCATTTCTTCGGCCGAGACCGCAATGCGCGACCCGGACACCGGCGTCAGCGCGTATACGCCCTCATCCACACCCTCTCGCTTGCCTTGCTCGTTGTAGCGGTAGAACCCGCGCTTCGCTTTGCGCCCAAGTCGTCCACTCTCGATCACCCGCTGCAGGGTGGCCGACGGCCGCATCCGCTCACCGAAGGCGGCGGCCATGATCGGCCCCGACTTGCCGGCGATATCGAGACCGACTTCGTCGAGCAGCGTGACCGGTCCCACCGGAAACCCGAACGACACCAGCGCTTCGTCGATTGCGTTGATCGACGCGCCTTCATCGAGCAATTTGCCGCTCTCGTTGATGTACGGCGCCAGAATGCGGTTCACGTAGAAGCCTGGTCCGTCACGCACGACGATCACCGTTTTGCCGAGCTGCCGACCGTACGCCACCACGGTTGCCCTGGTCTGTGCGCTCGTCTCGGGCGTCACGATGACTTCGAGCAACGGCATTTTGTGCACGGGCGAGAAGAAGTGCATGCCAACCACCAGATCGGCGTGCACCGCCGCCGCCGCAATATCGCGAATCGGGATCGTACTCGTGTTCGACGCGAATATCGCGCGCGGGGCCACCGCTTGCACTTCGCGCAGTACCGCATGCTTGACCGCGAGATCTTCGAACACGGCTTCGATTACGAGGTCGGCATTCGCAAAGCCGCTGTAATCGATCGTGCCACCCACCAGCGAGAGCGTGTCGTCCATCTGCAGACGGCTGATCTGCCGTCGCTTCACCCGCTCGCGCAACACGTCGCGCACCGCGCGCCAGCCGGCCGCCACGCGGTCGAGCGACGAGTCCTTGAGGCGAACCATGGTGCCCGCCTGCACGGCAACCGTGGCGATGCCCGCCCCCATGAACCCTGCACCAAGCACACCGATCTTGGCCACGCGCACCGGATCGGCCGTCACCCCATCGGGCAGTCCGCTGTCCTTCTTGAGCGCCGTGGTGGCAAAGAAGATCGACACGAGTTCGCGGCATATCGCACTCACCGCGAGATCGCCGAAACGGCGTGCTTCCTCACGCAACCCGGCCTCTTCGCCGTGCAGATAGCCGGCTTGAATCGCGTCGATGGCCGCCAACGGTGCGGGATAGTGTCCACGTGTTTTCTTGAGCACCGTGGCACGCGCTTGACGAAATACGACCTTGCGACCGAGCGCATTGTCCTCCAACAGCACTTCGCTCGCACTGTGTTTCCGCGCTCGCGCCGGCATGGCCTCGCCGCGCGCCAGTGCGCCTACACGCCGTACCGCGACATCGCGCAGAATGGACGGATGCACGAGTTCGTGTACCAGCCCCATCTGCCACGCTTTCTTCGCGCGGATGTTCTTGCCGGTGAGAATCATGTCGAGCGCCACCTGCAGTCCAACCGTGCGCGGCAGTCGCTGCGTACCACCAGCGCCAGGCAGTAAACCCAGTTGCACTTCGGGAAGCGCCAACACCGTCTTGGGATGATCGGTCACGATGCGATAACGACAGGCCAGTGCGATCTCGAGCCCACCACCCAATGCCGCGCCATGAATCGCCGCGACGAACGGCTTCGGCATGGCCGCCAACCGATTCAAGAGAAGCTGTCCTCCTCGCGACAACGCCTCGCCATCCATCGGCGTGGTAACCCGACGCAGCTCGTCGATATCAGCGCCCGCGATCCAGGTGTCGGTTTTACCGCTGATGAGAATCGCGCCCACGATCGAGGCGTCCTGCTCGATGCGCGCGAAGATCTGCTCGAACACGGGCCCCACGCGCGTGTTCAGCGTGTTTACCGGCGAGTGGGGCTGATCGTAGGCGACCGTGGCCACGCCATCATGCACCGACAACGACAGGCCGGTGGCAGCATCTTCCATGAGAATCACGCCGAGCGTTTCCGTGGTCATGCGCGCTCCACGATCATGGCGTGCCCCATACCGCCGGCGGCACACACGGTGAGCATGCCGAACTGTCCGCCGCGACGTGCCAGCTCGTTGCACAGCGTGGTGAGCACGCGCGCTCCGGTGGCACCGAACGGATGACCGATCGACAACGATCCACCCATCACGTTCAACTTCGTGAAATCCACCTCGCCTACTGGCGTCGATAAACCGGCGCGCGCGGCCCAGGTGTTTGACGCGAGCCCCTGAATATTGCTCAGCACCTGCGCGGCGAATGCTTCGTGCATCTCGATCAGATCGATGTCCTCGAGCGCGAGTCCGGCACGCGCCAGCGCAATCGGCACCGCCAGCACCGGCGCTTGCAGCAATTGCTCGGCAGGATCGACCGCGGCGTATGCGTACGAGCGAATGTAGGCGAGCGGCGTGTAGCCGTGTGCCTTGGCCCGCTCTTCCGACATGAGCAACACCGCCGCCCCGCCGTCGGTGAGCGGCGACGCATTGCCCGCCGTCACCGTGCCGTACTGCCGATCGAACACGGGCTTGAGTGCCGCCAGCTGCTCGTACGTGGAATCCCGTCGCACACCGTTGTCGGTGGCGATCATCGCCTCGAACTTCGGTGGCGCCGGGACCGGCACGATCTCGGCCGTCAAACGACCGTCGTCGGTACCCGCTGCCGCGTTCATGTGCGAACGCAGCGCGAAGCGGTCCTGTGATTCACGGGTAATCCCGTTCAGCTTGGCCATCTTGTCGGCCGACTGCCCCATCGACTCACCCGTGCTTGGCTCCGCGATCGCCGGCGTGATCGGGATAAAGTCCTTGGGACGGAGCTGCGCGAAGGTGGCGAGGCGTTGCGTGAGCGACTTGGCCTTCGACGCGGCGACCAGCACGTCAGTCATCCCGCGCGAGTGCAGAATCGGCACCTGCGTGAGCGATTCGGCACCGCCGGCGATAGCCACGTTGGCATGACCGAGCGCGATCTGGTCAGCGGCATCGGTGATGGCTTGATTTGCCGACGCACAAGCACGCGACACGGTGTAGGCCTGCAGCGTTTTGGGGAAGTGCGGCAACAGCGACACTTCCCGTGCGATGTTCGGAGCGATGACGGACTGCACAACGGTGCCGAACACGAGCAGGTCGACGGTGGCGCCGTCGAGTGCGGTGCGCTGCACCAGCTCGGCCACCGCCAGCTTGCCGAGGTCGATCGCGGTGTAGTCCTTGAGGACCGTTCCCGAGCGCGCGAACGGGGTACGTACGCCGGCGACGATGGCCACACGACGGCCAGTTCCAAAGGTGGGCATGTGTCGAAGGTAACGGCCAATCCCCTAGCGCGGCGAGGGTCCCGAGGTCATCTCTGCATGCATGCACGATTCGCAGCACACTTCAGCGCCCTCGAGCAACCCGGCAGCCGTGATAGCCAGGCAGGCCGTGCTGGCCACATTGGCGGCTGAGCCATTCGATATGCTGGTCGTGGGCGGAGGTATCACCGGGGCGGGCGTGGCGAGGGAGGCGGCACTGGCCGGCTTTCGCACCGCCCTGCTGGAGCGCGACGACTTTGCGAGCGGCACCTCGAGCCGATCTTCGCGACTCGTGCACGGTGGGGTCCGCTATCTCGAACACGGCCACATCGGACTCGTGTTCGAGTCGAGCCGCGAAAGGCGACTGCTGCTGAAGCTCGCTCCACACCTCGTGCGCCCGCTAGCTTTTACCTGGCCGGTATATCGCGGCGCTCGTGTGCCGTTGTGGAAGATGCGCGCGGGACTCGCGTTGTACGACGCGCTGTCGTTGTACCGCAACGCGCGGCATCACGCGCTGAATCGCGGCGAAGTGCTGGCCGCCGAACCGGCACTCTCGCCCGATGGCATGGTGGGCGGGGCCCGCTACTGGGACGCCGCCACCGACGATACCCGCCTCACCTTGGCCAGCGCGGTGGCAGCCAGAGACGCCGGTGCATCGGTCGCCAATCACCTCGCCGTCGTGTCCGGCATTCATGGCGGGGATAGCGCACGAAGGCTGACGGGCGTCGTGGTCGAGGATCGACTCACCGGGGCGACGTTTCCCGTTCAGGCTCGGGTGATCATCAACGCCACCGGCCCGTGGAGCGATGCCACGGCCGCCCTCACCGGCTCGCCGCAGGGCGCGCAAGTATTCGGGTCCGCTGGCTCGCACATTGCCGTGCCGCGGAACCGCGTGGGCAACAACGACGCCGTCACGATCGTCTCACCGCTCGACGGCCGCGTAATGTTCATCCTCCCGGCCGGGGTCCACACCATCATCGGCACCACCGAGCGTCCCGCGCTCAGTGGCCCCGACGACATCCGCGCGACGCGTGCGGAAGTGACCTACCTGCTGCAATCGGTGAATCGCTGCTTCCCGTTCGCGCAACTCACGATGGACGATGTCGTATCGGCGTGGTGCGGCATCCGGCCGTTGGCGGCAGTCCGTGCCGGTGAGCACAACGCCAATTCGGCATCGCGCGAGCATGCCATCACGCATCGCGCGGACGGTCTGGTCAGCATCACGGGCGGCAAGCTCACCACGTACCGCGCGATGGCCGCCGATGTGCTGTCCCACGCGCGCCATGAGTTGCCGAAGTCGGGGAATCTGCCCACTCTTGCGCATGCCGCGCTGGCAAGCGAATCGACGCCGTTGCCGGGTGGCGACATTGTGTCACGCGAGGCCACGGTGGCCGAGGCGCGCAACACCGCGCACGACGCGGCGGTGGGCGAGCGGCTCGCGCTGGCCTATGGCAGTCGCTGGCGCAACGTGTGGAGCTACGTGCAACGTGATGCCGCTCTGGGACGCCGCCTCTCCGACGATCTGCCCTACCTACTCGCCGAAGTCGCTCACGCCGTGGAGCGCGAAATGGCCGCGACGTTCTCCGACGTGCTGGTGCGACGCACCCACGTGGCCTTCGAAACGCGCGACAACGGCCGCGCTGCTGCGCGACGTATCGCTCCGCTCATGGCCGCGTTGCTTCACTGGTCGGAACGCGACACGGCACAGCACCTCGACGCCTACGATCGCGATGTCGCGCGGTTGTTCACGATCGACGACGTGTAAGCACTCTACCAGCGGCGGCGTGTCGAGTACGCGCCGCACCGTCTGCAAGAGCGTCGCCGCGGCGAACGGCTTCGCCAGGAACGGCGTCTTCGACGACGTGATGTGTGCCGTGAGCGCTTCGTCGTCGGCGTAGCCGCTCATGAAGAGCACGCGCGCACGCGGATCGCGGGCAACGATGTCGCGCGCGAGGTCAACGCCGGATCTCCCACTCATGACAATATCCGTCAAGATCATCGCGAAGGGCGCGGGTGCGATACGGAGCATGTCCATGGCGGATTCGGCGTCGTGCGCGGTGACGACGACATAGCCGGCCCGCGTGAGCAAGCGACTGGTCGCGAGGGCAACCGC
>NZ_JBDNFF010000142.1:0-14716 GCF_041689975.1 Gemmatimonas sp.
CACCTGCACCACACGGCGTCAGCGCCCCGACTCCGAGCCGGCCACTCGCTTCAAGGTGCGGAACATCATCTCAGTGCCCTCACGTAACGACTCGACACTGACCCGCTCATCGTTCCCGTGCATGCGACGCAGTTCGTCGGTGCTGATGGGATATGGGTAGATGCCGAACACCGGGATACCGCGATTGCGCCAGGCACCGGCATCAGTGCCGGCCTGGAACAGATACGGGGTCACCTCCGCCTCCGGCCACTGCGTCTTCGACTCGGCGGCCAACGCGCGATACAGCAGAGACGTGTCGGGCGACGCGGGCGAGGCTGGGGCCAGAGCGGCACTCATCTTCACCGTGAGCAATGGATCATTGAACAGCTTCTCGAGCGTGCTGATGAGCGCTGCCCCATCGCTGCCCGGAATGAGACGTACGTTCAGCGTGACTTCGGCCGAACCGGGAATGACGTTGCTGCGGAAACCACCGGCTACTATCACCGGCGCAATCGTGTTGCGCATCAGCGAGTGAATGAGCGGATCACGCGACAGTGCCTTGTCGGCAGCGCTCACCTGCGCCGGTGTGCCATTCAGCAGCTGCGTGTACAATCGTGCGGTCTCGCCAGTGCTCGTTTTCGCGAGTGTCGCGAAATACTTGCGCGAGTCGGGCGTGAACTCGAGCGGCGTCTCATAGAGCCCAAGTTTCGCCAACGCCCGACCGACCGTCACGAGCGCGTTGTCGGGAAGCGGCATAGAGGCATGCGTGCTCGTGCCCTTCGCGGTAAGCGTCACGCTCATCACGCGCTTGTCCGACGTCGAGATGCTCACGTACTGCACGCGGCCATCATCGCGCTTGATGATCCACCCACCTTCGTTGAGCGCGAACTCAGCGTCCATCTTGTCCCAGTGTTGCCGTGCCAGCCACGTCGTGTTCATCGGCGCGCCTTCTTCATCGGCTTCGGCCAGGAAAATGATGTCGCGATCGAGTGGTACCTTTCGATCGGCCAACAGCATCGCGGCACGGGCGAACACGGCAATGCCGCCTTTAAAATCAATGGCGCCGCGTCCGTACACGGAGCCGTCCTTGATGACACCGGCGAACGGATCAACGCTCCACTTCTCGCGTTCCACACCGACTACATCCGCGTGCGCCGCGAGCAGCAACGGCTTCTTCGACCCATTGCCCTTGAGCCGCGCGAAGAAATGCACCTTGGCAGAGTCAGGCGTAGGAACGATGTCCACCTGAAAGCCGCGCGCTCGAAAGAGAGGGCCGAGGATATCGGCGATCTGCTGCGTGTGCCCCGGCGGGTTACTGCTGTTGGCGCGGATGAGTTGAGCGAGCAACAGCGCCGTGGAATCGGTGTCCGGCGCTTGTGCTGCGGCAGGGACCGGCGAGGCCAGGACCGCGGTGAATAGAAACGTTTGTACAACAGTACGGAGTACCGAGTACGGTGTACGGGGTACGGAGTGCGGAGTAGGGAGTACGGAGCGAAACATGCTGTGACCTCGAAGCGCCGGAGAAACTCGAGAGGACCTCGCTCACAAACTACTGGCCCAGGTCGCTCACGGCATCCCAATCGCTTCCCGCAACGGAGCACTTCTGTGTCCGTGTTTACGGTTCCGCGTCTCTCGGCCTTGGTGGCACGACTGGCGACGCACGACCAGCCAGGATCGCTGCGACGTCCTGCTGACGATCCGGCGGTGCTGGTGCTCGACAGCACCGCGATTGTAGAGCCGGCGCCGGCGGGCTCCACCGACCGACGCGCGTTTCTCGCTCGCGCCTCCATGCTCGCGCTGGCGATTCCCGGTGTTGGAGCCGCGTGGCCGCTACGGCTGCCGATGAGGCCGTGTTCGGTCGATATGCCCCGGCGCGTCCGCCGTTGGCCGCTGACAACCGGCTCGCGTGGCACGATCTCACGCGAGAGGGGTCGGTGCCGAAGTCTGTCGCCTTCAACGGTCGTCCACGCCAGTACAGCGACGCGCCAATTCGGGTGACCGTGGGTGATCGCGTGCGCTTCCGGGTGGTGTCGGCTAGCGGTCGGACAATGTTCGATCTGGTGTGCGACGTGGCTGGCAAATTTCCGTTTGTGAATCTCGGCTTCGGACAGGGGCAGCAGGGTGCCATCGGGATGCTGGTAGTCGAACCGTAGCCACATCGCATGCGTAAGGTTTGTTGACCGCCAGGCATTGGGTGGGTAAGACGCGTCGCCGCTTCTTCATTGCGTTCACCCTGCCAATGCGAATGGTTGCACCACAGTCCCTTGTGCTGCGCCTCACTATGCGCATAGCAGTGCGCATTGCGCGACTCAGCCCAGCGCGAGTGGGAGATCGCGAGCGTTGGAGAAGGCGCACGCGTAGGCTTGGAGCAGAGTTACGCGGCCATCACGATGCCCGAGTTCCTGCCAACTACGCGCGATCTGCTCGTCGACGCTTCGGACCATGTATGGGTTCAGTACTATCCGAGGTCCCGACGAGCAGGTGCCGGAGGTTCGGATATATCGGTTGTCGAAACGGTAGACGAGCGTCTGGGGACCGCTACCTTCGATCAGTTCGGCGCCCGGGTGCCGACTCCTGGATAGTTGCAATTGCCGCCGATGACCGGACCGTTGATGCCCACGCCATACTTGTTGTTGGTCGACGAGATCTCCTGACGAATGCTGCCGGAGAATGCGGTTGGACGCCCGTAGCGCCCGAACGCGGCGGTGTACCACACCGCGTGCTCGTCGGCGTCACTGATCTGGTTGTCGTTGATGTCGACCTGTCGGCGAGCACCGTTAAATCCCGAGCGGGCGTTGTCGAAGTCGCCGCGTAAAAGCGTGCCATTCACGGTGCTCGTGCGTCCATCACACTCGCGTCTGCGGGCGCAACGATCGCCAAATGTAATGGCGAAGAGTGCCACGGGACGTCCGACAACAAGCGGCGCTGTGGGATCGGAGTATCGACGTCTCGGCGCCGCCGGGCAGTGTCGGAGAGAGCCGCCAACCGATCGACGCGCTGCTCGATCGCGGGGGCCGCTGCCTTGCCCACGCGCGGCGCGAGCCAGCACGGACATCACGCCCGGCAGCACTAAACAGGCGCCGAGGGTGAGCACAATGGACCGTGTGACGATGACGGCCATGGACGGAAGGCGATAGTTCGCGTCGCGCAGCGCGCGGCGGAGCGTCGGTGGCGACACAGACACGGTTTCCTCACGAGAGGGGACGACCATAAGCTGTGATCCGCTTGCATTGACGACGCACCCGCAGCGCGAACGCGGTGGCACGTGGTGTCGAACGGCGCCGCATCGGTGACGGCAACGTGATAGCCGTCACACGCGCGCCGTCACACCGCGCGACACCCTGCCCGCTCAGCGTCCTCTCGGATCTCGCACAACACCCGTGACCAACACGGTCCCACTCAACCGTTCGCGAATCAGGAAGACGAACGGGCGATCGATATCGACGCCGGTCGGCAGCGACACGACGACCACACCAACCACGGTGACAGCCGCCGCGCGCGTCCCCTTTTCGTCGACTTCGACTTTTACATTGTGCTGCACGAACGAGAGCTTGCCTGATTCATTCGCGATCAATCGCGGAAACTGCGCAAGGATGCTGAACGCACGCGGCATCCCGAGCGCGCGCAGGTCGGGGGAGAGTTCGAGCGACCCCTCGAGGGTGAACTTCGGGAGGCGCAGTGGCTCGTCGGCGCGCGCCTCGCGAAGACCCTGTACCACCTGCGCCAGCCGGGCCGTGTCGAGCGTGGCCACGAACGCGCCCACCGGGTCCCTAGTCGGCATCAACACGAGCATGGAATAGGCCGCGTTGCCATACGCCAACTCTACGGCCGTCAGGCGATCGTCACGCCAGCTGCGGAAGCCTCCCCCACGGGTCATCATCGGCACCGTGGCCATCGCACCGCCCTCGAGCCGGAAGGAGCCGGGGCTCGTCTTCGCGGGATCGAAGCGCTCGCGCCACGTGCCGGCGAAGTACACAGCGTTGGCCAGTAGCATCACCAGGTCCCGCGGCGGCTCCGCCTGTAGCACCTTCGGGATCATGCCACGGGTTTCACGGTCGCCCCAGGCATTCACCGCATCGAACATCGCGCGCGTCGACGGCTCGCTCGCAACAGGCGCGTTGAAGAATTGGCGTGCGTCGCTGGTGAACGCCGCCACGGGCACCATAGGCTGAAGCATCCAGAGGCCATTCGCGATCCGCACCGTCACACCAGGGTCGAGGCCGGGCAGCATCGTCATGAGATCCCGATACGCCACGTTGATATCGGCGCGGTTCGCGGTCCCCCAGCCGAGGGTGCGCTGCATCTCGGTCAGCGTTTCCTCGGCGGCGCCGTTCATGGTCATGCCGAGGGCCAGCGAGACCGACAACGGCGACAGCAGCACGTTACCAGACTGGCGGGCCGTGGTGCGTTGCAATAGCCGCAGTGCGAAATCGTTGCTGGCCGTGATGGCCTGACGCTCGGTGGTGGTCAGCGCGCGCGGCAGCGCGGTGAGCGAGTCGGCGGCGGCTGTAGCGTCGGGGGCCGTACCGCTATCAGCGCAAGCGGTGGCCAGCACGGCGAGTGCGGCGAGTAGAAGTTGTGTGGCGGAGGAGCGCGGGCGCATGGGTTGTGGGGTCGCGAGGGGGGACAGAGCCTACCAGCTATACCCCGTAAGGCGTCTCGGTGTCACCGAGCTTGCTCGGGATTCGCGCATACACAAAAGTCGCCAACTCGGCCGAGTCGGCGACTTTTATGTTCTCGACGTGCGTCGACCCAGTAGCAGGAGAGAGACTCGAACTCTCGACCTCACGATTATGAGTCGTGCGCTCTAACCGGCTGAGCTACCCTGCCTCACTTCCCCAAACTTTTCACCATCCCAACCCGCATCGAAAACAAAAACTCGAATGCCGGGACGCAAACGGCCGGCCCTTGCGGACCGGCCGAGTGCAGATGGCGGGGGCGGGATTTGAACCCGCGACCTTCGGGTTATGAGCCCGACGAGCTACCAGGCTGCTCCACCCCGCGTCAGAAGGATTAACCTAGCGCGAGCACACCGGGAGTCAACCCCGATCACGCAATTCATGGCTCGCGTGACAAGGCCGGGCGCACCCGGTACAGCAGCTCTTTCTCGCCACGTACCATCCCCCACTCTTCCCGTGCCATGCGCTCGAGCCGTACCGGATCGTTCGTGACCGCTTTCAACTCCGCGCGCATCGAGTCGACATCCTGCATCAATACCTCGACGTGCTCCGCCAGCGCGGCCTGGCGATCGCGTTGCGTCAGCAAGTCGGAGGTGCCGTACTCACCGCCCTCGATCGCATACACGAATACGGCGAGCGCACCAGCGCCCCAAGCCAAGCGCTTCATGAGGGGCGCCATGCGTGCTCAGAGACCGAAGATCGCGCCACCCGGATACTCCGCGTAGCCTTCCAACTGTTCCTCGATGCGTAGCAGCTGGTTGTACTTCGCCACCCGATCGCTGCGCGACGGTGCGCCGGTCTTGATCTGACCCGCCTGCGTCGCCACCGCCAGATCGGCGATGAACGTGTCTTCGGTTTCGCCACTGCGATGCGAAATGATCGCGTTGTAGCCGGCCGCGCGCGCGAGCTCGATCGCTTCGAACGTCTCGGTGAGCGTGCCGATCTGGTTCACCTTCACCAGAATCGCATTCGCCACGTCCGCTTCGATGCCCTTCGCCAGGATCTCGCTGTTCGTGCAGAACAGGTCGTCGCCCACCAGCTGGCAACGATCGCCCACGAGCTCGGTGAGATACTTCCAACCATCCCAGTCGTTCTCCGCCATGCCGTCTTCGATCGACACGATCGGATAGTTCTCGAGCCACCCCGCATACTTGTCGGCCAGCGCCTGGGGGCTCAGCGACTTGGCACCGCTTTTCTTGAAGTGGTACTGGCCACCCTGAAACATCTCGCTGGCCGCCACGTCGAGCGCGAGCGCGATGTCATGCCCGGGACGGAACCCCGCCGCTTGAATCGCTTCGATGATCACCGTCAGCGCTTCTTCGTCGCTCGTGAGGTCGGGCGCGAAGCCGCCTTCGTCACCCACCCCCGTGGCAAGCTTACGCGCCACCAGCACCTTCTTGAGCGCGTGGAAGACCTGCGTGCCCATACGCAGTCCGTCGCTGAACGACTCGGCGCCGACCGGCACGATCATGAACTCCTGGAAGTCGACGGTATTGGTCGCGTGCGCGCCACCGTTCAGGATGTTCATCATCGGCACCGGTAACGTGCGCGCCATCGGGCCACCGAGATAGCGATACAGCGGCAAGCCGACTTCGAGCGCCGCGGCGCGGGCCACGGCCATCGACACACCCAGCAGCGCGTTGGCGCCCAAGCGGCCCTTGTTCTCGGTGCCGTCGAGATCGATCAGCGCGCGGTCGATCGCGATCTGGTCGGTCGCGTCCATGTCTTCGAGCGCTTCGTTGATTTCGGTGTTCACGTTGTTCACGGCGGTGAGCACACCCTTGCCACCGTAGCGTTCCGGGTCGCCGTCACGCAGCTCCACCGCTTCACGTTCGCCGGTGCTGGCGCCGCTCGGGACGGCCGCGCGACCCGCGCTCCCCGTTTCGAGAATGACATCCACTTCAACGGTGGGATTGCCGCGGCTGTCGAGAATCTCGCGCGCGCTGATGGAAACGATGGAGGCCATAAAGGGACAGTTTGGAAAGGTGAGTGTCGAGTGGTGAGTGCGGCGAGGGAGCCGGACTGCGGTTACGCGGAGGCTTGTTCGGGCTCGCGTGCGGCCGCTTGGTGCGATGGTTCGATGGCGGGGTCGACGCGGTAATGTGCACGTAAACAGTCGGCCATGCGCTGGCGGACGCGCGCGGCGAGCTCGTCGCGATCGGCGTACGTGAGTCCTTCGGTGGGGATCGGCTCCAGCAGATGCACGTGCACCGTGCCCGGTGACGCCCGGAATTCCGTGCGCGGGTTCACCGCGATGGTGCCGTAGATGACCACCGGTACGATCGGGGCAGCCGAGCCGATGGCCAACACGAACGGGCCTTTCTTGAAGGGGCGCAGCGCGTACGTGAAACCGCGGGTGCCCTCGGGATACACCAGCACGGGGTGCCCGGCACGGATTTTCGATGCGGCGTCGTCGTAGGCGCTGAAGGCGGCCTTCCGGTTCTCGCGATCGATGTAGATCACTCCCACCGCTCGAGCGGCGGACCCGAACAGCGGGACCCTCTCTATCTCCCGCTTGGCGACAAAACCGTAGTGAGGGAGCGCCGCAATCATGGCGGGGATGTCGAACCAGCTCACGTGATTCGCCATGAACACGCGCGGTGCGCCCTCGGGAAGTTCGTGTTCACCGCCATGCACGACCACCTTCACGCCGGCCGCTCCCAACAGCCACGAGGCCCACCAACGGGGCGTCTTCGTGTAAATGCTGTCGGGTCCGCGGGGACGGCCCAGTAACTCGGCCAGCAACGTGATGCTGCCGAAGAGGATTGTTCCGGCCAACAGGGCCAATGCCGTGAATGCGGTGCGCATCAATTCAAGTTCACCCAGTCTAGACCCGAATTCAACGCGGGGTTTTGCCCGAGGCGAAGTGATCAAAGCCACTGGCCACCGATTCCTTGGCTGAGTTCGACTGAGAGTCCGCGTCGGTGTGGGCATCAACGACAACCCCGACGACCGTGAGCGGCACGGCGCTTACCGCCGTCCACCCGGCGGCCAGTGCCTCGTATGCCGCTGCGGGAATGCAGGCCAGCAGCTCGTACTCTTCCCCGCTCTGCATGGCCGCCTCTGCCGAAATTCCCGGACCAGCGGGCACGCGCGTGGCTTCGAGCTCGACGCGTACGCCGCTGGCGGCCGCCACGTGCCGGGCGTCGCCGGCAAGTCCATCGCTGATATCGATCATGGCAGTGGCACCGGCCAGGGCCAACGCCTCCCCCTCGGCCCAGCGAGGCACCGGGGCCGCGAAACGCCCCCTTGACCATGCCGTGGGACTCCCGCCGGCGTCCCAAGCCTGTATGGCCGCACCAGGGCCACCCAGCAAGCCAGTCACCACCACCAGATCGCCGGCACGGGCTCCGCTGCGCGGCACCACCCGCTGCGCGCTCCCGATCACGGTGGTGGTCATCGAGAACACGACGCCGCGGCTCAGATTCCCCCCCACGATGCGCGCCCCGGCCTCACCGACCACGGCGCCCATGCCGTCGGCCACCTCGCTGAGTTGCTCGCGCCACCCATCGGGGATCACGAACGCGATCAACACGTACTCGGCGCGCGCACCCATCGCCGCCAGATCACTCAGCGCCGCCACCGCCGCCCGCACGCCCACCTCGCGCGCCGAAATCCAGCCGCGGCGAAAGTGCACGTCTTCCACGCAGGCGTCCACGCTGACCACGCGCGCGCCGAACGTGGGCGGCGCCAGCACCGCAGCGTCATCACCGATATCGACGGCGAGATCACCCCACCGCGCCATCAGCGCACGGATCGTGTCGAACTCCGCCCCCTCACGCATGGCCTGGTGCGGCCGCGGTTCCAGACTCATAGCACGCTCATACGGAAAGTCATGGCAGTCCGCCATCACCGCGACGACGTAGGCGAATCAATCCCTGCGGCGTGCCAATCCACACGTAGTCGCGATTCACGGCAATATCGAGCACCGGTCCGGGTACCTCACCGGGCACGCGCAGCACGCGCGTGGCACCGTCACGACGCGACACGATCACCACGCCGTCGGTGCCGGCCAGCCACATCGTGCGCTCGTCGATCGCCACCTTGGTCACGCGCCCCACGTGGCGCACATCGAGCGCGTCCACGCGCACTGGCTCCACCCCACCACGCGGGGCGAGTCGCAACACCGCATCGTCGGTGGCGACCAGCAACACCGTATCGCTCCAGGCTAGGGATCGCACCGCACGACGCAGCGCCGGATCGCTTCCCAGCGGACGCGACACCACGCCACCGGCACTGCCATTCGGCGACGCAATCGCCATCAAGCCCGCTTCGGTCCCGATCCAGAGTGTGTCACCGGTGAATTGCAACGCGTGCACCGGCATGTTGTCGAGCACCCGCACGCCGAGACCGCGAGTGCGCACGTTACGGGTATCGCTGCTGTCGCTCACATACACGAGTCCACGCGCGGTGCCGGCCCACACGCCGTCGTCGCGCGTCGCGACCGACAACACGCGTTCGTCGGGGAGACCATCCAGCACCCCCCACGCCTGCATGGTTTGCGTGCCGTCGAGCCGCACGCGGACGAGCCCGCGATCGGTACCCAGCCAGGCGCGTGATGCGCGCGTGACGAGAGAGAGTCCGCGCACACCGACGAGTGGGACCGCGATCGTGCCATCGATCCAGCGGAACCGTTGCAGATCGCTACCCACGAATGACAGCCCGCCACGATCGAACGACTGTCCGAGTCCCACCGCCCACACGCCATCGGCGGCCAGCGCCAGCGCGCCGACGCCGGGCTCGATGAGTCCGTAGGGCAGTGGCGTGGATTGCATGAACGCCGGGTCGAGTCGGAACAGGCCGTCGCCGGAGGTACCGAGCCACACTTCACTCGCGCGTTCGGGTGACGCGGCACCACTGATGATCTGCACGTTGCGCAACGGGCGATCGCTCTGCTGCGTGCGCAACAACAACGACGGCTGTGTACGTAACGTAGGGAACTGCGCGAACAGGTCGTCGAGTGTGCGTGGCAGGATCAGCGCGCCGGCCAACGGCGGCCGTGCCAAAGGCGTGGCGATGCCGACGCGCGAGACGCGCGTCCACCCACCGCCGGCGCGAACGATTGCGTCGCCCGTTGCGGCGCGATCGAAGGCAATCAGATCCGGCACACCGGTCACGATCGTGCGCAGCAGCTGCTCGGTGAGCGGGCGATACATGATCACGCCGCCGGGCACACCAAGCCAGAGCGCATCTTCCACCGGATCGCCGGCGAGCACGGTGATCTGCTGATCGGACAGCCCATCGTCGCGCGTGAGCGGCGGCAACCAACGGTTCATCACGCGATCGTAGATGGCGATCCCGCTGCTCCCTGCCGCGAACACGTAGCGGCGCGACACCGCCACCGCCTGCACGTTGCTGAAGCTCCCGATGCGCTGCCGTTCGGCGCGTTGGCCGAAACCATCCAGCGGTCCCGACGCTGCGCCCGTGCTCGCGCTGCCGTAGCCGCTGCCGTTCGCGCCGCCCCCTGCACACGACAACCATGACAGGACGCCGACGGACAGCGCGACCAGACGAGGGAGAACCCGAAGAGAGCGCACGGTCACGCAGGCGAAGGAAGTTCAGCGAGTACACCGGAAGGAAAGCTGCCGGGATGCTCGAGCAGGCGCCACGCCGCCGGCAACGACTCGAATACGGCCTCGAGTGTGCCGCCGCGAATACCACCCAATCGCGCCGTCGCCAATTCCGCCGCCCGCCCGTGCACGGTCGCCGCGCATACCGCGGCTTCGCGCGGCGCCAGTCCCTGCCCCAGCAAGGCTACGATCAATCCACTCAGCATGTCACCACTGCCACCGGTGGCCAGCAGCGGCGTGCCGTGCGGCACCACCGTGATCGGACCGTCATCGGGCGTGGCGATCAGCGTGGGCGTGCCCTTCAAAAGCATCGTGACGCCGCCGCGCACCGCGAACTGCCGCAGCGCATCGACGCGTGCATCCCACGGCGTTGGCACGGCGGCGCCACGCAACCGCGCGAACTCACCCTCGTGCGGCGTACACACCACAGCGCGCGAATGCCGTGTCCAGTGGCGCATCAGCCCCGCGGCGTCGGCGCCGAGTGCGTCGGCGGCTGCGGCCACGAGCCAGAGGGCATCGGCATCGAGCACCAGTGGTCGATCACCCTGCTCGTTCATGAGGCGCTCGAGCAGTTGCGACGACCGCGCACCACGACCGAGTCCGGGGCCGATGGCCACCGCATCACAGCGATCCAGCGTAGCCAAGTCGGTATCCTGCTCCGTGCCCGGCTCCGTGCTCTGCGCTTCCGGCTTCGGCCACCGTTCGGCCAACGCCTGCGGCACCGTAAGCTGCACCGCCATCACGGACGGCCCATCGACGATAGCGTGCGCCAGTCCGGCACCGGCGGCCAGCGCGGCGCGTGTGGCAAGAATCACCGCGCCGGCCATGCCCTCGTGACCACCCACAATCGCGATGCGGCCACGTCGTCCCTTGTGTGCGTTCCAGGCCATCGGCGGCAACCATCGCGCGAAGTCGGCGGCGTTGGCCATATGCCACGCGCCATCATCACGATCGGCCGCACCAGCAAGTCCGATATCGAGCAGCACGATGCGTCCGGCGTGGCCACGCGCGAGGAGGACGCCACGCTTGATCGTGCCGAAGCAGAGCGTGACATGGGCCGCCGCGCTCCCGTCGGCGATCTCACCGGTCGTCGCATCCAGGCCGCTGGGCACATCGAGCGCGATGATCGTTGCACCGCCATCGCGCGCCAGCGACAGGCGCCGACAGGCGGCCAGCACGGCCTCACGCAGCAAACCGCAATGTCCGGTGCCCAGCAACCCGTCCACGACCACGCGTTCATGACCGCCGGGCGGGCCGAACACCAGCGCCGGTGCGGCGAGCTGCATCGCGCGTCGCGCGTCGGGTGTGCGCGGCGGACCGGCCGCATGGACGCGTACCGTGACACCGGCCCGCGCCAACTGCGCGGCCACCACATAGGCATCACCACCGTTGTTGCCGCTGCCGGCGAACAGCGCGACGCCGTGCGAGAGTTGCGCTGCGTAATCGCGGAGGATGACTGCAGCGGCGTTCGTACCAGCGTGCAACAGGAGATCGAACGACGCGGCACCGGCGGCGATCGCCGCCTCGTCGCGCGCGGCAGCTTCGGCGGCGGTGGTGACGCGCCGCGCGTTCACCGTCGCGTCATTGTGCGTTCGCGCCGTCGGTCAGACGTGCGCGGTGCTCCACGGATACTCGCGACCGAACGCATCCTCGAAATTGAACACACCGAAGAAATCATCGCGCGAATCCTGCGGCTGGCTGACCAGTAACCCCAGGTCGACGAGCGTGAAGACGATGTCGCCGATGTCGCTGGTGGCCTTGAGGCCCCAATGTTCGAGTACCATACCCGCCATCACACCGAATCGCTGCAACGCGAGTTCGCGACAAGCGTGCGCGAGCTCGGCGCCGGCGATATGGCGACGCTCCGTGAGCAGCGCCTGGCTGTGCTCGAGCGACGCCAGCACGAACAGGTACGCGCGCTCATCGAACCGCTGCTCGCGCAGCCGGATCTGGTCCATGATGCCTTCACGGAACGCCAACTCGGTCACTGCTCCTGCTCCTGATCGTGTCTGTGCTCTGGACGCATGGCCGTCGCGAGGTGCAACGCACGCACAACGCTTATCGGCCGAAATGCAGCGGGCCTCTAGTGCAACAATACTGGAGGCCCGGGCACCACCTGACAACTCCTTGCGAACCGCGCCGCGGTTCGTCCTAAACCCGTGACACCGACCGGTACAGCGGATACGCGTCGGCCAGCGCCTTCACGTCGGCCTTCACTGCCGCGATCGTGTCGCGATCTTCGGGCGCCGAGAGCACGCGGTCGATCAGTGCCGCGATCTGGAGCATCGCGTCCGGACCCATCCCACGCGTGGTCACGGCCGGCGTACCGAGGCGGATGCCGCTGGTCACGAACGGTGATTGCGTTTCCTTGGGAACCGTGTTCTTGTTGACCGTAATGCCCGCCTCGTCCAGCACCTTCTCGGCGACCTTGCCCGTCAGCCCTTTGCTGCGCAGATCGACGAGCATGAGGTGATTGTCGGTGCCGCCGGACACAATGTGATATCCACGCTCCATGAGGGCTGTGGCCAGTACCTGCGCGTTGTCTACGACTTGGCGGCAATACGCGGTGAACGACGGCTGTAACGCTTCGTGGAACGCGACGGCTTTACCGGCAATCACATGCTCGAGTGGACCGCCCTGCATGCCGGGGAACATCGCCTTGTCGATCGCCTTGGCGTATTCGGCCTTGCAGAGAATGATGCCGCCGCGCGGACCGCGCAGTGTCTTGTGCGTCGTGCTGGTCACCACATCGGCGAACGCCACGGGCGACGGATAGACGCCCGTCGCGGCGAGACCGGCGAAATGCGCCATGTCGACCATGAAGATCGCCCCGACTTCCTTCGCGACATCGGCAAACGCCTGCCAGTCGATCGTACGCGAGTACGCACTGTAGCCGGCGATGATCATCTTCGGCTTGTGCTCGCGCGCCTGCGCGCGCATCTGCTCGTAGTCGATGATACCGTCTTCGGTCACGCCGTACGACACCGCCTTGTACAGCAACCCGGAGAAGTTCACCGGCGAGCCGTGCGTGAGGTGCCCGCCTTGCGACAGATCCATCCCGAGAAACGTGTCGCCCGGCTTGAGGAACGCGAGGAACACCGCGGCGTTCGCCGACGCACCGCTGTGCGGCTGCACGTTGGCGTGATCGGCACCGAACAGCTGCTTGAGACGATCGATCGCCAGCTGCTCTATCTTGTCTACAACTTCACAGCCGCCATAGTAGCGCTTGCCCGGCAATCCTTCGGCGTACTTGTTGGTGAGCGTCGATCCGACCGCTTCCATCACCGCGGGCGATACGAAGTTCTCGCTGGCGATCAGTTCGAGGCCGTCGCTCTGCCGCTGGGTTTCTTCATCGATCAGATGCGCGATCTCCGGATCCGCCTGTGTCAGCACATCCCCCGGCGGCAAGCGATCCCACTGCGACCAGTTCGCGCTGGCTCCATCACTCATGTCGTGCTCCCCGAGGCGTCGGCCTCACTGTCGTCCCGTTCGATCTTGGCCACACGAGATTGGTGGCGCCCCCCTTCGAACGGCGTGTCGAGCCAGGCATGCAGAATCGCCAAGGCGTCTTCGTCGGAGACGAAACGCGCCGGTAAGACCAGCACGTTTGCGTCGTTGTGTTTACGAGCGAGCGCAGCCACCTCAGGGTTCCACACCACGGCGGCGCGCACTCCCGGATACCGGTTCGCGACATACGACATCCCGAGCCCCGTTCCGCATAGGAGAATGCCGCGGGCAGCCTGCCCGTCGGACACCTCCTGCGCCAGGGGATGGGCATAGTCGGCATAATCCGTGCTTGCCGTGCTGTGCGCGCCGATGTCCTCGACGGCATATCCCATTTCGGCCAGGGCGACACGCAATCGCTCTTTGAGCTCGAAGCCGGCGTGGTCGGACGCGATGGGGATTCGCTCCCCCGGCTTTGCCACATCCACCATGGTCAGCTTACTCCGTTGACTGCTCAGGATTCCTTGTTGGGATACTGCGGCCACGTCCTGATCATACCGCGAACCGCGTGGATGCGCTGCTCCGCGACCCGATCGGCGGCCTTGTAGGTCGGAATGCCCGTGTCCTTCGCCAGCCGGAAAACGCTGAGGACGGTCTGATAAATCTCGTCGGCCTTGCGCAGCGACCGCTCCCGGGTCCAGCCGGTGAGCTCGCTGTACACGTTGATCACGCCGCCGGCATTGGCGACATAGTCGGGCGCATATAGAATGCCTCGGGCTTCGAGGGCATCACCATGACGGTCTTCAAGCAGCTGATTGTTGGCGGCTCCGGCCACGATCTCGACGTTGAGCTGCGGAATCGTGTCGTCATTGATAACGCCGCCAAGCGCGCAGGGCGCAAAGATGTCGGCCTTCGCACGGTAAATCTCGTCGAGCGCGACCGCCGTGGCCCCCATCTCGTCGACGACCCGCTTGATGCGCCCCGCGTCGATGTCGGTGACCACGAGCTTCGCCCCCGCCGCATGCAACTCCTTGGCGAGGTGGG
>NZ_JBDNFF010000143.1:0-7204 GCF_041689975.1 Gemmatimonas sp.
ACGCGAAGTACGCGAAGAGACGCGAAGAACAGCAAAATGATGGAAATGGACATCGTGCCGACGGACGAGGCGCGGCGAACCACCAATCCTGTTGTGGCGGTTCTTCGGTGCAGGACGGTCCCGGGCGCCTCCGCGCAAAAGACCGCCATGCAGCGCCTCGTCGTTCACGTCGAGACCAGACAAAACGACGCCGTTCCCCAAGCAAATCGACCACTTGCACCGTTCTCATCCCCAAACGTTGGGACGCTACTGCTCGCTACTGATGTCTACTTCGACCGACCGATCACGTCGCCGTAGGCAAAAATTGCCCCGCTGGCCGCGTCCCGCACCATCGATACGATCGGGCTGGTGAGCTGCCCCATCATGAACCCGGAGGGCTGGCCCCCAAAGCGGTTGTTGGTAACCGACCGGATAAAAAAGGCGGTCGAATCCAACGGCATCCCCGCCACGTTGGCGTAGAAGCGGCTCCATTCTTCGCCCTGTTGAAACAGGTACTGCTCGACGTTGCTCGTGTAGAAGGTGGTCACCCGCGCGTCCCGCTCCCGCAACCAACGGCCCACGTAAGCCAGCGCGCGCGGCCCCGCGAAGTTGCCCACCAGCGGTACGATCAGATTGCGGCGCTGCATGTCGCGCACGATCTGATACGACGCGTCGGTGCCGAGAAAGCCAAGGTTTGCACCGCTGGGATCGGTTGCTGTGGCGATCATCGCGAACGTCGGCATACCGCGGAAACCGCGACCACCGCCAAAGCCTCCGGTGCTGCCGCTCGAATAATTCAGTGACGGGCCGGTGCTGTAGAACACGCTGTCCACGTAGCGCAGCGTCGAGAGATCGCTCGAATCGATCGCGAAGCCGTGCATGTGCACTAGATGATCGCGCACCTCGACGAACGTGCGGCGGAAATACGTAGAGTCGGCACGACGACGATCGAGCCGCGCCAGGAGCGTGTCGGCGCTCTCGGTCGCATCGGGCGAGACCGCCCCGACCAGCGGACGCGCGAAGAGGCGCGCCAGAAAGTCCGAACGGGTGGGAGAGAGTTCGAACACCGCTTTGTACCACAGATGCTGCAATAGATTCTGTCGGCGGATATCCACGATGAACGCCACCCGCGGCTGCAGTGCGGCGATGTACGTGAAGTTCTGTTCAGGGCCCACGCCCACGTACACGCCACCCGGTGGGCTCGTGATGCGCAGGCGCGCGATCACATGCTGCAGTCCCATTTCGTTCGACACGAAATTCTCGGAGCGGAAATAGCCGCCGGGTTCCGACATGTCGCGCACCATGTACCACCATGTGCTGTCGGAGAGGCGATCCGGCAACGTCGGAGACTGCGCCGTCGGCAGCGCGCGCAACGGCTCGGTGTTCGCCGCGCCCGCCGGCGCGATAGTCGCGGTACCGTGACGGCAGGCCGCAAGGCCAACGCTTGCGACAGCAGCCGCGCCAACGGCGACGAGTTTCAAAAGCGGCAGGTGGCGTCTCATCGCTTGACCTTACGCTCCGCGTGCGGAGAGGCAAGGTTGGAATGCTGGCCCGATTGGCCAGAACGCCGCCGTTGCTGAAACCGGCACGAGCGCGCGGCGTACGACCGATGGGGGAGTTTGAACCCGCCCGGAACGTTGCGCACGCACCTCAATCGTTGATCTCATGCAGGATATCCCCGCCGTCGCCGCGCCGCCTAAAGTGCCCACTCCTCCGCCCGCACCGGAGTTGGTGCAATTGTCGACTGGCCAGGTCATCCGAGCGCCGACCGCAGTGTATCAGGGCGTGGTCGCCCAGCGTCGTGAGCTGCGGAATCAGCTCGAGCGACTCGAGGAGCAGCGGCAGGAGCTCCGCAACGAATTGCGCAGTGACGGGAACGCCGACAACGCTGCCGATCGGGCGGGCGTCGAGGCGCGCATCAAGGAGATCGACGGGCGCATTTCGTCGATCGATCAGCAGTTGGCGACGGCCGATGCGGCCGTGGCGCAGGCCGCCGCACTTCCCGGTGCCACCGAGCAGCCTCGCGAAGTGCGAACTGGGACCCCCGACGAAATCGTGGCGATCCCGATCGTGTTCACGATCTTCGTGCTGATGCCCTTGGCCGTTGCCTACGCCCGTCGCATCTGGAAGCGCGGCGCAACGGTGGTCGCGCCGGTATCCAAGGAGGTGACCGATCGCCTCGAGTCCATGGGCCAAGCCGTCGAGTCCATCGCGATCGAGGTCGAGCGCATCGGCGAGGGGCAGCGGTTTTTGACTCGCGTGATGTCGGACAAGGGGAAAAGCCTGGGGGTCGGGGCGGCCGAGCCGATCCCGCTGGTGCACGGTGAACAGGTTGCTGTGCCGCGGTACGAGCGGTAATGCGGTGTATGGAGTGTGGGGTAGGGGGTATGGCGAATTGGGAACAACAAACTCCCTAGGAAGCAGGGAGGAGGGTTTCAGGGGGCAGGGAGCAGGTGAACCGCGCGTGGTCCCCTGCCTCCTGCATCCTGAAACCCTCCCTCCTGCTTCCTAAGCAGTTGGCAGTTCTAACCAATGCAACCCTTTTCACCATCCCTCTGTCTTCTCTGCGCACATGCATGCGCATCGAGACGACGACAGTGGGCGGCGGCAGTGTCCATGACTGACACGGAACTGCTTGACCGGCTCAGAGCGAAGGACCACACGGCGGAACGGGAGTTCTACGACCGCCACGTGGACCGCGTGTACCGACTCATTCTCCGAATGAGCGGACGCCCCGAGCTCGCCCAGGAGTGGACGCAGGACACTTTCATCCGGGCCTTCAGCCGGATCGAGCAGTTCCGCGGCGACTCCGCCTTGTCGAACTGGCTGCACACGATCGCCGTCTCGATCACGTTGAACGGTTTGCGTTCCTGGAAACGCCGCGAAGCGTTCGCGGCGCCCCTCGAGGAGGCGACGACCGTGGCGCAAACATCGGTGGAAAGTGAACCGGATCTCAAGGTTCGCCTGAAGGCCGCCATCGAGGCCCTCCCCGCCGGCACACGCGCCGTGTTCGTGATGCACGACGTGGAAGGGTTCACGCACGAGGAGATCGGCAAAGCGCTCGGTGTCGCCGTCGGCACCAGTAAGTCGCAGCTCTTCCGTGCACGAGAAAAACTGCGGGTGGCGCTGGCCGCTTTCGCCCCCCGACAGCTTGGCAAGGAGTTGGCATGACTGATCGACCGGAGCAACACGACAACCGACGTGACTCCCGTCGCGACGATGGGCCTGATGCACCACTCGAGCCGTGGATGCTCGAGCTGGCGCGCGACGCGGTGAACGACTTGGACGCTGATGTCGCGGTTCCGCGCGAAATGATGTGGGCGCGGATCAACCGTGACCGTGGCGCGGCATCACGCACCGTGCAGCGCGCGTTCCCCTTCACGCGCGTGGCAGTCATTGCCGCGGTACTTGTTGGTGGCGTGGCGATCGGTCGCTATGTCCTGCCCGCCGCGCCAACGTTGATCGCGCCGACGACGGTCGCGGCAACCGATAGCGCGCAGGCCGTGAACGATCGTGCTGTCCACGGATCCGGGCTCGGACCCGATGCCCTCGCCGAGCTGGCGTCGTCGAACGACCCGGTACGCGTGGCGATGGGCGAGCATCTCGCCCGCACGGTAGCGCTGCTTACCACCGTGCGCGATCAGGATCCAGCCATGGGGCCGGGTGCCGATGTATCGGCGTGGGCGCGTGATCTGCTCAGTACCACGCGACTGCTGATCGATGAACCGCAACTGCGTGACGAACGCACGCGCCGCTTGCTGCAGGATCTGGAACTCGTGCTCGTACAGATCATCCAGGCGCGCGAATCCGCGCCGGAGACGCAGCGCGCACCGAAGGAAACCATTCGCGAAACCAATCTCCTCCTGCGGGTGCGCGCCGTCGTCACGGCGTCACGTCCCGTCGAGGAATCGATCAACGGCTTTACTTACGGAGGAGACTGATGTCCCGCATTGTCCGCACGACCGTGGTCCGCGTGACTCTGGCGCTTTCGATCGGCGTCGGCGCACTGACCGCACAGGAACCACCGCGTCTGCCTCGTCCTTCCCGCACCCCGGCCACCCCTGCGCCCACCCCGGCGCCCCGGCCGACACGAGCACCCACGCCGTCAGTGTGGCCGATGGAGGGAGTGTTTGCCGACCCGATGTGGCGAGCCGAAGTCTCGCGTGCCGCGCGCGTCGGGGCTGAGGCCGCGCGCGTCGGCGTCGATGCTGCGCGCGCCGGTGTCGATGCCGCGCGCATCGCGATGAGTATTGATCGCGACGCGATGCGCGCCAATGTCGCCGCTCTCGCCCCGTTCGCGGAGCTGTCCGAGCTCGCGAGGTTCACCGAGATGAACGTTCTCGCCGCGGTTAGCGGCGTCATGAATTTCGCGGAGTCGTCTGTGTCGGGGTCGCGGGGCTATCGCACCGAAGCGCCGGAGCCGTGGGCCCAGGCCGATCCGGCCGACTCGCTGTACCGTGAAGCCCGCAAGGCGCTCTCCGGCGATGCCTATCGCAAGGCCGCCGACATGTACAATCAGATCTGGCGCCGCTATCCGAACAGTGCATACACGCCCGACGCCTACTACTGGCAGGCGTTTGCATTGCAGCGTCTCGGCGGCGACCAGAATCTGGGCGAAGCACTCGCCACCCTCGAGACGCAGGCGCAGAAGTTCCCGAAGGCCGCCACGCGTGGCGACGCCTCGGCGCTCCGGGCTCGCATGGAAGGCGTACTGGCGCGCCGCGGCGATCAGGCCATGGCCACGACGCTCATGGGCCGCGCCGAAAGCACCACGCGCGACGGCTGTCCTCGCGAGAACGACGACGAACGCATCGATGCGCTGAACGCCGTGATGCAGATGGACGCCGACAAGGCGATGCCGATTCTCAGGAAAGTGCTGGCCCGTCGCGAACCGTGCACGCAACAACTCCGTCGTACCGCCGTCTGGCTGGTGGCGTCACGCAAGCAGCCCGAAGCCGCTGAGATCCTGATGAACGTCGCGAAGACGGATCCCGACAAGGAGGTGCGTGAACAAGCCGTGTTCTGGATGGCCAACGTACCGACCGAAGAAGCGACCACCATGCTGATCGACCTGGCGCGTCGTGGCGATGATCTCGATTTGCGCAAGCGTGCGGTGTATGCGCTGTCGCGGTCGAAGCAGCCGCGCGCCGCCACCACGTTGCGTGAGATCGCGCTCGACGAGAACGCCCCGGACGACCTGCGTAGTGATGCGCTGCAGTGGTACGCGTCAGGACCGGGCAAGGCGAGTGACGAAGGATTCGCGTTTCTCAAGGACATGTACGGAAAGTCCGATCGACCACGTCTCAAAGAGCGCGTCTTGCAGCAGATCGCCGCGCGTCGGACCGATGTGTCGCGGGAGTTCCTGGTGGTGATTGCCACCAATCCACGCGAGTCGATGGATATCCGCCGCATGGCCGTGTCGGTGATCGGCAACAACTCGATGTGGGCGAGCGCGCGAGTGACGGGTATGCTCACTGGCACTGGTGCCTCCTCGGCCGCCGGCAACGCGACGGCGGTCCTGTCGACAACGGCCGCGCAGCTCACCACGATCTACGAAAAGAGCCCGGACGTGGAGATCCGTCGGCAGGTGCTCAGCTCTCTCTCGTCGTTGCGTGAGAACGCCGGCGTGGAGAAGCTGATCGATGTGGCACGGAACGAAAAGAATCTCGAGCTGCGCAAGTCGGCGGTGAGCATGCTCTCGCGCACGAAAGATCCGCGTGCGCTCGCGCTGTTGCAGGAGATCATCGACCGATGAACGCTTCGACGCAGGGCATCGCACTCGCTGCCACGCTCGTGCTCTCGTCGTCGCTCGCGGTCACGCCGGCGCGGTCCCAGTCACTCGGCTCGCGCATCGATGCGGTGCGCGATGGCCGGGTGCGCATGACGTTCGCTGCGCGGACGGGAGTGTGCGGCAACGGCTTAGCTGGTATCGCTCACGCGACGGCGGACGCTCGGGACAGTTCGACGGTATGTGGAACGGCGGTAACGACGTGGAGAACAGCTGCGAGCAGGGACCGGTACGGGTGGTGGCGCTACGCGAAGGTGGTGACACCAAGGAGATCCGTACGTACGTCGGCGGCCGCTGGCGTGGATAGAGAGGCGGGTCGGTACGCGATAGAGGTTGTCAACGGCCAACTGCTTAGGGGGCAGGGGGGAGGGCGTCAGGGTGGAGGAAGCAGCAACAGCGCGTTGTCCCTGCCTCCTGCCCCCTGAAACCCTCCCCCCTGCTTCCTGAGGAGTTCGCCGTTCGCCGTTTGCCGTTCGCCGTTCGTCGTTCAACGTTCGGTGCAACCAAACACCCCGTTGTTGACACCATATGCCCCACCCCTACAATAGGCCCATGCAACCACATGCGGCGAAGCAATTGATGGTGGGTGCCACAGTACTGGGCCACCTGTTCGGTGCGGGCTCAGTTGGCGCGCAAGCGAAGCGCGACAACACCGGTTCCGCGCGCGAGGCCACGATTGCCGTGACTACTGCACCCACTCTGGTGATCGGTGGCAACGAAGCCGACGAGTCCACCACGTTTTACGCGATCGTCGGCGCAACGCGATTGCCTGACGGACGCATACTCATTGGAGATCGCGGCGAGTTCAACTTGCGCGTCTTCTCGGCCGCCGGCAAACAACTCCAGTGCTTCGGACGGAAAGGCTCCGGTCCCGGTGAGATGGTGTATCTGGCTGCCCTTAATCGTTGCGGCGACACCATTTATGCGCTCGATATCGAGAACGGCCATCGCGTGAGCGTGTTCTCGATCGATTTGCATTACAAACGCGAATTTCGTTTCGCTGCTCCGGTCGTTGGCGGACCGCCGTACAGGTCGTCCTGCAACTCGGCGCAGCGGTTTCTGCAATACGGCTGGGAAGATCACCGACACATGAAGGCCGGTGTTTTTCGCACGAACGTCCCGTTCTGGTATGCCGGTGCGTCGCAACAGTCGGGCGTCTCCTTTGCCGAGTTTCCGGGATCGGAACGGTGGGGAACGGTTGCAGGTGGTCAGGTGAGCGGCACTCGACCGTTGCCGTTCGGGAAGGAAGCCATCGTGGCCATTGGATCTCGGCACGGATACATCGGAACCGGTGAGACATACGAGATCATGGTGTTCGATCTCGCCGGCAAACGTGTCGGGACCATTCGTGACCTCGTGACGCCGTCGCCCGTGACGCCGGCCGACATCAAGGCGCAGATCAATCTCGACGTGGCCAATCAGAACGAATCGCAGCGG
>NZ_JBDNFF010000144.1:0-12244 GCF_041689975.1 Gemmatimonas sp.
GACCGTCGTGATCACCAACGTTACGCTTGGTGGCGCCAACGCCGGATCGTACACGGTGAGCCAGACCGGCGCCCCAACCACGACGGCTAACATCACGCCGATTGCGCTCACGATCGGCGGTGCATTCCAAGCGGCTGAGAAAATCTACGACGCCACGACCACCGTGACGATCACCAGCAACGCACTCGCCCTCATCGGTGTGCGCGACGGTGACAACGTCATCCTCACCGGCGTCACGTTCGCATTCGCCGACCCCGCCGTCGGCTCACAGAAGCCGGTTGGCATCATCAGCGCGGCACTCGGTGGCAGCGCCGCCGCTAACTACACGCTCATCCTGAATGGCGCCCCCGTCGCCACCGCCAGTATTCTTGCGGCTACGCCACCGACGGTACCGCGTACGGTGGTCGGCGTCGCGGGCGACGGGCGGATCACGCTTACCTTCGGGATCCCGGCCAACGAGGGATGTCGCGCCGTGACCGGCTACGTGGTCGAGAGCAGCACGAACAACGGCGCCACCTGGCAGCGTAACTTGTTAAACGGGCGTACGCCCACCTCGTGGGTGCTCCAAGGGCTCACCAACAACGTGCCCACACGAGTGCGTGTCGCCGCCGTGAACACGTGTGGTATGAGCCCGTTCGTCGAGGCGCCGGGCCCGCTCGTGCCTATCGGTCCGACCCGCACGACCAGCGGACAACCCACGACCGCCCCGCGCGGCACCGGTACGCTGTCGTCAAGCAATACGCCGGTCACGTTGGAAGTGGTGCGCGATACCCTCCTGCGCCTCTCCGACGGAACCGTCACGCTCACGTTGCGTTCCAGCGATGCTTCCGAGTCGGCCATCCCGATCGACAGCAGCCGGACCCTGCAGCTCGACAACGGTGGACGCGCCACAGCCGAAGGCCGCGGCTTCGCACCGGGCACCTACGGGTCAATATTCATCTACGCACCGAACGGCACGCCGCTCCTGCTGGGCATGGTGGTGGTTGGAAGCGACAGCACGTTCCGCCTGACGGTCTCGATCCCCGCATCGCTGCCGCCCGGCGACTACACGCTGCAGGTGAACGGGATCGATCGCACGCGCACGCCGCGTTCGGCGTCCCTCGGTGTGGAAGTAGCGGAACCGCCGCCCGACGTCGAACTCACCGCCGTGCCCGATCAGCTTTCGCCGGCAGCCGGTGATACGATCACGATCGCGCTGACGGTCCTGAACACGGGCGCCGGCCCCGCGATCGATGTCATCATCCCACGCGCCTTCAGCGAAGCTGGCTTCACGATCGTGAAGATTACGCCGATCGACGGCAGCTACAACGACCTCACAAGGCAGTGGACGATCCCCCGCATCGAGCCCGGCGCGCGCGCGCGCCTGCTGCTCACCGCCATCGTGCTGCCGCCTGCCGCTCTTCAGCCGAACACGCCATGACTTCCCGCTTGCCTTCCCGCACGCTTCGTCCCATGACATCGCCTGCGCGGCGCGCGATGCGCGCACTACTGGCCGCATCATTGGTCGTGACCGCCTGCGCCCCCGCCGACATCGTGCGCTCGGTTGATCGCGCGCCGGGGAGCATCGACCTGACGGTGGTCAATACCTTGCCACTCGAAAGCTTCGGTGATACCGCCCTCGTGCAGTCGCGCGTGCTCGATCAGGCAGGAGCCGCCCTGGCCGACGTGCCACTGCGCTGGTCGGCCTCACCCGCCGGCATCGTAGAGATGGTCGGCAACGGCGCGTTCAGCGCCGTCGGCAATGGTCGCGTCTCGATCATCGCTGAAGTCGATCCAGCGCAATCGGGCGTGCGTCCGCGCGGCTATTTCAGCGGACCGCTGGCCGACACGGTCGTCATCGAAGTACGCCAGCGTGCGCTACGTCTCGACATCACGGTCTCCGACACTACCTTCAGATTACTCGGTACCGTACGGTCGCTACGGGCGGTCGTCACGGATCGTCGCGGGAACATCATGGGACCCATCGTGGCACCGGTATCATGGTACTCCGTGAATGCCACGATCGTAAGTATCGACAGCGCTGGTGTCGCGCGTTCCCGCGCCGAGGGCCGCACCAACATCGTCGCCACCAGCGGCGAACTCTCGGCCACCACGGTCATGACGGTCACACCCCGTCTGCCACACGTGTCATGCATGGTGTACGCGCGGCGGCGTCAGGCGAATACCTCGTGCGTGTCGCTCGACTTCGTGCTGCGCGAGCGGGAGGCCGGACGATGAAACGCGTCAACGCCGTCGCTGCCTGTCTAGTCATGCTCGCTCCGGCACTCCAGGCGCAGAACGCCTCGCGGGATTCGTCGACCTGGTCTCGCGTGAGCGTCTCCGTTCGCTACGGGGTGTTCACGCCATCGGGGAACAGCGAGGCGTACTCGCTCATCGACCGCGCCCTCTATTCCGGCGCCGCCACGTTGAATCCGCGTATCGCCGGTGCCGATGTCGCCGTGCGCCTGACACCACGCTGGAGCGCCCGACTCGGTATCGAGTCGGGCGAGCGCACGATGGAATCTGTAAGCCGCGTATCGCCAGCTACGACCACCAGCCCCGTGGCACAACAGACCGCACTTCAACTCACCTCAGTGCAGTCACTGGGCGTCGAATGGCGTGCGGCGCGCTGGGCGCGTGCACAGGGCGCGGGTGCGGATCGCGCGCGACTGATACTCGGCGCCGGCGTAGGCACGGCGCGTTATCGCTTTCAGCAGTGGGGCACTTTCGTGGACGCCGAGCGGCTCGTGGCCTATCGCGACGATTTCTACTCGACCGGACGCGGACTGTTCGAATACGTGAGCGCGGGCGTGGACGTGCCTGTCACGCGCTGGGTCGCCCTGCAGGGTACGGTGCGCCAGCAGTTCGGCGCGGCGCCGATGAGCGATGACTACGCGACCTTCGACCGCCTCGACCTTGGTGGCACGAACGTCAGTGTCGGGGTACGCTTCTCGCCTGCCGAGCTGCTCGGCAGGCGATAGCACAGTCCGACTTACAGCAGCGACACGTAGTGCGGCTCGAACATCGCCTCGGTCACCGCCGCGGCGATGTCTGCTGGCCGCTCGACCCGCGCCAATCCGCGGTCGAACGCCAACGTGGCCACTTCGATCGCGATGACGCGCGACACTTCGCGAATGCGCGACAGGCTAGGATAGATTCGTCCCATGGTCAGATCATCGTCGGTAACCATCGACGCGAGCGTGCGCGCGGCGGCGGCAAACATGGCCTCCGTGACGCGTGACGACGCACTGACCATGACGCCGAGTCCGACACCGGGAAAGATGTAGGCGTTATTGCCCTGCCCCGGCACGTGCGTCCGGCCCATGTACGTGACCGGTGCGAACGGACTCCCGCTGGCGAAGATCGCGCGACCCTCGGTGCCCGCGTATGCCTCCAGGGCGGTGCACTCGGCCTTCGACGTGGGGTTGGACAGCGCGAGCACAATCGGACGTTCGTGCTCCTTCGCCATTGCCGCCAGCACGTGCGCGGTGAACGTATTCGGCGTTCCCGACACACCGATGATCGCGTGCGGCTTCAGCGATTCCACCGCTTCGAGCAGGGTGCTCATCGGCGCATGATCGTGCGCGAAGCGCTGCTTGTGTTCCGCAAGGTCGGTGCGCGACTGCTCCACCAACCCCTTCGAGTCCACGAACCAGCAGTGACGACGCGCCTCTTCGAGTGACAGGCCTTCTGAACAGAGTGCTTCGACCACGAGATCGCCAATGCCGATGCCGGCCTCGCCGGCGCCCAGGAACAACAGGCGCATGTCGCGCAGCGGTGTGCCACTGATACGTGCCGCAGAGTACAGTCCTGCCAGCGCCACCGACGCCGTACCCTGAATATCGTCGTTGAACATGCAGATGCGATCGTGCCAGCGTTCGAGCAGCGAGAACGCGTTGTGATTGCCGAAGTCTTCGAACTGCAGACAGGCCAGTGGGAAGCGCGTCTGCACCGCCTCGACGAATTCATCCAGCAGCTCGTCGTATTCAGCGCCGCGCAACCGGGGCTGACGTAGTCCTACGTAGGAATGACTCTCGCGCAACGCGGTGTTGTTCGTCCCCACGTCGATCGTGATCGGGAGACACTGGCTCGGCGCCACGCCGGCACACGCGGTGTACAGCGTGAGCTTGCCGATGGGGATGCCCATGCCGTTGGCACCGAGATCGCCCAGGCCGAGTATGCGCTCGCCATCCGTGACCACGATCATGCGGATGTCATCCTGCGGCCAGTTGGCGAGCACCTCTGCCACCTGTCCCTTGTCGGCAGCGGTGATGTACATGCCGCGGCTGCGACGGAAAATGCGGCCGAACTCCTCGCACGCCTGCCCCACCGTCGGCGTATACAGCACCGGCATCAGCTCTTCGAGGTGGTCCATCACCAGGCGGTAGAACAGCGTGACGTTGCGATCGTGAAGCGCGACCAGATACGCGTACTGCTCGAGCGGCGATGGCTTGGAGCGTACGCCTGGCAGAATGCGTGCAAGCTGCTCGTTCTGCGTCATCACGCGCGGCGGCAGCAGCCCACGCAACCCAAATGCATCGCGCTCGGCGTCCGTGAATGCGGTACCCTTGTTCAGGACAGGGTCCTGCAGCAGATCGGCGCCGCGTTTGAGTTGGAACGGGATCGTCACGGCTTCTCCAGAGAGCGAATCTGTGCGCTGCACTTGATTTCCACGCGGGCGGCGGGACGCGGAAGGGCCGTCACGGCAACCGTTGCGCGCGCTGGCGGATCGACGCGAAAGAACTCGGTATACACACCATTCATCGCGGCGTAGTCGCGCATGTCGGTCAGGAACACCGTGCACTCACCAACGTCGGCCATGGTGGCACCCGCTGATTGCAGTGCGGTGCGAATGTTCTCGAGTGTCTGACGCGTCTGACTCTCGACACCGCCCTCGATGATATCCTGAGTGCCCGGCTTGATGCCGGTCATGCCCGACACGAACACCTGCTGCCCGGCGCGGATGGCCACCGAGTACGCCGGCACCAGCGGTGCGATGCCCGGAGGATCGATCGTGTGGCGAGGGAGGGAGGAAGCGGCGCAGCCGGTGAGCAACAGGCCGAACGCCGTACCGCTACCGATGGTCAGGAATGCGTTGCGCATGGTGGTAGTTTCGTGAAGCGGGGAATGGCGGGTTTCGCCATGGTGGCGCTATCGCTTGTGCAGGACCAGCGCAGCCTCCGCCACCAGTCCGTCCACCAGCGTGGCGAGGTGGGTGTCGTCCGTGCGCGCGTTCATCACCGTAACACGCAACACACGACGACCGTCCAGCGTGGTGGCCGTAATCCAGCCGCGCCCCGAGCGGTTGTAGCGCTCGCGGAGCGCGTCCGTCAGCGTGTCGAGATCCTCTCCCGTAATGCCCTCCGGCCTCCACGCAAAGCAGAGAATATTCGACATCGGTTCGTGTAACGGTACAAAATCTCTGCGTGCGCTGAGCAGGCCGTGCAGCGTCTGCGCCATGCGACAGAGCCGATCGTACAGGCGCGCCAGATTGTCCGACCCGTAGCGCTCGATCGCTACCCACAGCTTCAGCACATCAGCGCGGCGTGAACACTGAAACGACCGGGGACCCAGATCCCAAATCTGCGCGGCGGAGCCGGAGCTGAAGAGATACGGCGCCTCCTGCGTGAAGGCGCGCGTGAGATCATCCTGACTGCGTACCAGCACCATCCCCGCCGACAGCGGCAGCAACAGGGTCTTGTGTGGGTCCCACGCCAGCGAACGCGCGCGCACGAGTCCTTGCACGCGATGTCGATGTCGTGGCGACAGCATGGCCGCGCCGCCGTGCGCCGCGTCGACGTGCAGCCACAGTGGACCATGATCGTCCGCGAATTCGTCGCAGAGATCGGCGATCGCGGTCAGATCATCGAAACTGCCGGTGGCCGTGCAGCCTGCGGTCGCCACCACCGCCATCACTCGCGTGCCACCGGTGCACAACGCGTCGAGCCGCGCCCGCAACGCGTCGGGGTCCATCCGCAGCTCGCGCGAGGGAATCACGATCACGCGCGTCATGCCCAGACCCATCGCACCGGCCGCGCGCGATACGGCGTAGTGCGCATGCTCGCCGCATACAACCACCGGCGCGTTCGCGCCCAATCCGTTCGTCCACACGTCGGGCACGGCGCGACTACGGGCCGCCAGCAGTGCGGCGAAGGTCGCTTCGGTACCACCCGACGTCATCGTTCCACCGGCCTGCTCATCCCATCCCACCAGGTCGGTCATCCACGCAATCACCTGATGCTCGAGCGGCGTGAACGACGGTGACATCTCACGCACGGCCTGCGACTGATTCAGTGCACTGATCAGCGCATCGGTCCACACCGCCGCCGGCAATGGCGCCGACACCTGGTGACCGATGCACATCGGATGCGCCAGGCGGTTCACGTCTTGCAGCAGCAGTGACGACAGGCGACGCGCCACATCCGACAACGCACGCGGTCCGCGCGGCATCGGACCGGCCAGTCGATCGGCGATCACCTGCGCACTGTGCCACGTGGACACCGGTCCCTCACCACGACGCGTGTCGGCGAAATAGCTGGCCGCAAGCTCCAGAATCGGTCGCGCCGCGTCGAGCGTCGTGTCCGCGTCGAGCATCGCCAACAGCTCGACGTCGTTGTCCATTTGCGTGTCCATCATGTGCGAGGAAATCGTTCGGTGCGCTGCGTGCGCGCGTCCCAACGCCAGTACTGCGCATTCGTGCAATGCGTGCCACCGATCCATCGATCGATGCCATTGACCCCCACGGCATCCGCACGGGCACGTACCACGTCCTGCCCGAACGGCGTCAGCTGCACGGCACGATCCCAGAATCCTCGACCTTCGGTATCGCGCAGTGGCGCGATCAAGCGGGAGCCGTTGGTATGCACCACGAGCGGACGCGCGCAGTCACTCAGTCGCTCGGCGTACCACGCGAAGCTCCGATCACCGAGCCACACCCACGACTCGGTGGCCTGATACGCCGTGAGCAACTTGCCGAGTATGATGGCGCCCGGCGACAGCGCTTCACACAGCTGTCGCTCGCTGCGCGAGAGCCCCGAGTCGATGTCCGGGTACTCCTCGAGTCGACGACGCAACGCAGCCACCAGATGCGGCAGTCGCACCTGATCGTCGGCGGCGTATGTGCGAGCGGTGACTTCACGATCAAGCCGGTTGGTCACCTCCAGTAGATCGTCGGGCGTCGGCGCCGTGAACGCGCGCCAGGCCACCCCGCCATGCACCAGATCCTGCGACGTAATCGCTCGCCGCGTCGCGTACAGCGGCGCCAACTTCTCCGGCAACATCGGGCCGAGATAACAGTCCGCCGGCACGATCGTGAGACGCGGGCGCTCGTGCTCGCCCCGACCTTCGAAGCGTGCCAGGATCTGAATCAGTTGGAGCTGGTCGTACAGATCGGGCTCGAACCACAACACCACCTCGTCACCGGCGCTCACATCGTGCAGCCGCGCATCGCGCTGCTCGAAGTCGGAGACGGCCGCCGCCTCATTCGACCACCCGCGGCTGGCGAGAAATTCGGCGCGAACGCGATGGAACGCCCCGAGGTCGTCATCGGGAGGCACCGGACCGTCGTGCAGGAGGTCGCGCCAGGAAACGATGTCGCCCGGAAGGCCGGAACGCGCGAGAGCGCTCGCCGCCGAGTCGCCGTTGGTAAGGTGCAGGGTGAGCATGGATGCAGTATGTTGTGCATTGCCGAGCAGATGCGCCAGTTGCCACGGGCGTTTGCGTTCGCGGCCCCGCCCTTCGTGTTCTTCACTCTGCTGCCACGATGCCTGAGCCTCGCGCTGTCGCTCCTCATGTTGCGCCCCCTGTGATCGTCGAATCGTCGCCGCTCGCGGATACCATGGAAGAGTTCGAGGTCGAGCCCCTGCTCGAGACGCGGACGGCCCTCTGGGCTGTAATCTTCGCCGGTGGCATCGGCACCCGCTTCTGGCCGCTCAGCACGCCCAAGCGCCCGAAGCAGCTGCTGGCGCTCGTCAATGAGCGGCCGCTCATCGCAGACACCATCGATCGCCTCGCGCCGCTCATACCGGCCGAGCGTGTGCTGGTCGTCACCAGCGCTGATATCGCCGACGCGCTGCACGAGGCCATTCCTGAGGTCCCGCGCGCCAACATGCTGATCGAGCCGCGCCCGCTCGGCACGGCAGCGGCGCTGGCCTGGGGCGCGCATGAAGTCGCCAAGCGCGCCGGGCCGGACACCGTCTTTTGCGCGCTTCACGCCGACCTCTCGGTCGGATTCCCCGACGTCTTCCGCGAGGCACTGCGTCGGGCCGCCACCATGGCGTCGTCGGAATCCGTGCTGGTGGCCCTCGGTGCCAAACCCACCCGCTGCGAAACGGGGTTCGGGTACCTGCAGCCCGGTGCCCAATTCGATCCGTTCGTGTCGCGGGCGGAAGGTGGCGCCTGCCGGGTGGAGCACTTCGTGGAGAAGCCCACCGCCGTGCTGGCCGACACGCTCATCGACAAGGGAGCGCTCTGGAACACCGGCATCTTCGTGTGGCGCGCGCGCGTCGTGCTCGAGGAACTCGAAGCGAACACCAGTGAGCTACAGCACGGCTTGCCCAGGCTCGCCGCCGACGACATGGCGAGCTTCGCCGAACTGGTCACGTCGGTCTCGATCGACCGCGGCTTGCTCGAGCGCAGTCGCAACGTGGTCGTGCTGCCCACCGAGTGTGCCTGGGACGACGTCGGCACCTGGGCCTCGTTGCGTCGCGTGCGCGACCTCGACGACACCGGCAACGGCGTGATGGGCCACGTGCACTGCGTCGACGCCTCCGGCAACGTGATTCACGCCGAGGGCGGCTGCGTGGTCGCCTATGGCATCTCCGGTTTGCTCGTGGTGTCGCTGGACGGACTCACGTTCGTGACCACCCTCGAGCGTGCTTCCGAGCTCGGGCCGCTGCTCAACTCCCTTCCGGGCAGTCTGCGCTACAACCCCGGTCGTACCCCCACGAGCTGATTCGCGCCACGTCGCGGGTCAGCGTCCTTCGAACGTGGGCGCGCGCTTTTCCTTGAACGCCGCCATCGCTTCGCGCACATCGGCACTGGCGAAGCAGCTCTTGATGTGCGTGAACTCTTCGCGGAGTTGCGCGTCGAGCGTGGCGTCCGGGCTGGCGAGCAGCAGACGTTTCGACAGCGCCAACGCCAGTGGCGGCCCTGCTGCCAGCTGCGCCGCGTAGCGCTGCACGCCATCGGCGAACAGGTCCTCCGCCAGCACCGACGTCGCGAGGCCGATCCGCTCCGCTTCGTCGGCGCGAACATCGCGACCCGTGAGAATGATGTCGGTGGCGCGGGCGTGGCCGATCAACCGCGGCAGAAACCACGTCACGCCGGCGTCGGGTGACAATCCCCGGCGCACGTAGCCCGCAGTGACCGTCGCACTGGCGCTCAGCAAGCGAAGGTCACAGGCGAGCGCGAGACCGAAGCCGGCGCCGGCGGCCGCACCATTTACCGCCGCGATCACCGGCTTCTCGCACGACGTGATCGACTGCACCCATCGCCCCACCCAGTAGTACGGATCCAGACGCGTGGCACGATCGGCCGCATCGAGCCGCCCTTGTTCACCGAGATCGAGACCGGCGCAGAATCCTCGTCCCGCGCCGGTGATCACCACCGCACGGACCGCGTCATCCCGCGCCGCCTGCGCCATGGCCATCGGCAGTTCATCCGCGAGCCGCGGATTCACCGCATTGAGGCGTTCGGGACGGTTCAGCGTGATCGTGCGCACGCCAGCCGCTGTGGTGTCGATGAGCAGATGCTCGAAGGAATCGATGTGGGCAGTCATGCTCCAAGCATACAGGCCGCGCCAAGTTCGCGGGGCCGACTTGTGTCGATTCACGTATCGTCCTTCACGCTGCCACTACCACCGATACGGGTGCGTTCGCTAGATCACATGGTGAGCCTGTTCGAACCGGTTATCAGACGCACAGTCCAGTTGGCCACTTTTGCCCCCGCCATGTCTCCCTCCCGCGCTGCTGCTTCCCCGATGATGCTCGACGACCCGACCGCTGCTCAGCAGGGGCCGCTGTACTGTTGCGACGCCCTCGCGCGTACGGCGTCAGAGACGTGCCGTCAGCATGAGCGAATCGCCCGCCTGAATGCGTTGGCGGTCGCGAAGTCCGAGCTCGGTGCGGCCCAGGCCATGGTGGACAACATCGATCTGGCGCTTTCGGAGTGCGTGCGCGACTTCGAGAAGACCTGTTCGAAGGCCACGATCAGCGACGATGCCGACATCCGGCAAGCCGCCAATGCCATGTGGCTGGCGGCCCGTGAATATCTTCGCCGCCACAGCATCGCCGAGAAGGCCACGCGTCAGCTCACACAGCACGATGCCGAGAAGTTCGGCGATCTGCAGCTCGAGTACGAACTCGAAGCGTCGGCGCTACTGGGTCTCAAGCACGCGATGTCGACCTACCAGAAGCTGCGCCCGGATACGCGTTGCCCGTGAGCTCACCGGTCAGCGCGATCTCGAATAGGAGCTTGGATGGCTGCGGGTCACGCGTGAGATAGACCTGTAGCCGCGCGATGATCGCCGGCGCATTCACGCGTATCGCCAGCAATTCGCGTTCGTGCGCCGGTGTGAGCATGGGATAGAAGCTCAGCGTGCAGTGCGGCGTAAAGCGGAAGCGCGCCTGCTTGAAGGGCAACCCGCTGCGCGCGATGCGCTCGTGCAGCGCCCGTAGCGGACCATTGTGATCGAGCGGCAATGACACGATGTCCGTCTGCATGAACCGATGTGGTAACCCCAACGCCAATTCCATCGGCGCGGTGCTCGCGGCAATCGGCTCCAGCGCGTCGCGAATACGCGCTACCGGAGTATCAGTGGGCATAGCACCCACGCCCGACGAGCCGATCAGCGTCACGTGTGGAGGTGTGAGCCGGGCCAGCTTGGGATCGAAACGCTGTTGAATCTCTCGCACCATGGCACCTGCTTCGCCAGGAAGCTCTGCCAGTACGAAAATGCCGAAGGTCGCCGCCATTCCTGAAATCTAGTCGGTGTACACGTCACCCTCACGATCGCGCGACCTCTGAGATATGTTCGCCCTATGGGAGTCGCCATGAAGGTCATCCGGGAGTACGTGAACGAAATGGAAGCGCTCATCGCGCGCAGCGTGCTGGAAGCACATCACATTCCGGCGATCGTGCTCCGCGACGATGCGGGCGGCATGCTGCCCGCCATGCACTTGGTGTATCCCGTGCGGCTTGCCGTGCGTGTGGGCGACGCCACGAACGCACTGCGCATCCTCGATGCCCCATTCGAGGGCGACGAATACATCGACGAGCTGCTCGGCCCCGACGACGCCACCGGGCATAGGTGAGCGGGTCAGCCGTGAACGGCCGCTTCGCCGGACAGGTGGTCCTGCTCACCGGCGCGTCGAGCGGGATCGGCGCGGAGCTGGCGCGACAGTTCGCCGTCGACGGTGCGCGATTGGCGCTCGCGGCGCGCAATGTGGACCGTCTGGAGTCGGTAGCGGCCGTGTGCCGCGCGCTGGGCGCCCAAGCGCTGGTGGTCTCGGGCGATGTGAGCATCGAGACCTCGTGCTCATCGATGGTGGAACGCACTGTGGCGCACTACGGCCGCCTCGACATCATGGTCAACAACGCCGGACTCGGCTCGAGCGGGCCGTTTGAAGCGGTCACCGATCTCTCGATCTTCGACACACTCATGCGGGTGAACTACCTGGGTAGCGTGTGGTGCACGGCGCACGCCCTGCCGCACCTCAAACGCTCGAAGGGACGCATCGTCGCCATTTCGAGTCTGACCGGACTCACCGGTGTCCCCAAGCGCACCGCCTACGCTGCCACCAAACATGCGATGGCCGGTTTTTTCGACTCGCTGCGCATCGAGCTCGAGGGCACGGGCGTGTCGGTCACCGTCATCTATCCCGGTTTCGTGTTCTCCGAGATCAACCAGCGGGCGCTCTCGCCCGACGGCACCCCATTCGGCGACCGCGGCTTCGTGCGGCGGAAAGGGGAAACGATGGAGACCGACGAGTGCGGCCGCCTTATTCTCGCGGCGGTGGCGGGGCGCGACCGCGATCTCGTCATGACGTGGCGCGGCAAGATCGGACGACTGCTCAAGCTGATCTCTCCGAAACTCGTCGACGGGATTGCGCGGCGCGCGATCGAGTCACGGCAGTAGCCATTTCGACTAGCCCACAGCGACCGTCGCCCAGACGGAGCAGATCCGTGCTTTTCCGTGTCATCCGCGGTCTCCGTGTTCCGGCTGTTTTCGGTCTGTCCGCCACCACGAGCGCCTGCCCAGCGGCAC
>NZ_JBDNFF010000145.1:0-22068 GCF_041689975.1 Gemmatimonas sp.
TCCTGATCGCAGCACTGTGCGCCTAGCCGTGGCGCTGGATGATCGCTCACTCGCGTCGTCGGGCAACTACCGTAACTTCTACGAAGTGGATGGGGTACGATACGCACACACGATTGATCCAAGAACCGGCGCTCCGGTTCGCCACACGTTGCTCGCGGTGTCTGTGTTGCACGTGGAGTGCTCGCTGGCAGATGCGTGGGCCACGGCGCTCATGGCGGTGGGGACCGACAAGGCGTGGTCGCTGGCGCAGGCGAACGGACTCGATGTGTTGCTGCTCATTGACGGTGGCGACGGACGAGTGGACGAGCGGCTGACCGCCGGATTTCAGCGTGCCGTTCGTCGCGTACCGAACTAGCGAGGAGTTCGCACCATGATGATGCTTGCACTGACAGTGGCCGTGATTGCCATCGCCATGGGCGCGATGGCGCTCGGCGTGATGATTTCGGGTAAACGCCTGAAAGGCTCATGTGGCGGAGAAGGTGGTGCCGATTGCGCCTGTGAGCTTGCCGGCCTCGAGCGAGATGGTCGTGCCTGCGCGAGTGCTGACGCGGCGCGCGAGCCCGCCCTCAGGGATCAATGACAGCAATCGGGCAGGTGAGCGGCTCGGAACCGCCCTGCATCCCTTCCCGACGCGGCAACACCGCATTCGTCAGTCGCCAGTGCGCCGCGGCCTCGCTGCTGGGCGCCGAGGGTGTCTGAATCGCGCCCAGCGCCGCGCGGCAGGTCACAGGTGGATCGAACAGAGGTCGACGAGCGCCGATGCTTCGCGACGAAGGGCGAGGTGCGTGTCGGCCCATCGGCCGAGCCAGAGGGCGGCCGCTCGCCCATCGGTGATGTGGACGACGTGGAGCGTGGACGGCCAGCGCACATCGGCCTCCAACAGCCCTGCGCGTGGACGGCCGTCGTGGATCGTGCCCGAGAGTTTGAATAGCATATCGTTGCGCGCGCCGTAAAGCGTCACCCGGGACGATTGTGCGCTCGCGCTCGATACCACCGAGTCGCGAAAGTACTCGCGTTCAACATCCGGCGACACAAACGCAAGGCCGCGCAGCGGAGTACAGCGGACATCATCGGCACTACGCGCACTGCCGGTGTGAACGCGAGAGCTCAGCGGCCGGCGACATGTAACCGACCGCTGAGCTCGCGCCACGTGCCCCCGGGATTCAGGGATGCGGGGCCTGTCTGTACGCGTCGGATGGCGCGAGTAGCGTAAGACATGGGTCCGCGAAATCGGGTCAACTCCCAACACTGTTCGGGTAGAGACTAATACGCCAGACTGCGCGCACCCTCTTTCCTTAGCGAGTCATGGCGCGATCCAAAGCGGTACTGGGAGCAGGCGCACGTTCAAGCGACTCTCTGAGCGCCAGCTTGCTGGCTCGGGTCTACTCGGCAGCGCTGATCGGCGAGATACTCGACGAGAATGGCTGTGACAGTACACGTATTCGCCGCTTGCCCGCGTGCCCGGCACCTATTGCTGCATGGCCCTCAGCCTGTACCCGGAAGTGGCGTACGGAGAGGTCTTTGCGGTAATGTCTGCGAAGGCTTGGCCTGGATGCATGGTCATGACTGGTGGAAGCGGTATTTGATGAAGTCAAGACGCACGTGTTGCAGATGCGGCGAGTGCTGCGCAGCAAGACGGCGGACTTGGTGCGTCAAGAGTTCTACGGCTTCGTGCTGGCGCACTATGCCGTGCGCTGGCTGATGCATCAGGCGGCCACCGAGCACCGCCTACCACCACGAAGTCTGTTTTTCATCGGCGTGGCGCCACCGCGAGAGCGGCGGACGCTCGCGCATCACGCGTCATGTGATCCGCCGGCTCGGAGTCATCACGCGGCTAGATGCCGTAGTACAGCCGTTCAAGATCCACGATCTCCACATCGGAACGACGGGCGCCGTGCTTGCGCAGCTCGGGGGCGATGTTGCTGCCGATCAGCAGCAGCTTGATGTCCTGCGCACGACGCCCCAAGTGCGCGCGCGCGTTCCAGGCGTCGAACACGCGCGACCGTCAGTGTCTCGTTGACCTTGGCCTCGCCGAGTGCGAGAATCGTGCGTTGGTCCGGCTCGACACCGCCATCGTCCGCAGCCACCACAACATCGATCTCCTGATCGGCGGCATCCTGGAACGCCAGCGCACACGCGAGCACGATCACGCCGCGCGCCAGTTGCTTGTCGAGCGCATGGGCCTCGAGCCCGGCGGGAAGTCCGTCGCCGGCACCAAGCAGAGCGGGACTTCGGGTCAAGGGTGCTCCGGTCCACGGATGCGTGACCTTGTTCTTCTCGCCGATCTTATAACGATGCCAGAAGTCCTGTTGCGTGGCGAGGACGATGCCGTCGTGCCGCAGCACGATCACCGGGGATATCGCGCTCGCCGGCACATTGAACGCCGACATGTACTGCGCGCTGACGATGCCCGCGCGCAACACGCCAAGTCCACCACCGATGTCGGCGCTGTCGTACACCGCTTTGTACTTGCCGGTGAGTCGGCGCGTCCACGTGAGATCGTACTGCTTCGGCGCGTCCGCGTCGGCGTCGGCGTCGGTGCGTGCGGCGGCTGCTCGCTCCGCCCACGCCGCCTGTGCGGTTAGCGGCAGCAGCGTGGCAGAGAGACTGCCGAGCGCGAGGTGTTACAGAAAGTCACGTCGCGCGGTGGTCATGGTTTGCCCTCCAATGCTCACGTGGGACTGGTGTTCACGCCTGGTGAGGCGTCGCGGTGTGTCCGTTGAAGCTACGACGCACTACGCCCCCCGTCAGAGCGACCGTGCGCGCTCGGCGGCTGGTAAAGCGCAACCAAATCACCTCGTGCCATGAGCCTTCGAGATTCAGGGACTCGCATGCGCGTTCCAAGCGGGCGTCGGCGATGCCGGATGTATTGTTGAGCGTGGTCAGCAGTGACACCAGGATTGTTTTGTCGACGACGTCGATACTGACGTGCCACCCGTCTGCTTGTGGTGTCACGCCGACGAGGACCACGTCGAGAGGCAGTGCCCCACGGATGCGGCTTCTCGCGCGCGTTTCGCGCGGGTCAAGATACCGTTGCGGATCATCGAGGTCGATGTCCGCGAACTCGCCCGCAAGCGGTGCCGCCCGCTCCCACCGAACACGCGTGGTGGCGCTGAACGGGAGGCGGACACCGCTGCAACCGTTGCCACACCAGACCGGCAGCTCGCGGTAGATCGTGGTGCGGAGGCGGGCCACCAACGCGCCGTCTCTCGCACTCGCCACGAACACCCCGCGCTCGGCCCCGCGCACCGCGCGCTCGGTGCCATCGCCGGCGAGCCCCTCGGCCGCCAAGGTCGGCGCGAGCCAACCGTTTACGCAGCGGTAGGCCACACCACGCCGGAGCCGGATCGTGTCCGCGCCTTCACGCGCGTGTGTCACGATGGCCGCCAGCGCCGTGTCGGCGTTCCCCTGCAGTGAGAATGCACCCCACGCGATCGCGCGCGCGTCGGTGGGCAAATGCTGGCCGATCAGGGACGTGAACAGCAGCTCCGACTCCACGCCATAGGTCCCGGCCACGGGCGGACACGCCGGTACTCGGCCCGACGTCGCGCCCAATCGCAGCGGTCGCCAGTCGCGTGGAATCGACGTGTCGGCGCTGCCGCAGCCTATGAGCGCCACGCCAGCGATGCACAGGGTTGAACGGCGGGCAACGAGTGGACGCACAGCGGCTCGCGGTAGCGGGGATGGGGACGATGGCCGACTTGAGACTCTCTGGACGGGGACGATTGGCGCGAGGTCCGGTCATCGCGGTTTGGGGTACCATGCCCGAAGGGCACCCGCCGCCGCCGCCGCCCCGCTGCCGCTGGTGCTTAGTCGGCCGTACCTTCCCGATCCACCTCCGACCCACGCTTCCTTTGGGCTGTCTTTCTCGAATCGGCTGCATCGTCGTCCTGGCCGTCGGTGGCGTGGCAGCCTACTGGCTGTACGGCGATCGGCTGCCGTCAGTCCTTTCGCGGGCGGCGTCCGGCGCGGCGAGCCGGGTCACCGACGCCGCGACCAAGGCCAGTGAGCGGCTCGACAGCAGTCAGGGCGCGCGCATCGCCTCCGAGAACGACGCGGCCCGCCGTACTGAACGTGCGAAGCGTGAAAACGCCATCGTGTGGGCGCGCCTGACGCCGGCGGGATCGGCGGGCCGCGAAGCGATCGCGCGCCTCTCGCGTCGCAAGGGACCGGCCTACGTGTCTCTGCGCGCGCCGGAACTGGCCGGCCTGTTGGCCTCGGGGATGGCCAAAGCGCTGCCGCGGTCTGCATCGCAGACCGAAGTGGCGATCGTGGACGCGCAGTTGTTGTTGCGGTCGGTGGTGGATGTGCGCGACGTGGCGGGTAACGGTGCGCTGCGCCGCCTGCTCGGGGTGGCCCTCGACGGACGCGACACCTTGCGGTTGGCCGGCACGCTCGATCTCGTGCGTCCGGGCCTGGCCGAATACCGCGTGCGCGAAGTGCGCATCAAGGGGATCACGGTGCCGCCGCGGCTGATTCCTTCGCTCATCGACGCCATGCGTCGTGCCGTCGGCGCGGATTCGCTGCCGTCCGATGCGTTCCCCATTCCGCTGCCCAAGGCCGTGGCCGACGTGCGCGTCGCCAATGGTAAGGTCACTCTTTACAAGGCTGTGGTTCCATGAGCGCCCGTCGCATTCTCGTCGTCGATGACGAACCTGGTATTCGTCAGGCCCTTGGTCAGCTGCTCGAATACGAGGGCTACGAGGTCAAGACCGCCGCCGGTGGTGCCGAAGGCATCACGATCTACGACAGCTTCCGTCCGCAACTCGTCTTTCTCGACGTGAAAATGGCGGGGCTCGACGGGCTCGAGGTGCTCAAGCGTCTCCGGCAGGCCGATCCCAACGCGACCGTGGTCATGATCAGCGGTCACGCCACGATTCAGACGGCGGTGGAGGCCACGCAACTTGGCGCGTACGATATCCTCGAGAAGCCACTCGACACCGATCGCGTGCTGGTGCTGCTGCGTAACGCGTTCGAAACGCGATTGCTGAGTGAAGAGAACGAGCGGCTGCGCGAAACGATCGAGTCTCGTTACGAGATCGTGGGACGCACCTACGGGATCCGCGCGCTGCTCGAACGCATCGACAAGGTGGCGGGCACACCGGCGCGCGTGCTCATCTCCGGCGAGAACGGCACGGGCAAGGAGCTGGTGGCGCGCGCGATTCATCGCGGTTCGCTGCGGGCCAGGAAGCCGTTCGTGGAGGTGAACTGCGCGGCGATCCCGTCGGAGCTGATCGAGAGTGAACTCTTCGGTCACATGAAGGGCTCCTTCACGGGCGCCATCGCCGATCGCGCCGGCAAGTTCGAACAGGCCGACGGCGGCACGCTGTTTCTCGATGAGATCGGTGACATGTCGTTGAGTGCGCAGGCGAAGGTGCTGCGCGTATTGCAAGATGGATTCGTGACGCGCATCGGCGGCAGCAAGCCCATTCAAGTGGACGTGCGTGTGCTTGCCGCCACGAACAAGCATCTCGAAGACGAGATAGCGAACGGCCGCTTCCGCGAAGACCTGTTTTACCGACTCAACGTGGTCCCCATCACGGTGCCGCCGCTGCGCGAGCGTCGGGAGGACATCGAGCAACTGGTGGTATACTTCCTCCAGCAGTTCGCGGCGCGTGACGGGCTGCCCGCGCGCGGCATCACCGACGAAGCGCTGCTGCGGTTGTCGGAGCTGGACTGGCCCGGGAACGTGCGCGAGTTGCGCAACACGGTGGAACGTCTGGTGATTCTGGCCAGCGCTGCGACGATCACCGCGGCCGACGTTGAACGTTTGGTGGGAAAGCGGGCGGCCGAGCCGGCGGGGCTGGGCAACCTGGTGGATTGTACGACCTTCGAGGAGTTCAAGGTGGCCGCTGAGCGGGCGTTCCTGCTGGCCAAGCTGCGGGCGTTCGACTGGAACGTGTCGGAAACGGCCCGGGCACTCGACATGCCCCGGTCGAATCTCTACAAGAAGATCGAGCGTTATGCGTTGACGAGAGAAAGCACGCCTGTCTGACCTTCAGCCCGACCCGTATGAGCGATCGTAACTGGGAAGCCGAGATGGCCAAGATCGACAAGCAGCTCGCGTCGGTCTCCGACGAAGCGCTGCTGGCCGAGAGCAAGGCGGTGGTACCGGCCAAAGCTGGCGGTCGAACGGTCGCAGCGCCAGCGGTGCCGGCGGCGGCCAGACCGTCGGCATCCGCGTCGGCATCCGCGTCGGCATCCGCCGCTCAGGTGGTCGGCGCCTGGCGCGGTTGGGTGAAAGTGGCGATCGCCGTCGGTGCGGCGGCCGGATTGATGTTCTGGCCGTGGCCGGCACCGTGCGGCGGGTCGCTGCTCGGCTTCACGGCCGCCACTGGTGCGGTGGCGCTGTTGGGCCTCTGGAGCGCTTTCGGCACGTGGCGGCATCGACTGGGTCTGGCGCACGTGGCGTCGCTGCTGGTCGTGGTCTGGGGGCTCGCGCTGGGCGCTCGCGAGGTTCTGCCGCGCATCGGGTATGCGACTCCGACCTCCGATCGTAGCGAAGGCTGGAGTTGCCCGGCGTCGTCGGGAATCCCGTCCGCCGCCCCAGTTCCTCGTTAAATTTCAGGGATGACGACTTTCCACAACTTCATTGGTGGCGCGTGGGTCGCGCCATCAACCGGCGACTATTTCGAAAATCGCAATCCGGCCGACCAGCAGGACGTAATCGGCCGCTTTCCCTCGTCAGGCGTGGCCGACGTGGACGCCGCCGTGGTGAGTGCGCAGCGTGGGTTCGACCGCTGGAAGCGCACCCCGGCACCGGCACGCGGTGATGTGTTGCGCCGTGTCGGCGATCTGATGGCGGCGCGCAAGGAGGAAATCGCCAACCTCATGACACGCGAGATGGGCAAGCCGCTCGCGGAAACACGCGGTGATGTACAGGAAGGCATCGATACCGCGTACTACGCGGCCACCGAAGGACGCCGTCTGTTCGGCCACACGGTGCCCAGCGAACTCGCCAGCAAGTGGGCGATGACCATGCGTCGCCCGATCGGCGTGTGCGGGCTGATCACGCCGTTCAACTTCCCGATGGCCATCCCCACGTGGAAGGCCTTTCCGGCGCTGCTCTGCGGCAATTCGGTGATCCTCAAACCCGCCGAAGATGTGCCGCACACCGCCACGGTTCTGGTGGAGATCTTGCTCGCGGCCGGCCTGCCGCCCGAAGTGATTCAGCTCGTGCACGGCATGGGCGAAGTGGTCGGCAAAGCACTCGTGGAGCACCCGCAGGTGCCGGTGATCTCCTTCACGGGTTCGACCGAAACGGGACGTTTCGTGGGCGAAACGTGCGGCCGCATGCACAAGCGACTGTCGCTCGAGATGGGTGGCAAGAACGCGCAGATCGTGCTTGATGATGCCGATCTCGATCTGGCGATCGACGGTGTGCTGTGGGGGGCCTTCGGCACCACGGGACAGCGGTGCACCGCCACCAGTCGTCTTATTCTGCAGAGCGGCATTCATGACACCTTCGTCGAACGTCTCGTGGGACGGGCGCAGGCGCTCGTACTGGGCGACGGACGCACAGCCGGCCATGAGGTCGGGCCGCTGGTCAACGAAGCCGCACGCGAAAAGGTCGAACGCTATGTGCAGATCGGGAAGCAGCAGGGCGCCACGCTGCGCTGCGGCGGTGCGCGGGCCACGGGCGGTGCGCTCGACAGCGGGTTCTTCTTTCAGCCCACGATCTTCACGAACGTGACAGCCGGATCACGTCTGGAGCAGGAAGAAATCTTCGGACCGGTACTTTCGGTGATTCAGGTCGCTACCGTCGAGGAGGCGTTCGCGGTAAACAACGGAGTGCGCTACGGACTGTCGTCGTCCGTGTACACGAGCAACGTGAATGTGGCGTTCCGGGCCCTGCAGGATCTCGACAACGGCATTACGTACGTGAACGCTCCCACGATCGGCGCCGAAGCGCATCTGCCCTTCGGCGGCGTGAAGGAGACGGGCAACGGACATCGCGAGGGCGGCTGGGAAGTGTACGAGTTCTACTCGGAGACGAAGGTGGGCTACGTGGATTACTCCGGTGCACTTCAGCGCGCACAGATCGACAATTACTGAACGCGGTGCGGCCGCACGCACCGTAAAACGATGAGTCGGTGAGATCCTGATGGCGCTGGAGAAGTATCACCGTGCGAACGCCCTGCGGGCGGCCAATGGCCGCTCGCGTCGGCGCGCGTACTCGTTCGGTTGGCTCTGGGATTGGGCCAAGGTGCTGCCGCCGACGGTGCTGCTCTTTCTCATACTCCGTACCTTCGTCGTGGAAGCGTACAAGATCCCGTCGGGCAGTATGGAGCGCACGCTGCTCGTGGGGGATTTCCTACTGGTGAATAAGTGGTTGTACGGCGCCGAGGTGCCGTATTCCCGGCGTCGTTTGCCGGCGGTGCGGGCGCCGCAGCTCGGCGACATTCTAGTGTTCGAATGGCCCGCCGATCCGACGAAGAGTTTTGTGAAGCGGCTGGTGGGGCGGCCCGGTGACACGCTTTCCATGCAAGGCGGTTCACTGCTGCGCAATGGTGTCCTGCTTCGAGAGCAGTATGTGTCGCATGCGGAGCCCAACGTCGATCCGGTGACCGACGAATTCCGGTGGCAGCGCGGCTACCTGACGAATACCGCCGCCGCCGCGAATGTGACCACGACCACCAACACGAACACGAACGCGGGGATGCCGCCGATCTATCGCCCGTCGCGGGACAACTGGGGACCGATCGTCGTGCCGCCGAAGCACCTCTTCGTGCTCGGCGACAATCGCGACAATTCGCTCGACAGCCGCTACTGGGGTTTCGTCCCCGACAGCTTGCTGCGCGGCACGCCGTGGATCGTCTACTATAGCTTCACGCCGGACTCCACGTCGCGTGCGTCGTGGCTCACTCGCATCCGGTGGGGACGTCTCGGATCCGTTGTTCGTTAGCGACTGGCGAGCGATTTAGCGGCGGCATGCGTTGACGAATGGTGCCTTGGTAGTTCACCGTTAGTGGATCAGCAGTTGGTTGTTGTTTGCAGGACGCCGCGCTCCCCCCGCCGCGCGGTCGTATGTCCAGTCTCTCTGCCACACGAGCCGCTCCGCCATGGCTGTGACGTCCCCGAAGAAGAAAGTGTCGTACGAGGAAGGCTCCCTCGATCAATACCTGCGCGACATCAGCGCGTACCCGCTTATTTCGCGCGAAGAAGAAGCAGAGCTCGCGCGACGAATCCGGGTGGGTGACCAGGAAGCGCTCGACAAGTTGGTGCGATCGAATCTGAGATTCGTGGTCTCCGTCGCAAAGAAGTATCAGAATCAGGGTGTGTCGCTGTCCGACCTGATCAATGAAGGCAACCTTGGCCTCATTCGCGCTGGCCACAAGTTCGACGAGACGAAAGGGATCAAGTTCATCTCGTACGCCGTCTGGTGGATTCGTCAGGCGATTCTGCAGGCGCTGGCCGAGCAGTCGCGCATCGTGCGCGTGCCGTTGAACCGAGCCGGTACGCTGCATCGCATCGGGAAGCGGGCGAACACGCTGCTGCAGGAGCTGGGACGCGAAGCGACGCACGCCGAGATCGCCGAAGGGATGGACATCACCGAGGAAGAAGTCGCCAAGACGATGGCGATTTCGCAGGTGCACCTGTCGCTCGACGCGCCGCTCACGCCGGGCGAAGACAACCGGTTGCTCGATTATCTGCCCGACCTGAACCACGCGACGCCCGACGAACAGACCTTCGAGAAGGCGCTGACGGAAGCGATCGAGGATTCGCTGTGTAGCCTCAAGGAGCGCGAGTCGAAGATCTTGCGTCTGTATTTCGGGATCGACGGCGCGGAGCCGATGACGCTCGAAGAGATCGGTACGCTGTTGGGCATCACACGCGAGCGGGTCCGTCAGATCAAGGAGAAGGCATTGTCGCGTCTCCGGCACGTTTCACGAGCCAAGTCGCTCGAAAGCTTTCTGGGCTGAGCCCATCCCGATACTATGGCTTCTACGTATTCCTTCGACGTCACCACCAGCGTCGACCTGCAGGAAGTGGACAACGCGGTCAATCAGACGCAGAAGGAGATCGCCCAGCGATTCGACTTCAAAGGCGCGCTGGTGGAGATCGAGTTCAAGCGCACCGACAGCATCGTGAACCTCGCGACCGACAGCGACATGCGCATGGAGGCGTTGTTCGACGCACTCCGCGGAAAGCTGATCAAGCGCGGCGTGCCGGTGAAGAATCTCGAGATCGGCGACGTGAAGCCCGGTGGCGGCGATGTGCTGCGCCGCGAAATCAAGCTGAAAATGGCGCTCGACTCCGATCAGGCGAAGAAGGTGTCGGCTACCATCAAGGACGCCAAGCTGAAGAAGGTCACGGCCAGCATTCAGGGCGATCAGGTGCGCGTGTCGAGCCCCGACAAGGATGCGCTGCAGGACGCGATTTCGGTGCTGCGGAAGGCCGACTTCGAGGTGGAGCTGCAGTTCGGCAACTTCCGATAGGGAGCGGCTGCGCTACCTTTCGAGGATGCTTAAGTTCGGTCTGGTCACCCTCGGGTGCGATAAGAACACAGTAGACTCCGAGCGGTACCTGGCCGATCTCGTCGCTCACGGCGCTGAGCAGGTTACCGACCTTCGTGACGCTGATGTGGTGGTGGTCAACACCTGCGGTTTCATAGACGCCGCGAAGGCCGAGTCGATCGAAGCGATCGTGGCCGCGGCGCGCCTGAAAGACGACGGTAAGTGTCAGGCGGTGTTTGCCATCGGCTGCATGGTGGAGCGGCACAAGTCGGAGCTCCAGGAAGCGTTGCCCGAGGTAGACGTGTTCCTCGGCAACTCCGAGACCGACCGCCTCATTCCCGAGCTGGTGGAGCGCGGGCTGCTGGGCGGGTCGCTGGTGGAGCATCCCGGTGTGCGCCTGTTCGGTGGCGACTTGCCGCATGTGCGCTACCTGAAGATTTCCGAAGGCTGCGACCACGGCTGCGCGTTCTGTGCGATTCCGCTCATGCGCGGCAAGCACCGTTCGTTTGCGCTCGATGATCTCGTGAAGGAAGCGCAGCTGCTCGAAGTGCAGGGCGCCCGCGAGATAAATCTGGTGGCGCAGGATCTGGCGCACTACGGCCGCGATCGTCGTGATGGCGTGGCGCTGCCCGAGTTGCTGGAAGCGCTGCTGCGCGAAACCTCGATTCCGTGGATCCGCAACATGTACCTCTACAGCACCGGCATCACACCGCGGCTGTTGGAAGTCATCGCCGCGAATCCGCGTATCGTGCGCTATCTCGACACGCCAATGCAGCACGGCTCCGATGCGGTGCTGGCGCGTATGCGTCGCCCCGAGCGTCAGAAGACGATCCGTGAGCGCCTCGCGCAGTATCGGGCGATCGTGCCTGATCTCGCCGTGCGCACGTCGGTCATCGTGGGCTTCCCTGGCGAAACCGAAAGCGACTTCGAGATGCTGTGCGACTTTCTCGAAGAGCTGCAGTTCGATCGCGTCGGCGTGTTCACTTACTCGCCTCAGGAAGGGACCCGCGCGAACAGCATGGACGACGACGTGGCCGATTCGATCAAGCAGGAGCGCAAGGAGCGCATCGAAGAGCTGCAGCGCGCCATCACGTCGGAGCGGTACGAGCGCTTCCTCGGCGTTGAAGCGCGGGTATTGGTGGAGCGCGCCTCCGACGTCGCCGGAGAAATGCTGTGCCGCGCCCCGTGGCAGGCCGATGACATCGATGGGCTGGTACATGTGCCGATCAGCGCTGCGTCGGGCATCATGACGCCCGGTTCCTTCGCTGACGTGCGTATCGAGCACGTCGTGGACGACTACGATTTTCGCGCCTCGCTCGTGCGCGTGGCCGAGCAAGCGGCGGCGCCGATCCGTCGCGCGTCGCGTACCCTGCCGCTGGTCGGCAGTGGCATTCCTGACAGATCTTCCGTGGGGAGTTTCGGCCGATGAGCAGTCCGACAGAACTCGCAGCTATGTTGACGTCGCGCCCGAGCGCGCGTTCCGCCGAGATCATGGCGCGAGCGCGCGCTCGTTTTCCGGGCGGCGTGAACTCCCCCGTGCGCGCCTTCGGTGGTGTGGGCGGTGAACCGTTCGTGGCCAAGCGCGGCAAGGGCGCGCGCGTGTGGGACGCCGACGGCAACGAGTATCTCGACTACATCCTGTCATGGGGACCGCTGGTGCTCGGGCATGCGCCCGATGTGGTCCTCGAGGCGGTCTCTCGTGCGATGCAGGACGGCACGAGTTTCGGCATGCCGACCGAACGCGAAGTGGAGCTGGCCGACAAGATCGCCGAACGGATGCCGCACATGGAGATGGTGCGCTTCACCTCCAGCGGCACCGAAGCGGCGATGACCATTGCACGCTTGGCCCGTGCTATCACGGGGCGCGAGTACATCCTCAAGTTCGAAGGCTGCTACCATGGCCATGCCGACGCCTTTCTGGTGCGTGCAGGGTCGGGCGTGGCCACGCTGGGGCTGCCCGATTCGCCGGGGGTTCCAGAGGCGCTGGCCAGGCTTACGCTGACCTGCCGCTACAACGACCTCGAAGACGCGGCGCGCATCGCCCGCGAGTTTCCGCTGGCCGCGATCCTGCTCGAGCCGATCGTGGGCAACAGCGGATTCATCGAGCCGCTCCCCGACTTCATCCCAGGATTGCGGAAGATCGCTGACGAAACCGGGGCGTTGCTCGTCTTTGATGAAGTCATGACCGGTTTCCGTATTGCCTTCGGTGGCGCTCGCGAGCGCTTTGGTGTCACCCCTGATCTCACCGCCTTGGGCAAGGTGATCGGTGGGGGACTGCCGGTGGCAGCCTATGGTGGCCGACGTGAGCTGATGCAGAACGTGGCGCCCACGGGCAAGGTGTATCAGGCGGGCACGCTGTCGGGGAATCCGTTGGCCATGGCGGCTGGCCTCGCGACGCTGGGCGCACTCACGCAGAGTGTACACGACGGCATCACCGCGCAGACGGCCGTGCTGGTGCAGGGTATGCGCGACATCGCGGCGCGCCGTGGCGTGCCGTTCTCGGCCAGCCATGCCGGTTCGATGTGGGGCTTCTTCTTCCGCGACGAACCCGTGCTCACGTACGACGACGCCAAGTTGTCGGACACCACACTGTTCAAGCGGTTCTTTCATACAGCGCGCCGACGTGGTGTGTCACTCGCCCCGTCGGCATTTGAGGCGGCGTTCATGTCGTCGGCGCATGGCGATGCGGAAATCGCCGAAACACTGACCCGACTCGACGACGCGCTTGGCGCGGCGGTCGCGCAACGGGATTAGTCCAGGAGTTCATGCGCGCGCTCATCGCTGGTGCTTTCGGGACGCTCGTGGCCGCCGCTGCCTTCACGGTGGCGTGCGCGCCTCGTGGGGGCAGCACTGGCCCGGGCCCCGTGAGAGCGGGACCGATCTCGGGCGAGGCGAATGGGCGACTGGACGGCCGAGACCGGATGGCGCGTATCGCGTTGACCGGTAAGGCGCAGCAGGCGCCGGTGTCGGCTACCGGGCGCTGGCGGATCGACGAGCAGGGTGGGCGCACGAAGTTGGTGACGGGAAAGGGCACCGAGCACTGGCGGATCGAGCAACAGGGTGGGTTGCTGCGCGTGGCCGGTGACAACGGGGATGCCACTCCGTGGCGAGAGGGGCCGTTCGTGGCCCGCGCGTCCGAAGGCGGTTCCACCCTGCGCTTCGACAATCATCGCTATCGCGGCGAACTCTGGTTCACGCCCACCGACAGCGGCATTCTCGTGGTCAACCGCTTGCCGGTGGAGGACTATCTACGCGGCGTGGTGCCGATCGAGCTTGGCACGAGGCAGCCGGGTGATCGGGCGGCGCTGGAGGCCCAGGCAATCGCGGCGAGGAGCTACGCGTACATCCGGGTGCCTGCGGACGTATCGGTCGAGCCGCGGTCGGGGTGGCACATGGTGGCCACCGTGCAGAATCAGGTGTATGCCGGCATGGATGTGGAGGCGCCGATCGTGAATGAGGCGATCGACCACACCGCCGGGCTGGTGATCCGCTACGACGGCTTGCTGGTGGACGCGCCCTACTACTCGTCGTGCGGAGGACGGACGGCGTCGCCAAAGGAATCGTGGCGGGATGTCCGCGACGAGCCGTATCTGCAGTCGGTCGACGATACCGACCCGCGCACCGGGCGTCCCTACTGCGACATTTCGCCCAGGAACCACTGGACGGCGGAGTTCGACGAGGGGCAGCTCAGCGAAGCGGTGCGGCGGGCCTTGGTGGCCAATGGTGCGCGCGATCCGCGTCCCGGTGTGATCACGGAAATGCGTGTGGAAGGTCGGACCGCCTCCGGTCGGGCCACGGCGCTGGTGCTGCGCACCGATCGCGGCGACGTGACGGTGCGCCACAACCAGATTCGCAATGTATTGCGTGATGCGCGTGGCGCGATTCTGTCCAGCACGTATTTTTCCATCGACCGCGAATCCCGTGCTCGTGGATACCTCTCCGGTGTCAGCCTGCGCGGCCACGGCAACGGCCACGGAGTGGGGATGTGTCAGTGGGGAGCGATCGGCCGATCTCGGGCCGGCATCGACGCTCGCACGATCCTGCGTCACTACTATCCGGGGACCGTCGTCGGGTTCGCCGACTGATCTGTCATCTCTGGAGGCGTAAATGAAAGACGGCGTCCGTATCGCCGTCGTCGGCACGGGAGCAATTGCCCAGCTGACGCACATCCCTGTTCTGTCCAAGCTGCGCGGTGCCAAGCTGGTCGCGCTGTGCGATAACGATGCGGCCAAGGCGCGCGCGCTGGCCGACCGCTTCGACGTGCCCGACGTGTTCACCGACTTCGAGGAACTGCTCGACAGCGACGAACTCGACGCGGTCATCATTGCCACGCCCAATCACCTGCACGAGCCGCATGTGCTGTCGGCACTGCGCGCCAAGCTACACGTGTTGTGCGAACGCCCGTTGTCGCTCACGACGCGCGGCATCGAGCGGTGCCTGACTGCCGCGCAGAAGGCCGATCGCCGCCTGGTGGTGGGGCACAATCACCGGTTCCGCTCCGACGTGCAGGCGCTCGACCAGTTCATCCGCAATGCCGAACTGGGGCAGGTCACGTCGATTCGCGCCGGCTCGCTGCACGTGAAGAACACGGCCGATGGCTGGCGCAATCGTCGCGCCGAGTCGGGCGGCGGCGTGTTTCTCGAACACGGGTTTCCGCTGCTCGATCTCGCCATGTGGCTGGCCGACGGCCCCAATCCGATCCGTGTTGTGTCGTCGATGCGTCGCGGTCGCGCGACGGGTTCGGTGGAAGACGCGATGCAGGTGTTCCTCGAGTGCGAGAACGGTCTTGTGCTCAACATCGATGTGTCGTGGTCGTACGTGGGCGACGAAGATCGCTGGTGGTTCGAAGTCCATGCGACGCGTGGCTCGGCGCGATTGGCACCGATGCGCGTCACGAAGGAACTGAACGGACGTGCCGTCGATGTCTCGCCCTCGGGCGCGGCGGCTCGCGAGAGTCCGTTCCTGCAGAGCTACCGGGCGGAAATCGCGCACTTCCTCGCCGTCATCAACGACGAAGCGCCGTACGAGCCGCCCACCGATCAGGTGCTCGTGCAGAAGGTGGTCGAGGCGATCTACAAGGCCGCCGACGACGGGAAAGAGATCCGTTTCTGATGGCCGTGACGGTGGTTCGACGCGCATTGGCGGCGGCGGTGCTGCTCGCCTCGTCGGCCTTGACGGCACAAACGGCGCCGCCGCCCGCCCCGGGTGTGTCGGCCTCACTCGACCGTGCGCGCGCCGTGCGTGGTGCGCGCATGTCGGTGGCGATCATCACGTATGGGCCGGGCGAGTTCGTGTTCGAGAAGTTCGGGCACATCGCGCTCGCGCTCACGGATAGCAGTACGGGTCAGGACATCGCCTTCAACTGGGGCATGTTCGACTTCAATCAGCCGAATTTTCTCGGGCGCTTTCTCACGGGCGACACGAAGTACTGGATGGCCGGCTACCGCACCGCGGATTTCACCGCCGCGTACATCGGTGAGAATCGCACGATCCGCAAACTGCAGCTGCAGCTCAGCCCCGCGCAGCGCGGCGCGATCGCCGACTACGTGACCTGGAAGGCGCAGGACGCGAACAAGTACTATCGCTACGATTACTACGCCGACAACTGCGCCACGCGCGTGCGTGACCTGTTGAACTGGGCGCTGAACGGGCAACTCGACGCGCCGTTTCAGCTGGCCGGCAGCGGTCGCACGTGGCGCAACGAAACCGCGCGCATCACCGCCAGCGATCCGCTGGTGTATCCCGGCATTCAGATCGCGCTCGGACGCACGGCCGATCACGTGCTGACCAAGTGGGAGGAGTCGTTCCTTCCCGAGCTGCTGGCGAATCATCTCGCGGCACTCACGGTGACCGATGCGAGCGGCGCGCGAGGGCGGCTCGTTTCCAGTGACTCCGTGCTCTTCACGGCAAGTCGCCCGCCGATGCCCGACGCAGCGCCCTCGCGGGTGCCGCTGGCGCTGGCGCTCGGCCTCGTGCTCGCAGCGCTGGTCGTGCTGCTGGCCGGTGCCCGCGCGGGGGGCGCACGGTTTGTGCTCGTCGCCTTCTCCGCGCTCTGGTTCGCTGTCGGCGCGCTGCTCGGCACCGCGCTGCTGCTGGCGGGCACGGTGACCAAGCATGGGCCGTACATGGGCGCCAATCTCACGGTGCTGCAGCTGCATCCGCTCATGTTCGTGGCCGCCGTCGTCGTGACGATGGCACTCTGGCGTGGCGTGCGTCGTCGCGTCGCCGTTGGGGTCTCGGCACTGGTCGCGCTGTTGTCGGTGGTCGGGCTGGCACTGCAACTCGTGCCGTCGTTGTATCAACAGAGTGGTGTCGTGCTGGCGGTGATCGTGCCGGTGCATCTCGCGTTTGCGATGGCGATGCTGCGCCTGCCTTTGCAGATTCCGTCGCGCGCCGCGCGCGCCAGGTAGATGACGTCATCCCGCATCGCGGTAGGCATCGACGTGGGCGGGACATTCACCGACCTCGCCGCGTTGCATGCCGATGGCACGGTGCATACATCGAAGGTGCTGAGTGCGGCGAGTGATCGCGCGGCTGGTGTGCTCGAAGCGCTGCGTATTGCCTCGCTGAACGGCTCACAGATCGCGCACATCGCGCACGGGACCACGGTGGTCACCAACCTGTTGCTCGAACGCGCGGGTGCCCGTGTGGTGGCCTGCGCCACCGCCGGATTCACCGACCTGCTCGAGCTGCGCCGACAGGAGCGCGCGGCGCTGTACGACCTGGCCAAGCATCACCCGCGTCCGCTGGTGGAACCGGCACAGGTGATTCCCGTGCGTGAACGAATCACGCCCGAGGGCGTCACGCTGGCGCTGACCGAAGAGGCGATCGCCGAGGTGGTCCACGCGGTGAAGGCGCAGCATCCGGAGACAGTGGCGATCACGTTGCTGCACGCCTACGGCGATCCGTCGCACGAGCGCACACTACGCGATGCTTTGCGCGTGGCGCTGCTCGAGGCCGGACTCGCCGCCGATGTGGTGTGCTCGCACGAAGCGTTGCCGGAGATTCGCGAGTACGAGCGCATGGCGACGACGGTGGCCGAGGCTTATGCGCGACCGGCCGTGCGCCGGTATCTTTCGGGGCTCTCCGACCGACTGTCGCAGCACGCGTATCCCGCGCCACGCGTGATGACGTCGGCCGGTGGCACGTTGTCGGCGCACGATGCCGCGTCGCATGCGGCTGCGCTGGCCCTCTCTGGCCCGGCGGGCGGTGTCACGGGCGCGGCGGCGATCGCGCGTGCCCTTGGTGTGTCGCGGGCGCTCACGATCGACATCGGCGGCACCAGTGCCGATGTGGGTTTGGTGGACGACGGCGAGCCGCTGGTGGAGCGCGGTGGTGCGGTGGCCGGTGTGCCGATCGCCTTGCCGCGCGTGCTGGTGGAGGCGGTGGCGGCGGGTGGTGGCAGCATTGCGTGGCTCGACGATGGCGGGGCGTTGCGCACGGGGCCGATGAGCGCCGGCGCATCGCCTGGTCCGGCCGCGTACGGTCGAGGCGGTGTGCGTCCTACGGTCACGGATGCGCATGTGGTGTTGGGTACGATTGCTCCGGGCGAGTGGAGCGGCGGCGTGCACATCGGTCTCGAACGCGCATGCGCTGCGGTCGAGACGATCGCGATGCCGCTTGGTGTGTCGTTGGAGCGGGCGGCCGAGGCGATCATCGCCACGGCCGATGCCACGATGGCGCGCGCGCTACGGCGCGTATCGGTGGAGCGCGGTGTCGATCCGCGAGATGTGCCGCTGATTGCGTTCGGCGGGGGCGGTCCGCTGCATGCGTGTGGACTGGCTGAGCGATTGGGCATGCGCCAAGTGATCGTGCCGCCACATGCCGGCGTGCTGAGCGCCGTTGGACTGGCCTTGGCCCCCGAGCGTCGTGAGTCGCTGGTGAGCGTGATGCAGCGGGCCGATGCGCTGACGACGGCGTCTCTGACGACGCTACTCGAAGCCCAGGCGATGGCGCTGCGTACCGTGCGGGACGAGGAGAACGCGGTCGATCTCGACGTGCGTTGGTGGCTGCGCGCCCGCTACGAAGGGCAGGGGTATGAACTCGATATCACCGTGCAGCCGGGCGACACACCGACGGCCGTCGCGGAGCGGTTCGTGGCGCGGCATGATGAGCGGGCAGGCTTCGAGCTCGATCGGCCGGTGGAGTTCATCAGCGCGCGGACCACGCTCAGTAGCGCCCCGTGGCCAGTGCATTTTGCACGTCCGCCGCGTGATGGGCCGCTGGCGCACGATGTCGACGATGGACGCGCCATGGAGCGAGTGCTCGAGGGTCCGGCCGTCGTACGACTGCCGGATGCGACTATGCGAATCGCATTTGGCTGGACCGCGCGATCGCTGGAAATCGGAGGTTGGATGCTGGAGCAGCAACAACGATGACAATGTCGAACACGACGCATATCGGACGCATTTTCGGCACGCCGGTGCCGATGCTGATGCCGTTGGACGGCCCTGTACACGTGTTGCTGGTGGGTGAAGCACCGGGCCCTCGAGGCGCCGACAAGAGTGGGGTGCCGTTTCTCGGCGACGCGGCGGGAAAGGTGCTCTACGACGTACTCGTGCGCCTGGGGGCGATGATGCTGCCGTCGGAGATCGACCGCATGGAGTGGGACGGCTCGCTGTTCGTGGCGAGCGGCATCGTGCCGATCGCGCAGGGCGTGGCGCTGGGCAACGCCTTCGACCGCTGCCCCACCGACGACGGGCAAACCTTTCGCGCCCCCATGCGATCGGAGCTCGAGGGTACGACGAACCTTACGCGACTCACGCGCGACATAAACCTGTTGCGTGGGCGCGGACTGAAAGGGATCGTGACGCTTGGTCGCGTCGCGACGCGCACGATCGACACGCTGTGCAAGCGTTCGCCGATGCCGGAGATGGCGCGGCGTGCGTTGCCGCATCCGTCAGCGCAGGGACTGTTGTCGATGGCACCCGATCGCGGCAAAGGCGCGAAGATGGCGGATCTGCAGGAGGCGTGGATGGTGCGCTGCCAGTACGCGATTCTGCAGGCAGGCTATCCCGCGCCCGAGCCTGACCAGTCGTGACGAGTACGCGTGCGCGCTTCGACGCGCTCGAGCTCACGGTGTTTTCGCAGGGCGTTGCGATGCTCGCCGAGGAGATGGGTGGACTGCTGGAGCGCAGCAGCATTTCGCCGAACATCCGCGAGCGTCGCGATGCCAGTTGTGCGTTGTTCGATGCCGACGGCCGCATGGTGGCACAGGCCGCGCACATTCCCGTCCACCTCGGCGCGATGCCCGAGTCGGTGGCGGCGGTGCGTGCCTGCGGCGCGGCACCGGGCGACGTGTTTCTGCTGAACGATCCTTCGCATGGAGGGTCGCATCTCCCCGACCTCACGATGGTCGAGGTGATCGCCGACGCGAACGATGCACAACGCATCATCGGCTACGCGGCCGTGCGCGCGCATCATGCGGATGTGGGTGGCATGAGTCCCGGCAGCATGCCGTTCGGGGCAACCGAGCTGTTTCAGGAGGGGATCATCGTGCCGCCAGTGCGCATCGAGCGAGGCGGCGCAGTGCAGGATGATGTGGTGCGGCTCGTGCTCGCCAACGTGCGCACACCCGAAGAGCGCGAAGGGGATCTACGCGCGCAACGCGCGGCCTGCGCGGCGGGGCGAACCGGTTGGCAGGCGCTGTATGCCAGGCTCGGCGCCGACGCGCTGGGCGACGCGGTGAATGCGCTGCTGGACTACACGGAGCGCCGAGTCCGCGCGCGTCTGGAGCTGTTGGAGGGCGCCGAAGCGCGCGCTGCCGATGCGCTGGAAGGGGACGGTGTGACCGACGCGTCGATTCCGGTGGTGGTGCATGTGCGCGTGCAGAACGCCACGCTGCATCTCGACCTCACCGGCACATCGCCCGCCGTGCGTGGCAACGTGAATGCACCGCCGGCCGTAGCGCGGGCGGCAGCGGTGTTCGTGCTGCGCGTGCTGTGTGACGACGATGTGCCGGTGAACGACGGCGTTGCACGCGCGCTCGTGCTCACGATCCCCGACGACTGCGTGGCGAACGCGAAGCGACCGAGTGCCGTGGCGGCGGGGAATGTGGAACTGTCGCAGCGCCTGACCGACGTGTGCTTCGCGGCGCTATCGGCTGCCGCCGAGAGTATCGGTGTGCATGATCTGCCCATTCCCGCCTGCGGGCAGGGTACGATGAACAACATCACGCTCGGCGCGCCCGGGTGGAGCTTCTATGAAACGCTCGGGGGCGGGCAGGGTGGGAGTGCGCGCGGCGACGGCCCCGACGCCGTGCACGTGGGCATGAGCAACACGCGCAACACGCCGGTGGAATCACTCGAACGCGCCTATCCGCTGCGGGTGGTCGAGTATTCCGTACGTCGTGGCAGTGGCGGCGCCGGTGCCAGCCGCGGCGGCGACGGCATCGTGCGTCGCTATCAGGCGCTGGTGGCGTGCACGGCCACCTTGCTCACCGAGCGTCGTCGTGTGGCACCGCCGGGGGCGAATGGTGGCCATGATGCGCAGCCCGGGCGGAACCTGCTGAACGGCGAGCTGCTGCCAGCCAAGTGCCGCGTGAGTATGAACGCGGGGGACGTACTGACGATCGAGACGCCGGGCGGTGGCGGGTGGGGAGCGGCGTAGGGTCGGGTACGACTCGTAACTCCGAACTTTTACTCATGACTCGAGACTCACGTGAGTCTCGAGTTTCGAGTTTTGAGTTTCGGGTCGTTAGTGATTTGGCCGGGCGCACGAATCGGTGCGCCTCACACCGATAGCGCCAACCCTTCCCACGCTGCCAGCACGCGTAGCGCACTGCCTGCCTGCGTCACCATCGCGCGGCTCTCCTCTACCATGCGCTCCACCGCGTCATCGTCGCGATCGGGATGATGGTGAAACAGCACCAGCATCCCGGCGCCGCATTCGATCGCCAAACGCGTGGCCTCGAGCGACGACGAATGGCCCCAGCCGACATGGCTCGGCAGCTCAGCGTCGAGATAGGTCGCGTCGTGCACCAACACCGGCACATCACGCAAGAATGACGTGAGCCGCGCGCGCCAGGCCTCCAGGTGTATCGAGCTATCGGCATAGGCCAGCTCGTTGTCTGGCGCGTAAGCGATGGCCGGCCCGCGCTCGTCGTCGATCCGCAGCACGGCCGCTTCACCGGGATGCTGAGCGGCGAACCGATGCACGCGCGACGTGCCCACGTGGCGCGCTGGGGAATGCTCCCAGTCGTACACGCGGAGCCGGCTGCGAATGCCGTCCACATAGGGAAACATCGGCGGCGACAGCAAGGCATCGACGAACGCCTGCAGCGACGCGATTTCACCGTCGCCGCAGCAGAGTTGCACTTCACGCGTCTGCGCCACGAGCGGCGCAAAGTGCGAGAGTCCGAGCACATGATCGCTGTGTCGATGCGACAGAATAATGTGCGCGGTGCGATCATCGCTGGCCCTCATGAGCCGCGCGCCCAAGGCACGGATGCCGGTGCCGGCGTCGAGAATCAACAAACCGTCGTCCGCGGCGCGCACTTCCACACATGGCGTGTTGCCACCGTAACGCACCGTGCGCGGTCCCGGACTGGGACACGTACCTCTGGTTCCCCAGAACCGTATCCGGAACCGCGGCGTTACCCCCGACGGCATCA
>NZ_JBDNFF010000146.1:0-14746 GCF_041689975.1 Gemmatimonas sp.
GACGTTGACATCCGCAAGCATCGCAAACCTCGTGCTCGCAACTTCTTACCTTGCGGTGGCAGTCCGCGCAGCCCGTACGCGATATCGCCGCCACGCTTCCCACACGTTAGCAACCAGCAGCCCGGCCAGCAGGAAGTACACTGCGCCCACCAGCTGGAACACCGAATACGACACCACCGCTGTGATAACGCCGAACACGATCTGATCGCGCGCTTTGGGCGGTGAGGTGGGCGGATCGGTGACCATGAAGAACGCGAAGAACAGTGCGGCGTGCAGATCGGGCTCGCGGTACAGCTCGGCCACGCCAGCCGGATCTCCCACGAAGGCGGTGAGCGTGAACAACAGAAAGTGCATACCGAGAAACGCCAGCACCGCCGGCATTTTGTTCACGCGATCGGTGATGAACACGCCCGTCGCGAACAGCGCCGCGAGCGCCATGAGCGGAAGCTCCGGCAGTGCGCCCCACCAGCTTTGGCCCGTGTCGAAGGCGAAGTAGCTGACCACCAGCGCGAGAGCCGCGGGGTTGAACACATTCGACGAACGGCCGCGCACCACGTACTTGCTGAGCACACCCATCGCCGCGGTCATGGCGGCAATCTTCCAGGAGCCGAACGGGCTGAGCACCATCGCCACCAGCAAGCCGGTCAGTAACGCACCACTCGGAAACGACCACGCCTTGTCGCGATAGCGCAGAATCGGCGCATCGATCAGCATCGCGGTGATAGCGGCGGCGGCGACGCCCGGCGCCACCACCGTGAATCCACTTGCCGTGGCCGCGAGCGGGATCAGCAGCGCGAGCGCGATCACCAGCAGGCCCTTCGGTGTCTTGAAGAATTTCGTAAGCGACGTGAACGGCATTAGCGAGATCGGCGCGACAACCTCAGACATCGATCCAATCCCGCGTTGTGTGGCAAACGAGCTTCGCATCCACGACGCACCCGCGCAATCCGTGACGTTCGAGTAGCGCGACACCCTCGTCGCACCCCAGCACGAATGCGGCGGTGCCGAGGGCATCGGCCACCATCGCGGTCGGCGCGATCACTGACACGCTGATTGCGTCGCGCGGCGAATGGCCGGTGGCGGGGTCGAGCAGGTGATGCTCGTTACTGCTTGCGTTGATGTCTTCGTTCGTGTTGCTGCCAGAGACGCGTCGCGCATAATCACCCGACGTGCACAGCGCCGCGTGGGTGAGCGCCACCCGTGTGAGCAGCGCATGCGGGTCGCGCGGATGACGGATACCCACCGTCCACGGTAGGTTGTCGGCGTTGTGCCCGGCGAGATACAGATCGCCGCCGGCGTCGACTACGAAATTCGCGAGCGGGCGCAGCTCCTGCACCGCCATGTCGATGGCGAGTCCCTTGGCGACGGCGCCGAGGTCGAGCAACAACGCGCGTTCCAACCGGATGGTGCGTGCCGACTCGTTCAACACCACATCACGAAACGACACCGGTAACTCGGCGTTCAGGCCGGCGGCTACCACGGCGCTGTCTCGATAGTCGCGGTTGAACCCGCGGGCTTCCATCCGCGCGCCGACCGTGGGATCGAACGCCCCGTGTGTTTCGTCGGCCACCGCGATCGCGAACCGCACTGCCTCGAACAGCATCGGCGACACCGGCACATCGACAGCATACGTAGCGCACAGTCGTCGTAACTCGCTGCTGGCGTCGAAGCGCGAACAGACCGACTCCACGCGATCGAACCAGGCGAAGGCGCGCTCGATGGCCAGATCGCGGGTGCGTCGGGCGCGCTGACTGTGATCGTGCCCGACCACCTCGATCGTGACGACCGTGCCCATGCGCGGTCGCGAGGAGATCGGTGCGATCACGGCTAACTTATCGAGCGTGGTGCGACTCACTTCGCCTGCGCGAGCGCCTGTGTGACTGCGTAGTAGAAAGCGTCAGAGCTTACCGTGGCACCTGACACATAGTCGACCTCGGCCGACTGACGAGCCACGACCTGCGGCACCAGCACCGCGATCCACGAACACGAGTAGCGCGTGAGACATTGTGAAATCACCGCGTTCGCAATGCGTCCGTCGCGAATCTCGACCATCGCTTCGATGTCACCATGTCTCGACGTGCCACGACCGAGATACACGCCGTCCTTGTACGACGTTTTTGCCGCTGGCTTCGCGGCCGGTGCGGCAGCGGGTGGCGGCGCGGGAGTCGACACCGGCGCCGACGGCGCGGGCGCACTCGATACCGGCGTCGCGATCACCGGCGCACTCGGCGGCGTCACCAGTGGTGCCACGACCGGCAGCGCCGTGACCGGCGCACTCACTGTCGATACCAACGCGGCTTCTATCGTTGCGACCTGCGCGGACACGTTCTGCGAAACGACCGGTACTTTTACAACCGTCGCCGTGCCCGGAAGCGTCGTGGATGCCGTATGCGTTTTCGGCGCCAACACTTCGGAGAGATTGCTCGATTCAACCGTCGGCGGCGGAGCAACCGAGCTCGTCACCGCGCCCGGCGTGGTTGAAGCCGGCACCCCAACAGGCTCCTTCACCACCGACGCAACAGGCATGGACGGTACCATCGGCTCCCCAGACTCCCCCGCACCCGTGCGTGCCCCGGCAGCGCCGGCTCCAGTTCGCGATGCACTGCGCGGACGACGTTCGGCACTCTCGGCTGCCATGCGATCGGCCGCCGGCTTCGTTTTCGCGAAGCCGGCCGTGTAGATGATCAGCACGGCCGCTGAACCGAGGGCGACCAGATTATTGCCGCGAGGCTTGGACACGAGAAACGGCGGGGGCGTATGAAGGAGATGGAACGGACGGGAACGTGCTTATATACGCCGCCGACGTTCGCTCTGCTGGCGAAGCGGTGTCTCGACGCTGAGATTTTGTCCTGCTGTCCCCACCTCTGCCAGGATTCTCCGATGTCCCGCCGAAATTCCGTGATCGCCGTGGCGCTCGCCACCGTTGCGATCGTCGCTGGCTGCACCATGCAGCGCTCGTCGCCCAGCGGTTCCGGCGGCCCTCGCGCATTCGCGTCATCCGCACTGGCCTCATCCGCACTCGCGTCGTCCGCGAGGCCGGCACCCGCGTCGGCCGACGACCACATGTCGCACATGAGCGCCGCCGACCTCTCGACGCCCGCGATGCGCACATCCAACGCGAGGCAAGGCGTCGCCGGTCTCCCCGCCAGCAGCAATTCTGCCCCCGCACGCATCAAGGCGAGCCCGCGGCACGCCGAGTGGGTGAAGATCGCCTGGGATGCCGGCTCGGCCGACTCGATCATGGCGTGGGTGGTGTACCCCGCGAGCCCGAACGCGCGCGCCAAAGCGTCCGTCGTGGTCGTGGTGCATGAGATCTTCGGCCTTTCCACCTGGGTACGCGGTGTGGCCGATCAGGTGGCCGCCGACGGCTTTATCGCCATCGCGCCCGACTTCCTCTCGAAGGTGCGTGGTGGTCCGACCAGCGTCGAACTCTCCGGCGATTCCGCACGCAAGCTGATCGCCGGTGTCAACGCGGCCGACCGTAATCGCGTGATCAACGCCGCCGCGAACTACGCCATGATGCTGCCCAGCGCCAAACAGAAGTACGCCGTGATCGGCTACTGCTGGGGCGGACAGACGGTGTTCATGCACGCCACCAACCGCGGGCTGAAAGGCTTCTCGGGCGGCGTGGCGTTCTACGGGTTGCCGTACACGAGCGGTGGCTCGCCGGCGACTGCGACCACGGCTGCTGTACCAGCCGGCATCAACGTCGACTCGATCAACAAGATCAAGCAGCCGGTGATGTTGTTGAACGGATCGAAGGACGCGCGCATTGCCGCACTCATGCCGTCGCTCGACTCGATCATGAAGGTCACCAAGAAGAAGTACTCAGGCACCAGCTACGAGGGCGCCACCCACGGCTTCCTGCGCGCGCAGGATGACCCCAAGGCTGCGCGAGACCAGGCCGAAGAAGCGGCCAATCTCGCCGCCACGAAGGACGGATGGCCGAAGACGATCGCCTTCCTCAGGGAGAACCTCGGCGTGAAGTAAGCGCGGCTTCTGCTGTCGACGTGACGTCGTTCAACGTCAGAGTTTCTGCGTCGACAGCAGGAGGCTGGTCTCCGAATTGGCGACACCCTTGATGCCCCGAATGCGACGCAGCACTTCGTCGAATTTCTCGAGACCGTCAGTGCCGATTTCAGCCACGATATCCCACCGGCCGTTGGTGGTGTACAACGCCTGAACTTCCGGATAGCCACGCAGCGTGCGCAGGATCGCATCGGAGCGATCCCCCGCCACCCGGTCGCCTTCCACCGCGATCGACATGATCGCCCGCACGCGATGCGCTGCCGCCTCCGGCGTGGTGCGCACGGTGAACCCGAGCAGCACGTTGTCGGCGATCAGCCGGTCAATCCGGTTCTGGACCGTGCCGCGCGATACGCCAAGTTGCTTGGCCAGCTGCGCAACCGACATGCGGGCATTTTCCCGCAGCAGCCCGATCAGCCGGAGGTCCTGCGCATCCATCAGCGCTCCCTTCCGATCGACGACTTTCGTACAAAACTTATCATATTGCTAAATATAGCTGTCATTTCGTCAGTCAATGACGCATTTATGGTAATTCTTTGATCTTGTTGCTATCATCGGCGAGCGACAGCTTCATTGCATGAACGCGACCGTTGCCTCCCCCGCCCGCGCCGCCGTCAAACCCTGGACCGGTACCGTCCAACTCATCGGCGTCCCCATGGACCTCGGCGCCAGTCGCCGCGGCGTGGACATGGGCCCGTCGGCGATGCGCCTGTCCAGTCTCACCGCGCAGCTCGAACGGCTCGGCCTCACCGTACACGACGCCGGCAATGTGGCGGTGCCCGATCGCACGTCACTTGGGCCTGAACCACTGGCCGTGCTCGACGCGATCACCGAAGTGTGCATCGATCTCGCCGATCGCACCGCCAATGCCGTGCGCGCCGGCATTCGTCCGCTGGTACTGGGTGGCGACCACTCACTGGCCGCCGGCTCTGTGGCCGGAACCGCCACGGCGCTCGCCGAACGCGGTCAGCGCACGGGACTCATCTGGCTCGACGCGCACGCCGATCTGAACACGCCGCAGTCGAGTCTCAGCGGCAACGTGCACGGCATGCCGGTGGCGCACCTGCTGGGTTTCGGGAATCGCCGATTGCGCCAGCTCTCCACTGCGATTCCCGCGGTGAGTCCGGAGCATCTCGTGTACGTGGGGCTGCGCGATCTCGACGACGCCGAGCGGGCCATGATTCGGGAGCTCGGCCTGCATGCGTACACCATGCGCGACATCGACGAGCGCGGACTGCGCGCGGTGATGGACGAAGCAATGAGCATCGTGACCACCGGCACGGGCGGCGTTCATCTGTCGTGCGACGCCGACTGGGTCGATCCTGCCGAAGCACCGGGAGTGGGGACGCCGGTGCGTGGTGGCGCCACGTTGCGCGAAGCACATCTCGCCATGGAGATCGTACATGACTCCGGCGCGATGGTAGCGATGGACTTGGTGGAAATCAACCCGATTCTCGACCGACAGAACCAGACTGCCCAACTGTGCGCCGAGCTGATTGCGAGCGCCTTCGGCCGTCGGATTCTCTGATCACCGCGCTGGAAAGAACTCAGGAGGATGCCATGACACCGACTACTATGACCGCCACCGACGAACTGATCGCCCGCGAAGAGGCATGGGGTGCGCACAACTACCATCCGCTCGACTTGGTGATCGATCACGCCGAAGGCGCTTGGGTGACCGATGTGGAGGGCAAGCGCTACCTCGATTGCCTCAGCTCCTACTCGGCCGTGAATCAAGGGCATTGCCATCCGCGCATCCTCGCCACACTCGTGCAGCAGGCATCACGCGTGACGCTCACGTCGCGCGCCTTCCGCAACGATCAGTTGGGGCCCTTCTGCGAGGAGCTGGCGGAACTGTGCGGGATGGAGATGGTGCTGCCCATGAACACCGGCGCCGAAGCGGTGGAAACGGCCATCAAAGCCGCGCGCCGATGGGGTTATCGCGAGAAAGGCATTCCCGACGGGCAGGCTACGATCATTGCCTTCGACAACAACTTCCACGGACGCACCACCACCATCGTGGGCTTCTCGTCGGAGCCATCGTACAAGGCCCACTTCGGACCGTTTGCTGCGGGCTTTGTGCTCGTGCCCTTCGGCGATATCGCGGCCGTACGCGCTGCGATGACGGCGAACACCTGTGCTGTGCTGATCGAGCCCATCCAGTGCGAGGCTGGTGTGCTCATGCCACCCGACGGATTCCTGCGTGAACTCTCGGCTCTCTGCACCGACCAGCGTGTGCTGCTGATCGCCGATGAAATCCAGACGGCACTTGGCCGCACCGGCACCATGTTCGCCTGCGATCACGACGGCGTGAAGCCCGACATGTACGTACTCGGCAAGGCGCTCTCCGGCGGCTTCTATCCCGTGTCGGCGGTGGTGTCGCGACGCGATGTACTCGGCGTATTCGGCCCCGGCTCACATGGCAGCACCTTCGGCGGCAATCCGCTCGGCTGCGCCGTAGCGCGCACCGCACTGCGCGTGTTGCAAGACGAGCATCTCGTGGAGCGCTCCGCCGAACAGGGGGCGTGGTTCCTCGAGCAGGTGCGCACGCTACGTCACCCCGCCATCAAAGCGGTGCGCGGACGCGGCTTGATGATCGCCATCGAGCTGCACGAAAAAGCGCGCCCGTACTGCGAAGCGTTGAAAACGCACGGCATGCTCTGCAAGGAGACCCACGACACCGTGATCCGTCTCTCGCCACCGCTGGTGGTGAGCCGCGCGGATTTAACGTGGGCCACCGAGCAACTCAAATCCGTATTCTCAAACTGACTCCCCCGTACCCCCTACTCCCGACTCCCTACTTCGCTGTTACTCAAGCGCCTTCCCCTGCGTATTCGGAATCACCGACCACGTGATCGCGGCCAACAAGTACGCCGCTCCCGCCACCGCGAACGCCGCTTGAAAGCCGCGCGACGTGGCCAGTGAGCCCACGGTAAACGGCGCCGTGGCACTCGCAATGCGGCCGATGTTGTACGTGAAGCCCTGCGCCGACGCGCGGATCTGTGTGGGATACATTTCGGCCGTGAGCGCACCGAATCCGCTGAAAAAGCCCGTGCCGAAGAATGCCACGAATGGGCCAAGCAACAGCAGCAGCAGCGGGTTCGACAACGATCCGTACAACGGCAGCAGCATGCTCGCGCCAAGCAGGTACACCACGTACACCTTTTTGCGGCTCATGACGTCGGTGATGTACCCGAACGACACGTAACCCAGCCACATACCAAGCTGCATGAACACCACGAGCGTCGACATCGTGGCGGTGCTGAGGCCGATGCCACCCTGCGCGGTGGGCAGCGAGAGATACGCGGGGATCCAGCCGTTCATGCCCCACCAGCCGAACAGCGTGCAGGCGTTCATGAACGTGACGGCGGCGGTGCGCTTCAGCATCGCCCCGCGGAAAATGTCGAACACCGAGTGCGCGCGCGGCGCATTGGGCAGCTTGTCGGCACCTGAGCGCGCGGCCTCGAGTCGCGCCTGATTCATCACTTTCCAGGCGTCAGGTTCTTCTACACTGCGACGCACCCAGAGCGTGAAGAACGCCGGCAGAATGCCGATGAAGAACACCACGCGCCACCCGTAGGCCGGCAACACGAGGCCCACAACGATAGCGGCTGCCGCGAAGCCGATAGCCCACGAACTCTGCATGAAGGCCAGTGCACGGCCACGCGACTTGGCGGGCCAACTTTCCGACACCAGGGCCGCGCCGCTGGCCCATTCGCCGCCCATGCCGAGCCCCAACAGCGCGCGGAAGAAGGCGAACTGCCAGAACGTATTCGACAAACCGCAGGCGGCGGTAAACACGGAGTACAGGAGCACGCTGCAAATCATCGAACGCGTGCGCCCGTAGCGGTCGGCCACCCATCCGAAGAACAGCCCACCGGCAGCGCCGCCCAGCAGCGTGATCGAACCGAGCGCGCCGGCTTGTGCCTTCGTGAGCCCCAACTCGGCGATCACCGCCGACAAGGTGAGCGAAAAGAGCATCACGTCGAAGGCATCGAGCGCCCAGCCCATGGAAGCGGCGATGAGGGCACGGCGCGGCTGCGGTGGCGCGCTTCGCCACCAGCCCATCAGGCCGGTGTCGAGCGCAGTCGACCCACGGCTCACGCCAACACCTGCGCCGCAAACGTGGCTGCGTCGATGTTCGCGCCACACACCACGATGCCCACGCGCCTCCCCTCCAGGCGTTGGCGTAGCGGATACATGAGCGCCGCCAGCGAGGCGGCACCGGCCGGTTCGACCACGAGCTTCGCCGCACGAAACGTGAGCCGCATGGCGTCGCGAATCTGATCGTCGCTCACCAGCACGACTTCATTCACGAACTGTCTGTTGAGCGCATACGAATAGGGCTCGCAGCGCGGTGCGCCGAGCGAGTCGGCAATGGTGCGGACGGCATCGATGGACTGCGGCGACCCGGCCGCGAAGCTGCGGTACATGGTGTCGGCGCCTTCGGGTTCCACCACGTACACGGCGGTGCCCGGGCTCATCTGCTTCACGGCGCAGGCCACGCCGCCGGTGAGACCACCGCCACCGGCAGCGACGATGACCGCGTCGAGCTCTTCGCCGGCGGCACGCACCTGATCGATGAACTCCACGCCCACGCCGGCGGTACCGAGTGCGGTTTTCGGGCCTTCGTACGGGTGTACGAAGGTGCGTCCTTCGCTGGCTTCGATCTCCTTCACGCGGGCGAAGGCGGCGTGCACGTTCTCCAGCAACTCGACCGTCGCACCAAGTTCACGACACACCTGTACGCGAAAGGCGTTTGCCGTTTTTGGCATAACGACGGTAGCGGTGGTACCCAGCACGCGCGCCGAATAGCCCAGCGAGATCGCGTGATTACCCGCAGATACCCCAACGACTCCACGCGCCAGCGCGGCGGCATCGAGGTCCAGCATCACCGACAGCGCACCGCGTGGCTTGAAGCTGCCGGTGCGCTGGAACAGTTCTTCCTTGATCCACACGCGCGTACCGTCACCCACGGCGCGTGCCAGCGCGTCGTCTACCAGCAGGCGCACCGAGGTGGTGATCACGCGGTCACCCAGCCGTTCACGGTTGGCGCGGATGGCGGCGATAGTCGGGAAGTCGACGTTCACAGACGAGTCACGGCGCCGGCCGGAGATACAACCCTACGAGCACACCCTTACCACGAATGTGCGACGCCATCGCGGCCATCACGTCGCGTCGCGTGAGCGATGGTGACATACCGGTCGGTGCCACGTTCACCACGGCGTCGAGGGCATAGAGCTCGAACACGTAGTGATGCGTCGGACCTGTGGCCGGTGCGGCCGGGCCACGATAGTACGGACCGGTGCCGCTGATCTGCCGCATGCCGTTGGCGGCCTGCGCCCCCTGTGGCACGCCCTCGGGGAGCGCGGTGGCGTTGCCCGGAATATTCCACACCATCCAATGCAGCAGGTCGTCGGTGCCGTCACCGATGGCGGCATCGGCATCGTGCACCAGCAGCACGAAGCTGCGCGTGGAGTCCGGCGCGCCGCTCCAGCTCAACGCGGGCGACACGTCGCGTCCGGTTTGCGCGTGGCGGGCCGGAATCATGCCGCCATCGGTGAACGCGCTCGAGGTCAGTGTGATCACCCGAATGGCCGGTCGACGCTGTGCGGACGCGCTCTGCGACGCGCACAAGGCGACGGCCGCGAGCAGTGTGCGGATGGCGTTCATGAGAACGACTTCGGCATACGCTTCCGCCATACGTCATAGCGCGTGCGCAGCGTTTTTACCGGATTCAGATTCTCACCGGCCTTGATGGCATTCGGTCCGCCCTGGTCCGGCTGCGTGACCGTGAGATACATCGCGTAGCTGCCGTTGTTGTGCGAGTCGCCGTTGGTGTCGTTCTGGTTCGCCAGCAGGATGTAGGCGATGTACGACGTGCGCCCCTCACACGGACTGGCCGGGGCCGAACCGTCGGCCGGCAAAGGCGGGCAGACACATCGACTATCTCCACCGTACTGGTCGGCAATTTCGAGCGCTGCCATCACCCGATCGGTGAGCGCGCCCTTGGTGTGCAGGAACGCCTTCACCGCGTTCGGTATGACCTCGCCCGGACGCAGGATGTTGCCCTGAATCGAGTAGTAGATCTGCGTGCCCGGTACGCGCCCCTGGATGTCCTGCGACACGTAGCCGTTGGTGAGTCCCGAGTGTCCGGCGCTGCGGCCGGTGAGGTCGAGAATCCCGAACTGCCGAGACTGGAAGGCCGGATCTTCGGAGAGCATCTCGATGATGCGCGCCGGGTCGGTACCCTTGGCGAGTTCGCGGTATACGAGCATCTGGTTGGCGTGCGTGCCGTCTACGCCAGCCTGACAGGCGGCGACGCCCTTACCGGGCACCACGACGGCCTGAATGCCCATGAGGAAGGCGTCGGTGTTGTTGACGCAGGTGGCCGACGCGATGACCACGCGACCGGTGGCGGCGTCGACGGCGATCACCGACCAGGTGGCGTAGGCGGCGCGCGGCAGGGTGATCGAGAGCGCGACGAGGGCGACCGCGTAGCGGATCGCACAGCGCAAGTGAGATGTGAGCATGCCGCAAACGTGCGCCCTGAACGCCCTGATTGGCAAGATGCGGACGCGATGTATGTGCCGTGTTCGTCCAATCATGACATCGCTCAGCGCCTCTGCGTACTCTGCGCCTCTGCGTGATCAGTCCCACGGTGGCGGCGACGAACAGACCGCTAACCCGATAACGCAGAGGCGCAGAGGCGCAGAGCGACAAGCCTCAGCGCACCAACTGCACCGCCCACCGATACACACCGCCGTATTGCTCGGCCGCATGATCCCACGAGTTGTCCTCCCGCATACCGCGCGCCCGCAGGAGCGCCCAGCTTTCCCGGTCACGATACACCTCCAGCGCCCGTGCAATGGCGTCGGCGAAGTGCTGTGCGTCGTACGGGTGAAAGCGGAAGCCGTTGCCGTCGAAGCCTTCGCGTACCGTGTCGACGAGGCCACCGGTGGCGCGCACGATCGGCACACTGCCGTAGCGCAGCGCGATCATCTGGCCCAGGCCGCAGGGTTCGAATCGTGACGGCATGAGAAAGGCGTCGCTGCCCGCGTAGATGCGCTGCGCCAGCGCCGCATCGAAGCCGATGCGCGCCGCGATGCGCTGCGGATGCGCCCGCGCATGTTGCTGTATCACGAACTGCAGATGCGCATTGCCCGACCCCAGCACCACCAGCTGCGCGTCGGTGCCCTGTAACAACCACGGCATGACCTGATCGAGCAGATCGAACCCCTTCTGCTCCACGAGCCGCGACACTAGCCCCAACAGTGGGCGCTCGGGCGCCACCGGCAGACCGAGCTCCGCCTGCAACGCCGCCTTGCATGCCGCCTTGCCCGAGAGGTCATCGACATCGAACGGTGCCGCCAGGTGCACATCGGTGGCGGGGTTGAATGCCTCGCGATCGATGCCGTTGAGAATACCGGCCACGCGATCGCGCTTGGCAAGCAGCAATCCATCCAGCCGCTCGCCGTATTCGGTGGTCATGATCTCCTGGGCGTACGTGGGGCTGACCGTGGTCACCACGTCGTTGAACAAGATGCCGCGCGCCATGAAGTTGAAGGTGCCCGCGATCCCGGGGCCCATACTGTCTTCGGGCAAGCCGCCTTCAGTGAGTCCGGCCAGCGCCAATGTTCTGGTGCTTCGCTGCCCCTGATAGGCAAGGTTGTGGATCGTGAACACGGTGGCCACGCGGCCAAAGGTGTATGCGTAGTACGTCTTCAGGTAGTTCGCGATCAGGGCGGCATGCCAGTCGTGACTGTGCACCACATCGATCTGCCACCGCTCCACCTCGCGCAGATGCTGCATCAGTGCCAGCACGCCACGCGCGAAGAGGATGAACCGGCGATCGTCATCCCCTTCCCCATAAATCGCCACACGCTCGAACGCCGCCGGGATATCGAGCAAGTACACGGGCGTATCGCTGCCGGCCAGTCGCCAGATGCGCACTTCCTCCTGGCGCTCGCCGACGGTCAGGAACGAGGCGGCGATCGGCCCTTCCACCGGAACGCCGCGCTCGCGCACTTCGCGGAAGTACGGCATCACGACCCGTACGTCGTGTCCGGCGCGCCGTAGAGCGGCCGGGAGGGCGCCGGCCACATCCGCCAGTCCACCCGACTTGATCACTGGGGCGACTTCAGCCGCCGCGAAGAGGACGTTCATGTTTGAAAAATGCAGTCCCGAATCGCTGCAGGACACCCTTTCGCCAGCTGAACCTGCCGCCCATGATGCAGTAACGGCAATTTCCTTCCCGATTGCGAGTAACTCCACATGACGTCAACGACGCGCCACAGCACCATTGCCCGTACCGCCATGGCCTACGTGTTGGCTGGAGGCCGCGGGTCCCGACTGTATGAATTGACCGACAGACGGGCGAAACCGGCCGTGTACTTCGGCGGCAAGACGCGCATTATCGACTTCGCGCTCTCCAACGCCCTCAACTCAGGCATTCGGCGCATCGGCGTCGCCACGCAGTACAAGGCGCACAGTCTCATTCGCCACTTGCAGCGCGGCTGGAACTTCCTGCGACCCGAGCGCAACGAAAGCTTCGACATTCTGCCGGCCAGCCAGCGCGTGAGCGAAACGCAGTGGTACGACGGGACGGCCGACGCCGTATATCAGAACATGGATATCATCGAGACGTATCACCCGGAGTACATGGTGATTCTCGCCGGTGATCATATCTACAAGATGGACTACGAGCTGATGCTGGAGCAGCACGTGGCGCAGAATGCCGACGTCACCGTGGGCGTACTCGAAGTGGCCCGAACAGACGCGTCGGACTTCGGCGTGATGCACGTGGACGCCGACGACCGCATCGTGCAGTTCCTCGAGAAGCCGACCGACCCACCCGGCATTCCGGGAAATCCGGCGAGGGCACTCGCCAGCATGGGCATCTACGTGTTCAAGACGACGTTTCTGTTCGACCTCCTTCGCCGCGACGCCGCCGATGCGAGTTCGTCGCGTGATTTCGGCAAGGACATCATTCCCTACGTGGTCGCCAACGGCAAAGCGGTGGCGCACCGTTTCGGCACGTCGTGCGTGAAAGCCGATCGTGAAGTGGAGGCGTACTGGCGCGACGTCGGCACGATCGACGCCTACTGGGAGGCGAACATCGACCTCACCAGCGTGGTGCCGTCGCTCGACCTCTACGATCAGAACTGGCCAATCTGGAGCTACAGCGAGATCACCGCGCCGGCGAAGTTCGTGCACAACGATACACATCGTCGCGGCGCCGCCATCAATTCGTTGGTCGCCGGCGGCTGCATCGTGTCCGGCTCGCACGTCGAGAAGTCGCTACTCTTCACCGGCGTGAAGGTGCACTCTTTCGCACATCTCATCGGCGCCGTGGTGCAACCTTACGTCGAGATCGGCCGCGGTGCGCGTCTGCGCGACGTCGTCATCGACCGCGGCGTGGTCATTCCCGCCGGGCTCGTGGTGGGTGAAGACCCCGAGAAGGACGCCGCACGCTTCCGGAGAACGGACAAGGGCCGCGTATTGATTACGCAGCCCATGATCGACCGACTCCCCGAATAGCGAAGAGTCACCAGTCGCTGGACGTCGACGTCAGTCCGTCCTTCAGCGACTCGGCGTGGACTGCGGCGATCGTCGAGCAACGTCATGAGCTCGCGCGCCAGCCGAATGGCCTCGGCCGAGAGCGAGGCGTGCGTCATGATTCCTGTCCGTCGCGCGCACGAGACGCCTCGCGATGGTGGTGCATCGGGGTACACACCGTCTGGTCGAACGGGAGGCGTGGAATTCGACATCGAGAGTGCTGTTCATGAGCACCGGCTCAGTGTAGCGTTCCCGTCCACTGCGAGTATAGTGGAGAAGTTTTTAACATCAGTAGTATCCCAACGTTTTTCAGCGGAGAACGCGTGGAATGCCCTCGAAATTAGCGGCACTCCCCAGCCACTGCAACATGCGCCGGTGCGGCGTGATCCACGGGAAGCACCACTCCACCCGTGAACACGTGGGGACACCACTCACGGTGTTGCTGTTCTTCGCGAGCCTTCGCGGACTTCGCGGACTTCGCGGACTTCGCGCGAACTGCGGTGCTGGCGGTTGCCACGGAGCAATCGGAGAGCCAGCTGGTTCGCGCGGAGCACGCGAAGAACAGCACTCGGAGTCTATTGTGAGTGAGTCGCTACCGAAACGTCCGCCGAACAGCCTTACCGCGTATTGACGCCGAAACCACGCGGATAAACGACGACGATACGGAATACCACGCGCCAGAGTCCACATCGAGCATCCTCCACAGACATACGTCTGTGACGACCCGTTCTTCCAGCGATGGCTGGAGCTCAATGTCTTCGAGGATTTCGGATTGCCGACTCCCAATCGCACGCTTGGTCACAGCGACGACGCCATGGCTGCGCTGCTCGCCGCGATGCGATAGCCGATCGCAGTCGGTTCCGCCCACCTCACGCCGTATTGAGATTGTAGCGCATGATCCCGGCGTGCACGCCGGTCATGTCTCGCTCGAGGTCGTACACATCCCCGCGAGGACCGGGCGCCGCCGCTACCACCGACTGCAGCGATGCCCGTTCGGCAGCCGTGAACTCCAAAGATAGCGCGGCCAGCGTGGCCGGTAGGTGCTCAGCGTGACGCGCCCCGACAATGACCGCCGTTACAGCGGGTTCGTCGAGCACCGCGCGGAGTGCGACGGCGCCGATGGTGGTGTGGTGCGCGTCGGCAATGCCGCGCAATGTGTGCA
>NZ_JBDNFF010000147.1:0-8074 GCF_041689975.1 Gemmatimonas sp.
CTGTTCACGCCGATCGGTATGCGAACAGCGCGATGGGTTCCGAATATCGATACCGGAGAGCTGGGGCTCGTGTTGAGTTGTTCTGCGCGCGACATGGTACGCTTCGGGCACTTGATCCTCAATCGTGGACGATGGAACGGCCAAGCCATTCTGGGCGACGAGAGCTACTTCATGGCAGCACTCAAGACCGCCGCGCCGAACAATCCCAGTTACGGCTACCTCTGGTGGCTCAACGGCAAGGGCTCATACCGCATCCCGGGGCCATATCTGTTGCCCGCAGTGCCAAGTGCACTGATTCCAAGCGCGCCCAGCGACCTGATCGCCGCGCTGGGCAAGGGCGACAAGAAGATCTACGTGATCCCGTCACTCGACCTCGTCATCGCACGCCACGGCGAGGAAGCCGACGTGGCCAGCGGCAATCCGCGGGCGTTGAGCGCGTTCGACGAACAGTGGTGGCAACGGCTCCGGTTAGCGTTTCCAAAGTAGATCGCTCGGCCTTTCGCGGCGAACAACACGAGCATCGCAACAGCCGGAACACGGATGGCACCGATCAACGGAAACAACACGGATAAGCAACAGACTTGATGGCCATGACGCATGACCGTCCGTAGCCACTCCGCTTATCTGTGGCCGTTTCCGTGCAATCCGTAGTTTCCGTGTTCCAGCGGTTGGCGATCTATCCGCAGCACCCGGCCTCGGTCGGCATACGAGGCAAACCGTCAGCCGCCCGTGCCGAACTGGCGCGTGAACTTCATGAACACCGAGCGCTGCTGCGGTGCGCCGAGGTCGAAGAAGCCCGTCGCAGCTCGGCCGTCGTTGAGCACGATGAACAAGCCCGTGCCGGCGGTGTTGAGCCAGCCGAAGCGCACGTTGGCGGAGAAGATCTGCTGCTGGTTGTTGTACTGCGTGAGCGTCTGCACGAACACCCGCGGCGAGAAGAAGTAATTCAAACGCACTGCTTGCAGTGACCGGATGAAATTGCCCTCCGGCAGACGCACGTCGTTGTAATCCGCGGTGTACGAACCGGAGAACGTGGCGCCACGGCGCAGCGTGACCGTGCCGCTGCCGCCGCTGCGGCGGCCCGTCCAGAACTGGCCCACGTCGAATCGCCCCGTGACGAACAGGTTCTCACTCGGGTCGGTGGTGTAATCCCAGCCCAAGGTGCCCCAGTCGTACTGACCGGCCGGAAGCACCACGCCGGGCGCGATCGTGAACGGCGCCTGCAGCCCCTCGTGCGAGATGTTGTACTCGGGGCCGAACCTCGTGCTGTTCGCCAACTCGATCTCGGTGAGATCGATGTGCCAGTACCCCGACTGATAGAAACCATCGCTGATCCCGTACGCACTGCGATAGCTCGCGTGCGGATTCCACTGACGGAACCACGCCCACTCCGGCTTGCGGACGAGACGCATGAAGGAGACGTCGTATGCGCGATACCCCCCGGGGCGACTCATGAAGCCCACTTCCGGATTGAAGTCCTCGCCGATTTGCGCGATGCGCGCGTTGTGATTCCAGACATTCGTCTGATACGCGATCCGTGTGCTGAAGGCATTGGCATCGCCGTCGAGATCACGCGTCGTCGTGCGTGCGGCCCACAAGTCACTCGTCCAGCGCTGGCCGAGTCCAATGCGACTGTCCACCGCGAACGTACGGTTCACGTCACCACCGTCGTCCGTCGCCATCCGCTGCACCGCCATCGCGCCGATCCGTGAGCGCGCCGACAGTTCGCGTGTGGCGCGTCCCACCGTGAACGACTGTCCCGGATTCAGCGCATCGGGAGAGTCCGTGATCATCTGCAGCAGACCGATCGTCGTGCCACCCACGCGTCCCGACAAGCGACCGCCGCCCAGGATCGGCTGCGGTGTGCCATTGTCGGAGATACCGATGCGACGCGTGAAGAACAGGTCGACGGCCTGCGGCGTGCCGGCCGAGAACACACCGGCGTTCTCGAGGAAGAACGGACGCTTCTCCGGGAAGAAGATCGGGAAACGTGTGAGATTCACGCGTTGATCGTCGACTTCCACCTGCGCGAAGTCGGTATTGACCGTGAGGTCGAGCGTAAGCGCCGGCGTTACGCCGTACTTGATCTCGCCGCCAAACTCCGTGGGACGTTTGCTGTCCTGCTTGATGCCGCTCGTCCAGCGCTCCTGCGACGACGCGAGCACGTACGGCGTGACCGTGCGAATGCGACGCACTGGCAGGGTGAGATTGGCCAGAGTGCCGGCAATAGACAGGCGATAGAGGTTGAACTGCCGCGGGATGAAGGCCCAGTACAACTCTTCGTTCTTGCGACGGATGTTGCGCGACACATTCATGCCCCACGTCTGCTCAGCGCTCCCCGACTGATAGCGCAACGTCGAGAAGGGGATACGGAATTCCGCCGTCCAGCCGAGTGAGTCGACCGTGGTGGCCACCGTCCAGCTGGCGTCCCAGTTCACGTTGAAGCCACCCATACCGCCCGCCTGCATCCGATTCTGGCCGGCCACCGATGCCCCACCGCCTTCGCCTTCGCGAATCACCTGGCCATCGTACTCCACGCCGGCCGGCGTCGTCGCGAACACGAAGCCGTTCTGGTGATCGTGATACGTGTCGAACACGAATGCGATGTGGTCGCTGTTCGCGAGCTGCACGTCGCGGATCTTCTCGCCCGGCACGATCAGCTGCGGCTCGCGGTCGTACATGCGCGCGCCGATGTAGAGATTCACGCCGTCGGTGGCCACACGCACGTCGGTACGCTCGGAGGCGGGCACGCCTTCGTTGAGCTCGCGTTGCACGAAATCGCGGATGGGGGTGCCTTGCGACCACATCGCCTCATCGAGCTTACCGTCGATGGTCGGCGCCGTGGTCACCCGCAGCGTGCTGAATGACGGGCGCGGGCGCGCGCGCGCCGCCCGGGCGAACGAATCCGCCACGGCGGCATCGAGACGCGGTACGGCCGTCTGGGCATGGGCCGCCGAGCCGGCGGTGAGCAGCGCGGTGGAGATCAGCGCCGTGGCGGCGAACAGCGCCGGTATCGAGGAGCGGAGCACTGTGCTCCGAAGCGCGGACAGGAAAGACAAAGGGAGGGGAGCTGCGGGTGGGAAGGGCGAGTGCGGTCAATCTATGACGCTGGACAACGGCGAGCGATGAGTGCCTCTTGGGGTATGTCCATCGACCCCTCTCGCCGTCATTTCCTTACGTTCCTGGCCGGCAGTCCGTTGCTGGCCGCCGCCGGTCTCGATGAATCGGTGTTCACCCGGTTGCTGCACGCCAGCGACGGTCCGCGAACCCGCCTCGACGACAGCGCGCTGCAGCTCGCGCAACAGATCCGCACGGCCGGTGAGGCGCTCAATGTCTTCGACTTCGAGCCGGTCGCCAAGCAGAACATTCCCGTGGCCCATTGGGGCTACCTCGCCACCGGCACCGACGACGACGCCACCATTCAGGCTAACCGTCAGGGCTTCGACCGCTGGGCCATGCGACCGCGCCGCCTCATCGACGTGAGCCGTCTGGATACCAGCGTGTCATGGTTCGGCACGCGCTATCCCACGCCCATCGTGATCAACCCGGTGGGTAGCCAAAAGGCGTTCCATCCGCTTGGCGAGATCGCGGTGGCCCGCGCGGCCAAGGCGAAGGATCATCTCATGGTGCTCTCCACCGTGGCCACCACGTCCATCGAAGACGCTATCGAGGCGCGCGGCGGACCGGTGTGGTTTCAGCTGTATCACCAGCAGGACTGGGCGATCACACGGCAGATGGTGAAGCGCATGGAGAAGGCGGGCGCGCCGGCCATCGTGTTCACCGTCGATCTGTTGGGCGGCAGCAACCGCGAAACGATGATCCGCGAAGCGCGGAACGACACGCGCACCTGCACCGCCTGTCATCTGGGCGGCGCGCCGCTGCCGGGCGTGAGCGGACGCGTGGACGATCGCGACAATCGACGCAAACCCAATCTCGTGGGCTACGAAAAGGTCACACCGATCCCTGAAGTCGGCACGCCGACGTGGGAGTTCGTCGACCGCCTCAAGCAATCCACGAACATGAAGGTGCTGATCAAGGGCATCGTGACGAGCGAAGACGCCGACCTCGCGGTGAAGCACGGCGTGGACGGCCTGTTCGTATCCAACCATGGCGGCCGCGCCGAAAACTCGCATCGGGCAACCATTACCTCACTGCCCGACGTCCTGCTCGGCACCCAAAAACGCATCCCGGTGATCTGCGACGGCGGATTCCGGCGCGGCACCGACGTGTTCAAGGCGATGGCGCTCGGGGCCACGTCGGTCGGGATCGGCCGCCCCTACATCTGGGGCCTCGGTGCCTTCGGACAGGAAGGCGTGGAAGCGGTGCTCGGCCTGCTGCGCAAGGAGTTCGAAGTCGCGATGAAGCAAAGCGGCACTGCGTCGCTATCTGCGATTACCGCGAAGCACATCACGCCGGCGTAGGCGGACGGGGGAGCTACCGACGCAACTCCGCGAACGCAGCGTACTGATCGGTTGCGACAAAATCGACGCCGCTCGCGATCGCGGCCCGCCATCGCGCCGACGCGGCGGCGCGTGATCCGAAGTTGTATGACGCGGTAAAGCCACGATCCTCACTGGGCGCGAATCCGTCAAGCGTGTAAAAGCGAATCCAGAAGTCCCGCGCGTGCGCTCGACGCACGAACGCCTGCAGTCGCGCGGCGTCGGCGGGCACCCACGCGCCGGCGGTGCTCTGCCCACCAGCCTCGATCACGCTCCACGGAAAGTTCACCCAACGCGCGAAGTTGTCGGCGTGTGCGTCGATGTGCTGAGCGCTCGTCATCCGCATGGCGCGACGCGCGCGTAACGCTTTCGTCTCCCCGGCCACTGGCACCGGTCGCATGGCGCCGAAGGTGCGTAGCTTCGCACCGACCGGTATGTCGTCGTGAAAGCGCCGCCGCTGCGCCGTGTCCGAACCGGCCAGTACCAACAGCGGTCCCGGCACCAGTGGCTCCGCGTGCACGGGCGTGTTGGTACGCGTGGCCGTAGTCAGCCACGATTCGTACCTCCCCAACATCGCCCAGACCGCATCGAGATGCGCTGGCGTATTGTCCTTGAAGTCGAGATTGAGCGTGATCAGCGGCCACGTGTCGCGCCGGTTATCGGCCAGCGCACGCTCCATTATGGGGCGTATGCGGGCAAAGAAGTAGGCGTCGAGCGTGGGCGCCCCCTCGAGCGCATCATCGTCGTGCGCGACGACAGATTGCGGTGCCTCCCCGCTCGCCACCCGCCAATGCAGGTCCTGCTCGATGGCAATCGGCAGGCCGGTGGCCAGCGCTTCATCGATCCGCGTGCTCCACTGGCCCCGCTCAGGGTACGCATTGTGCGCGTCGAGCAGCACACGGGCGCCGGGAGCGAAGCCATCACCCGAGCGCCCCACAGCGAACGAGAGCGCCAGCAGGGCCGAGTATCGGAGGAGCGTGCGTGACATGCTCGGGATCAGGTAGACGAGGAGACGTACCGGGCGCAATTTACCCTTCTCCCTTGGCCACGACAGCGTGCATCCAGTTCCACGGTTCCGACGGTCGCTCCGACTCGCGTGCTGCACGCTCGCTCTGCTGCTCGTCGCCGCACCGATCGCGTGGTCGCAGCGCCAGCGTTTCATGGTCGAGCCGAACGCCCCGTACGACGGGCGCTTCACGTTCGTGCGGCTACGCTACACACAGGGCTATCGCATGGCGTGGAGTGCGGACTATCCGCAGATGGAGCGCAATTTCATGACGATCCTGGGCGATCTCTCCACGCTGCGACTGCACAAGAAGGCCAGCAACGTGCATGTGCTCGACGACCCGGCGCTCAATCACTATCCGATCGCGTATCTCACCGAGCCGGGCTACTGGTATCCCACGCAGGAGGAAGCCGAAGCGCTCCGTCGCTGGATTCAGAAGGGCGGCTTCCTGATCGTCGACGACTTCTACTTCGACCGGCAGTGGGAGGTGTTCGAGAAAGCGATGATGGCGGTGCTACCCAACGCGCGCATCGTGTCGATGAACGTGTCGCATCCGATCTTCAATTCCTTCTTTCACATCAAGACGTTGGAAGGGATGACGCACCCCGCCACGCCGTTGGCGAAGGCCGAGTACCTGGGCATTTTCGAGGACAACGATCCCGCCAAGCGGCTGCAGGTGATCATCAACTACAACAACGACATCGGCGACTACATGGAGTGGTCAGGGGAAGGCTGGTACCCCGTGAACTTCTCCAACGATGCGTACAAGTTCGCGACCAACTACGTGGTGTACGGGCTTACGCACTAGCGTGAGAGTGTAGCGCGGAGAATCACCGCGGCCGCTACGAGAAGCACGACCACGGCGCCGACGACGACATACCGACGCGGCGAGCCCGACTCGGCGCGCGTTGTCTCGTGCACGGTGGCCACCTCCCCCGACGCCAGCTCCGCAAGCCGTTCCCGTGCTTCGAGCAGCGACGGCCACCGGAGGGCGGAATCCTTGGCCAGCATGCGGGCGATCAAGGCGTCGATAGCTGGCGTGAGCTCCGGCGCCACGGCCCGTAGCGACGGCGCCGGCTTGTCCATGTGTCCCCGAACCACTTCGGCCGGCGTACCGGGAAAGGGCAGCCGCCCGGTGAACACTTCGAACGCCATCACGCCGAAGGCGTACTGGTCGGCGGCAGCCGTCACACGCTCGCCCGCGCGTTGTGTGGGGCTCATGTAGTCCCATGAGCCGAGGACGAGGCCCGCCCTCGTCGGCATGGCGTCGTCGCGGCGTGCGATGCCGAAGTCCGACACGTATGCGTTACCCTGGTCGTCCTCGAGCACGTTGGACGGCTTCACGTCGCGATGTACCACGCCGCGATCATGCGTGTGCTGTAGCCCCGCCGCCACCTGCGACAGCATGCGTGCCGCCTGCGCTGGTGGCGGCGCGCCCTTTTCGGCCAGCACGGTGTCGAGATTGCTGCCGTCCACGAATTGCATCACGATGGCATGCGCATCACCACGACTACGCACGCCGTACACGGTCACAATGTGTGGATGCTGCAAAGCCGCCACCGTGCGCGCCTCACGCAGAAACCGCTCGACCACGTCAACGTGTATCGACACATGCGGGAGTAGTAATTTCACCGCGACCTGTCGCCCCAGCGCCGAGTCGTGTGCCAGAAAGACGGCGGCCATACCACCGCGACCCAACTCGCGATCGATCCGCAACTCGTCGTCGAACAGCGCCCGCAATCGTTCGCGCAGCTCGTCGGAGCTCGTCGGAGCTCACGCGGATCTTGTTCGCCACTACGGAGTCCGTCGTGCGTCGCCGCCGGCTGGATGACCCCGGAACAAAGGAATCGGCACGACGGCCAGCAGCAGGGTCCGCGCAAAACGTTTCATGCCTGATTTATGGCACGGCCACGAGCGAACAACCAGCCCCCGCGCAGGTGAGCGCCACGAACACCTCGGCGCGGATCAGCCAACGACCATCGCGCTTCACCCATTGCGCCGAGAATCGACCACCGATGATGACCGGCCCATTGCCTGTCCCCTCCCGCCCTTCCCACACGCCGGATTCGAAGGCGAGCGGCCACTGCGTGCTCACCTCGACATCGGTCGGGGTGCGCCGATACACAACGCGCGGCGCTGTCGACGCTGCTGCTGGCGCGGCTCCGGAGGGTGGCTCGAACGCGGCGCGGGCCGCCGCGCGTCCGGATACTGGCGAGCCGAGCGCGCGTCGCACGGTGATGTCGTCGGTCCAGAACGACATGACGACGTCGAGATCCCCGGCGGCGATCGCCTCGTTCTGGGCACCGCGCGCCACCCGAACGGCTAAGGCGTCGGCTGTCTGCGCCGCGAGGTCACCCACACCGATTACCGACATGCATACACCCAGCAGCATCGCGGCCACGGAAGATGACAACGCGGATAACATAGCACGCGGCGTCAGCGGTGAAATCCGGCGGCCTGCCCCATGTACGTGGGGTGGAGCGCCGAGAGCGCGCCCTGCACGGCGGTGTCGGGCGAACCGTACACGGTGAAACGCGTGGGCGTGAGCAGTGACATGAACCGCTCGGCGAATCGCGCTCCAAAAGTCTGGACGTGCGCCAGTACCGCCGCCGAGTCGGCGTAGCGCTCA
>NZ_JBDNFF010000148.1:0-3227 GCF_041689975.1 Gemmatimonas sp.
CAGGAATACCGCGGGCATGTCCCACAGATCCTTCGCCTCGCGCACCGTTACGCCCGCTTCGGTGAAGACGGCGTCTTCGGCCAGCTTGCCGGCGTCCGCCAGCGGGTAGTAACGACCACCGGTCTGTTCGGCGATACGGCGCAGTAGCGACGCGCGCAGCTCAGCTTGTGCCACATCGGCCCCGCGCTCATCCACGAGCAGCGAGCTCGTGGCCGTCTGTACGGAGTCACGGCCACGTTGGGCCACGGCCTCGATCACGTAGCGGCCCGTATCGTTCGGCGTGAAGCGGGCCGCGTAGGTGCCGTCGTCGCGCAACGTCCATTCCAGTGGCACGCTTTGCGTGGTGCCGGTGGGCGACGTGACCGTGACCGTCACCGTGGCATCGTTCACATCGGTGAAGAACGGCGTGCTCACCCGGGCGCGCAGCGACACCGGCTCACCCGGCGCCACGCGCGACGGCGAGGCATTGATTTCGAACGGCGCCGGCGCGTCTTCCACGATCCAGCGCACCAGCTGACGCCACAGCGTTTGGTGCGTGACGTCCTCCACCGGAATCGACGTGTCCATTTTCCACAACCAGCTGTCCTGCACGCCGAACACGGCGCTCATACCGCGTCCGTACCGCTGCCACGACAGAATCGGCATGTCGCTGCGCCCGCCTTCCGCCGTACCGGCCAGCAGCATCGTGGCACCGGCGCGCAGCGCGCCTGCTCGGTTCACCGTGGTGAGTGCCGGCAGCGAATCCCAGCGCGTACGCGACAATGCCAACGTGGAGCGCAACTGCAAAGCGGCGTGTACTTCACCCGCACGCGTGGGGCGCACCAGAACCGGCGTGGCCGGACCATCCACGTTGATGCTGCCGGCGGAGATCGTTACTGGCAGTACATCGGCCAGTGGCGTGCCCGCGTAGCCGCCTTCCGAAAGCGAGGCGCGACCGCCCAACACCATCAGGCCACCACCGCGCAGACTCACAAAGTCAGCCAGCATGCGCAGTTGGTCGGTGGTGAAAAACGACGCTTCGATGCTGCCCAGAATGATCGCACGATAGCTGAAGAGCTCTTCGCGACTGGTCGGGAATCCACCGAGCAGGTCGAGACTGTCGCGCACACCCAATCGCAGAAACTTGCGTTCGGCGCTGCGCATGAGGCCGACCACCTGCACTGCGCTGTCGCTGGACACAGCGCGACGCAGAAACGCGAACTCGGGTCGCGGTTCCCCTTCCAGATACAGAATGCGATCGGGGCCGGCGCGCACGTCGATGCTCGTCTGCCACTCGTTGTTTTCCGTGACGATCTCGGTGGGCAGCGCCTTGGCGCGCACGGCAATGCGATGTACACCCGGATCAAGGGGCGGAATGCGGAAGCGCACGGTGGTGAGATCACCCTTCTCTCCCGCGCGCGCGGCTTCAGTCGCCACCACACGTCCATCGGCCTCCACCGTGATCTGCACCGGATCGCGACCAGCGCCGCGGATGCGCACGTCAGCTTCCACTACACTCGATGCGCCGGCGAGTGTGCGGCGTGGCGCCTGCACGCGCTCTATTGCCACATCACGTTCGAACCGCTCCGTGCCCACGCCAACGGTGAATACCGGTACGCGACGCGCGCGCAAGGCCACGAGCGCGTCATCGAGGGCACCACTGCCGTTGTCGGCACCGTCGGTCACGATCACCACACCGGCCAGCGGCATGCCATTCAAGTCTTCCCGTACATCGTTCAACGCCTGCGCGAGATCCGAGCGCGTTCCGTTCGCCTTGAGCGCCGCCGTGCCGGCGATCGGCGAGGCATCGGCCGCAAAGCGGAAGCGACGAATCGCGAACTTCTCCGCCAACTGCTTCGACAGCTGCGCGGTGTCGGCGAACACGCGCTGCACCGCCGCCGTCCGGGTGCCGTCGCCCACATCACGAATGCGCATGCTGCGCGAATCGTCCATGATCACGGCCAGCACGTTGCGTTGCGGGACCGCCGACGCAATCACGAGCCCGGGGCGCAAAAGACAACCGATCACCAGCAACAGCGCGGCGGCGCGCAGAGTGGCGAGAATCGCACGATCCGTCGGACGCAGCGTGCGCACGCGGGCGTATGCCACAATCACGATAAGCAAGACGATCGCGGCCACCGCACTTACGATCAGGACCGGCACGACCGGTGCCACGACCAGATCACCCCGCGTGAAAACGCGCGGAGGATACTTGAAGAGCAAAGTGGTGACGGATTCGAACCAGTTTCCCACGGAGTGGTCGGGGCGGGGGCGGGGGTCGGCATGGCGGTCACGCCGGTGAATCGGACACGATGGAGCAGACGAGAGTGCACCGTCGCGCATGAAGCGTCTACCCCGTGACGCAATAGTGGGTCATCCCGTTGGATCGGATTCTCGAAATGAGATGCGCCTCTGTAGCGCCTTAACGTCGGATCTGCCGCCTCGTCCAATGGGGTGAAGCGGGCGCCAGTCTCGGCGAACGTGGCCCACACTGGAAATAGATCAAACGCGAAACACACATTCTCGTTCCGTTGCACTCGCCCTCGCTATAAGCGCATTCGTTCCGGCGCTGCTTTTGGCGCAGACGCTTCCCGCGCAGCGTCCTGCACCGCGTCCTCGACCGGCGGCACCCACTCCCGGCGCGGCTGGCCCCGTCAGTGCACAGGTTGGACCGAGCGCGCGCGACGGTGGTCCCGGTGACCGCGGTGGTCGGGGCGGCGGACATCCGGCCGCCATGTTGCTGCGCGCTCGTATGCCGCTCGAACTCACCGACGATCAGGTGACGCGTCTCGAAGCGTTGCAGGCGGCGCCGGCACCAAAGTCGAATGCTACCGACATGATGTGCGCACAGGCCGATCTGCTCGATGCCACGCAGGGCGACGGAAACCTTGCCGGTGCGCGCGCCGCACTCGATAAGCTCAGCCGCTTGCGCAACGATCAGATGCTCGCTCGGATCAAAACGCAGCAGGATGCGCGGGCCGTGCTCACGCCGGCGCAGAGGACCACGGTGGACAACATGCGCCAGCAGATGCGGAACCGCGGCGGCGCCCGGCGCCAGCGCAACATGCGCCAAGGCGGCATGACACAGGGTGGCGGGCCACAGCGTGGCGTGCGGAAAGGTGGCCGAAGCGGCCAGGGGTTTCGCAGTGGACCGCCGATGCGCGGGAAGATGGGTGGACAGATGGGCCCCGGTATGATGCCTGGTAACCGTCAGGGTGGCCCGCAGGGTGGCCCGCAGGGTGGCCCGC
>NZ_JBDNFF010000149.1:0-4937 GCF_041689975.1 Gemmatimonas sp.
GGATCTGCTGCTCCGAGCCGGCCGCGTCGGCGGCGGAGTTGGCCATCACGAACCCGGCCCGGCCGGTGTCGTTCAGCGAGCTGTGGAACAACGAGATCCAGATGTAGTTGCCGTTGTCCGTGCGGGGCAGCCCGAACGGGAAGCGGGGGTCGTCGGCGAGCTTGGCCTTGTCGATCTTGTTCACGTTGAACGGCGGGTTGGCCATCACGAAATCGAACTGGCCGACGCTGTCGAACGGGTCCTCGTAGTAGGTGTTGGCCTGGCGGACCTGCCCACCGAGGCCGTGCACGGCGAGGTTCATCCGGCACAGCTTCACGGTCTCGTCGACGCGCTCCTGGCCGTAGACCGACAGGCGATCGGTGGCGCCCTGGCGGTGCTCGTCGACGAAGCGTGCGCTCTGCACGAACATGCCGCCCGACCCGCAGGCGGGGTCGTAGATCTTGCCGGTGAACGGCTCGATGATCTCGACGATGAGCTGCACGATCGAGGTCGGGGTGAAGAACTGACCGCCCTTCTGGCCTTCGGCCATGGCGAACTGACCGAGGAAGTACTCGTAGACCTTGCCGAAGGCGTCGCCGTCGATGTCGCCGAGGATCGAGTTCACATTGCGCAGCAGGGTGGTGAGAGTGGCGTTCGACAGCGCCTTGTAGGTGCGGGGCAGCACGCCGCGCAGGTCGTCGTTCTCGCGCTCGACCGCAGCCATGGCGTCGTTCAGGGCTTGGCCGAGGTCGGCGCCCTCCTCCAGGTCGAGAAGGGTGGCGAAGCGGGCGTCGGGAGGCAGGTACATCACGCCACGGGCCTGGTAGTCGGTCTTGCCGACCTTGCGCCGGCCCGACCCCTTGCTCTCCAGCTCGGCCTCGACGGCCGAGAAACGGCTGTCGGCGTACTTCAGGAAGATCAGCCCGAGCACCGGGATCGAGTACTCCGACTCCTTCAGCCCCGAGTTGGCGCGCAGCTCGTCAGCCGAGTCCCACAGCCGGTTCTCGATGTCCTGGATGTCGACGGTAGATCCCGCCATGGTTAACGCCTCCCGCTCTGCCGCCCCATCTTGGGGATGTGCCCATGTTGGCATTCCGATCACGCTCCTGCGGCGGGAATGCGGCTTCGGACTCCCGCCTCGATCTGCCGCCGGATGCCATCGGCAGGCCTCTTGGGCCGCCGGGCCTGGTGCCCCTCCAGTCACCCGCACGTCGACCCCTGCGCCGCCCACAGGCGCCACCACCACTTGTCCCGGTTGGCGCGGTCGACTGGCCGGCGGCTTCCACCACATCGCAGGTGATTCAAAAGCATCACCTGACGACACCCCGACCAGGGGCTATGCAAACTCCCAGAGACCCCCGTCACCTTGACCCCATCGAAGTCGGGAATCTCCCCCCTGGGTGGGGGGTCGCGTGCGTGTGCGCGCGAGGGACGCAAGTCACCGACAAGAGGACCCGCGGATGGTCGAGTGGTACGCAGGGTGATCCCGCAGACCTTCATGGCGTCGACTTCACCGACTTCGTGCCGGCCGCGCCGCTCTGGTGGGCCTCGGCCGCGTGTCGGGGGATGCCGCCGGAACTGTTCTTCACGGACAGCCCGTCCCGGGAGAAGCGATCGGTGGCTGGTCTGCGCCTGTTGCCCGGTGCGCGATGAGTGTCTCGACGACGCCGTCGACCGTGACGACCGGCACGGCATCCGTGGTGGCATGACCCCGGCCGGCCGGAAGGCGTTACGGCGCTCTGCCGCGTAGTTGGCCGACCGACATGTTTCGTGGCAGCGGACCCGCAGCCGTGGCAGCATCGTCGTAGTGGTTACGAAACGGTGGGCCCAATGCGGTAACCCCTTGGACCCAGAGACGGTGGGGGACGACGGGTGACTCCCGGTGGCGTGGACGTGCCGATCGGACCGCGAGGTTGTCCGATCGCATGGACCAACCTCAATCAGTCCGCCTTCGACGGCTTCACCGTCGGCCCGGTTATTCTCGAGCTGCGGCCCGAGCCCGACAACAAGTACAACAGCGAAGCGATCGCCGTCTACCTCCCCAACTGGGCCAAGGTTGGCTACCTGCCCAACTGGATCCTCGATGAATACGCCAAGGGCTTCCGACAGCTCACCGCCGAGGGCTCGGTTGTCATCACCGGCAGCCTCCACCAGCGAGAAGGCGAGTGGGACGCCGAGCTCAGCCTCATGGAGCCCGAGTACTTCTACCGCTGGGTCGCGGCGTCGCCCGAGAACCGAGCGGCCATGCCGACGCGCATGTTCAAACTGAAGCTCGCAGGGACCAGTGAGTGCCGCGACGTGATCGCCGATGCGCTGGGAAGGTCGACCGCGCAAAAGGAGGTGCCGGTGACGATCCATTCGATCCCGACCTCGTCCGGCAAGTACAAAGGGCAGCCGCGACTGGACTTCTTCCATCGCGATCGGAAGCTCGGCCACCTCCTGCCAACACGACAGGACCAGATCCCCGACATCTTCCAAGCGGCCGCCGACGGCGGGATGGAAGCGGCCGTGCTCATTGAGCATTCGTCGAGCAGCAACCACCGTGCGTTCTTCTTCACCCAAGGGCGCATGTAATCCAAGGTTGTCGCCGACGGCATTGCGAGCACCTAGCCTCGGCAGCCATGAAGCGAATCCTCGCAGTTCTCTGCGCCTCATTGGCGCTTGCCGGGTGTGGCGGGTCATCGTCGACGACGGAGTCAGCGCGATCGTCCGCGCCCTTTGAGCTTGAGCGAGTAGGCGAAGGTCAGGCCACGTGCGGTTCCGTCGTGCAGTCCGGGGCCGCGCTGACAGCAGCCGACATCGAGGGGTGCAAGTCGACACAAATCACGATGTCCGTCACGTGCGACGACAACAGCACGGTGCTTCGCATTGTGACCGTCGACGGCGTCGAGTGGGTGTTGCTCGCTGGCCAACCGGCGGTGAAGCGTCCATCGGACACATCTCAAGACCGCACGCTCTGCCCCTAGAGGCGGCGCCCCTGCCCCCCTGCGCCACCGGTCGGGGCGAGCGCAGCAGCTTCCAGTTTGGTGGCCGACCAATCTGACGGGCTGAGACGCGTTGTCAGCCCCAACACTCGGGTGAGGTGAAGGGGGAGCAATAATCACTGTCGTGGCGCTCGGAGTAGTCGTTCATGTTGGCCGTCGGCTTGCCGCAGTTCGGGCACGGCCAATGAGGACCCTCACAGGTGGCACTGTTATGCCCTTCGAAGCCACACTCTTGGCAAGCCATTCCCAGATCCTAGGTCGAGAAGATCGTCGACGATCAGCAGCAATGCATCGAGGAGCTGATCGCCCCCAGCATGGTGGGGCTCGGCCGCGTGCCGGACGACGCCGCTTGCCCTGTTCTACGACGTGTCGCCGTCCCGGGAGCGGCGGGCGCTTGCCGCGTGCGGACGCTGCGAGGTTCGCGAGCAGTGCCTCGACGATGCCATCGAGCGTGACGACCGGTTCGGTATCCGTGGCGGGCTGACGCCGGCCGAGCGGAAGGCGTTACGGCGCGCGGCGTAGACGCACCGGCCCCGGCGCTTGGCGGGAACATCGACGTCGAACCTAGGCGCCCGTTAGACCGACAAGGCTCCGGCCAGCCCTACGCCTCGACTCTGGGCCGACGAGCGGCGAAGTAAGTGCCCCCGACAAGGAGCACTACACCAACGCTCCCGACCGGAATTGCAATTCTTCGTCGACTCTCGCGCTGCTCCCGACACTGCCTTGTCGGATAGAACCCGGCGCCGGGACTGGTCGGCGTTCCGGATGGTGAGAGGACTGACCCACACCCGTAAATCGGAGAAAGCCCAATGCGCGCACCGCTCCTTGTCGCGGTGCTCTGCGTCAGCAAGAGGGCTCCGGTAGCAATCAAAGCAAGGACGCGCAATACAACCGCTACCCAGCCCGCCGCGCGCTTGTCCATCCTTTTGCAACTCTACATTGGTCCGTCTGTGCCCGGTGCCCGGTGCGCGACGAGTGTCTCGACGACGCCCTCGACCGTGACGACCTGTTCGGGGTCCGTGGCGGGATGACGCCAGGCAGCGGAAGGCGCTACGGCGTGCTGCGTGACCGAGAGCCTTTAGTCGCAGAGACCAGCCGCTCCTCAGGCCGAAATAGTCTCGATTCCACCTATCGCAGCGAGCACTCGTTCTTAAGAACCGAATTCACGTTGCGCGAATCTGCTCGAAACGCATCGTTGAATGTGTCGAATGTGCTGCTTGGACAGTCCCACTTCGTGCGGAGTAGTTCCGCAAGTTGGCTCATGAACAAGGGGCAGTCTGCCCTCGCTTGCGCGGCGGCGCTTCGCGAGGAAGGGATTTCCTCAAATCCTTGTATACATGATGATTCCAGTATGACTCGCTGGTCTTGGTTCAACACCAACGGGCTGCCCCCTCCGCAGGACACAGTCACACCGGCCAAAAGGGCAGCGAGAACTAGTGGCAGTGCTGCCCACGACTGGCGCCGCTTCCCAGCCCAACCCTCGCCACGACTCACGTCAGCAACCCTTCGCCCCAGCCTCAATGCTCGGTGGAACCGTACTCTGCTCCGCACAGCGAGGTGGTTTCGCTTGCTAGGCAACAAGAACCCCCACCGGCTCCTGAAGAACGCGCATCGGCCCCGGTGCTGGCGGGTAGCAACCGGAGTCTCCCCCCATCCCTCCCCGCCAAAAAACTGAGACCGAAGTCTTTATGGCCGGCCGCCGTCGATCGCCGGGGCCTGGCCCACCGGTCGCTATCCGGGTGCTCATGGTCGCCCATCACGTCGCGCATGAGGCTCCGATCAAGTTCACCGCCGCTAACTCGTCAAGTGCATCGGCCAACCACGCCAGTCTGGGGGAGGGGCCGTCAGAGCCCCGTTGTATTGACGCCGTACTCGGCTTCGGCCGCGCTGAATCCCTCGAACTTGAGCTGGTCGATCAGGCCCTTGCGGGAGAACGAGCTGAACTTCAGGTAGTTCGCGGCACTCTTGGCGGCC
>NZ_JBDNFF010000150.1:0-1677 GCF_041689975.1 Gemmatimonas sp.
CAAGATCTACGGCCTATTCCCGCATACGCACGTGCGGGGGACGCGTTGGGAGTACACCCTGGAGAAGCCGGACGGTACCCGTGAAGTCATCCTCGACGTGCCGCGTTACGACTTCAATTGGCAGACGTACTACATGTTTGCGACACCGCTGGAGCTGCCTGCGGGGGCGAAGATCACGTCCAGGGCGTGGTACGACAATTCAGCGACGAACAAGCACAATCCCGACCCCTCGGCCAACGTACACTGGGGCGATCAGACCTGGGAAGAGATGCAGTACACCGGCATGCTGTACTCGGTGAACAGCCGTCGGCTGGCTCCCGCGTCGAAGTAGACGCTCGCCAGCGGCGGTATCAGAACACGCGGATCGGCACCACGCGGGTAAGCGTAATGATCTGTTTTTCCGAGCGATCGGCGGCGGCGCGCTGTACCAGCGTGGTAGCGTTCGTGGTGCTCGCGCGTTCCAGCACGAGCGTCGCCAGCCAAAGCGCGACGGCGTTGGTCACGCGAAGCGATCCATGTGACACGGCCTTGCCGACCGAGGTGGAATCATTCGTGCCGTGAATCGTGCGCGGCATATCGTATACGAGCTGCGCGCGGCCGAGTGGATTCTTCGGATCACCAGGCTTTCTTGGCTCGCGCTCTTCGGCCCATGTTTCGTCGGGTGGAATCCACTCGGGATTGAGCACGACCTGGTTGATCGCCCACGATCCCGATTGCGTGGGCCATTCGGTCGAACCAATGGCGACCGGATGCACGGCGAGCGTGTCGATGCCCGCGCCCAGCACGCGGACCACGCGGGCAGCGAGATCCACCTCGAAGCGAATGTCGGCGGTGTCGGGGGCGGCGGGCTTCGGGGGCGCGGTGTCGGCCGAGGTGAGGCTACTGTCGGTCGCGGCGGCGGTGCGGTTCCCGGTGGACGGCCTCGTGTCGCGACACGCGCTGAGGCCGAGGCCGACGCACAGCATCGAGACCAGCGAGCGGACGATGAGACGGATGAGTTGGGGCACAACGGACTCCGGTATGGGAATACCGCTGTGTGTGGCAAAGAGCGTGCTCAGGCGTCGGACGGTGCGTTGTCGCGTAAGCACGAGTTATGCATCGGGTCGATTCGCTACTTGCACGGTGGTGACGTTGGTGCCCCGTGGTTGGTGTTACTCACATCTTGATGGAGGCTTTATGATTTTTGAATCCTGGCGTACGATGCAGGGAATTGGCGCGGCGCTCGTAATCGGCTCGCTGGTAGCGTGCGGTGGTGATAAGGGAGCGACGTCGGACACGACTGCCAGCAACTCTATGGCTGCATCGGCGGACTCGACGGCTATGATGGCGCCAGCAGGGGCTCACTGGAACGCGACGCTCCAATCGATGGCTGGTACGCAGGTCACCGGCACCGCCTCGGCGATGGCCGGTACGTCTGCCGGAACCACGATGGCTGAAATCACGATCAGCGGCGCGCCGGCGAATGGGGAGCATCCTTGGCACATCCACTCCGGCACGTGCGCGGGTGGCGGAGACATTGTCGGACCGGCCACGGATTACATGCCGATCAAGGCCGATGCCAGTGGGAATGGAAAGTCGATGGCCACGGTGAACATCGCCGCACCGACGTCCGGCGATTTCCACGTAAACGTGCACATGTCGCCGAGCGACTTGAAGACCATCGTTGCGTGTGGCGAC
>NZ_JBDNFF010000151.1:0-26066 GCF_041689975.1 Gemmatimonas sp.
AACAGGTTGTCGTTCGAGCCGCCCTCGCCCGTATCCATCGTTTCCTGGCCAGCCCAGAGGAAAAGTCCATCGCCGCTGTGCGTCATCGAGTTGTACGCCACGATGTTGTACACACACTGTTCGAACATGAGCAACGCCGCCGAGTCCTGTCCGCGCGTGAAGAATCCGTGTGAATATCCGCGCACGTTGTAGTCGGCACGGTTGTTCACGATGATGTTCCAGCTCGACCGGTACATGCCGATCCCGAGCCCGGAGTTGTACGACAAGTCGTTGTCGCGAATATCGAGCGAATCGGTGCGCGTGAGCAGCAGCCCGTTCATGCTCTGGCGCACAGTGTTCCCGCGCAGCGTGCCACCGGTTACGCGTGCGAGATAGATGCCGGCGCCGAAGCGCAGCCATTCGTCCAGGTCGTTCTTGTGATACGACAGCCAGTCGTTGAGACTTTCATGCTCCACGATGCTGAACAGGCGCGGCTTCCAGCTGTGACTGAGATCGTTACCGTCCAGCGTGAGCGCGCGCGTGCCGCGAGCGAGAATGCCCACACGATAGCCACGCGCAGTGAGGCCACGCACGCGAATCTGCTCACCGCCGTCAATGTGTACAGCGGTGCCCTGCCCCGCATCGGGAGCGCTGTCCGCCGGCGAGCCAATGAACGTGACGCCGCGCAGGTCGACCGTAATGTTGTGCCCGCGAATCGTGAGCAGTGCAGAATCGAGCGACACCGGCGCCCGTAGGCGATACACACCCGGGCGTACTTTCACCGACTGCGTGATCACGAGCCCGGCGCGCGGTGTGATCACGGGCACGGGCTGGGCTGGGCTCACCGACGGGGCGGTCACGAGCGCGGCGACGACGGCAGCGAACAGCACGCGTGCGCGCATCAACACCATCGCCCGACCCGTGCGCAATATGCGGCGTAGGCGTCGGGGAATCGCTCGTGGAGATGACGTTCTTCACGGCGGATCACCTGCGTGACGAGCAGCGTGAGCACGACGGGCAACAGGATGCCCACCCACAACACACCGGTAAGCAACACGCCGCCGAGGTAGGCCATGGTGAGGCCAGCGTACATGGGATTGCGCGTGTACGCGTAGATGCCGGTATCGACCACGAGCAACGCAGGACGATTGGGATACACCGCCGTGCGGAACTTCTTGAACGTCAGGATGCCGGCGAACATGCATCCGAGTCCGACTATAACGAGGGCCAGTCCCACAATCACCACCCAGCGCGCATCAGGAATGACGGCAGGCAGTGGCAGCACGAGATCGAGCAGCACACCCATCGCGACGCCACCCACGAACAGCAGCGGCGGCGGGAACGGCACGGCGGGACCGCGGTCGGTTGGGGCATCGTCGGAGGTCATGCGACAAGCATGCATCGGCGGCGAGCTGGCGGCCACTCGTGCGATGGACAGATCCTGAAAGGATCACGCTGAGACGCAGAGGCGCAGAGTATACATATGTTCAAGTTTTGTCCCCTCTGCGTTCTCTGCGACCTCTGCGACTCTGCGTGATCTGTTCATCCGATGCCGCGTGACCTGTTCCGCGATCTGCTCGCGTCGCGAGAACCCTCAATCCCCCGGCAGCATCGCCCAGAGCGCCGATCGGCCCACGTTGCAGTGCACCGCACGCGACAAGGGCGTGCACGCACCCCAGCTCAACCAGAGCGCGTGACGGGCCAGGTGGTGCGCGTGCCACGGCTTCACGGCATCGGCGTTGCCCACGAGGCGCTCGATTCTGTTGCGGCGCCCGGGGACGGGATGAAACACGGTTTCCACTCCCGCGCGGCGTACGGGCTCGTCGTCCTGCCAGATGTCGAGCAGTTCGATGCCCGCGCGCATCGGCTCCGCGCCAACTTGCGCGGTGGCGGCGGCATCGAGCGCGAACACGGCCGCGCGCGACGGCGTGGGCAAGAGCAACACGCCGAGAAACGCCCAGAGTGTCATCGCGGCCGCGAGCGTGATCACACCACCGGCCGACGCCGACGACACACCCGTGAGCGTGAGAGACACCACGAAGCCCAGCGTATTCCACACGACCGCGCCGACCACGCGACGCACGTGCGCGCAGCTCGTGGCGGCAAGGCGACGACGCAGCAGCATGGCCGCCAGCGCGGGCTCCGGCAACTGCGCCCAGCGCGCGGGCACCACCAGCGTACCAGCCGTGAGCCCCGACCAGCCGCCCACAAAGCTCTCATCGGGGCTGTCTATCACCTGCATGCGCGAGGCATCGAGCCCGGCCTGCGCCGCCGCGCTCGCGATGCGCTCCGGCGTGGGCACGACCGGTAAGCGCGCGATCACGCGCACCATGCGCCCGCGCGTCGTGGCGAGCAGCAGTTGCACCACCACGAACACGCCGATGGCAGCCGGATTCCCACCCGCCCGCGCCGCGAGCAGCAACACTGTGGCTGACAGCATCCACACCCCCCACTGCACCGTCACGCCGCGCATCCAGCGGGAGAGCCAGGTCGAGGCCCACTCGCGACGACGTACCAGCCATGCGCCGCCCATCAGGTCGTACATCGAGAACGCCACTTGAGCGAAGGCGAACATGAGCCCCACGCGGAACAGTGCCGCCGGCACGGACTGCGTGTCGCTCATCGACAATCCGCGCGATGGGATCCGAAAATAGAGCAGCGCGGTGGCGAGCAGCACGGCAATCCCCACGCCGGTGATGCCGAGACACAATCGCGCGCGGGCGTACGTCACGCCGCGCGGCAGCGTACTCAGTGGTAGGGACGAGATCGTCATCTAAGTTTAACGCTCGGGAGGGTCGTCCGGGTTGCAGCGACTTTCAAGCGTGGCCTGTTCGTGACACGAGCCCGTAGCCGACCTGGCCGCTCAGCCGTAGCGTACTCGTATGGACCGTCGACTCTTCCTGACCGATCTCTCGCGCTACGCCGCATTCGCCGCCGTTGTGCCCAACGTTTGGCGCGTGACCAACCGCCCACGCTTCACCGAGGACCCGTTCCAACTCGGCGTCGCCTCGGGCGATCCGACGTCCACCGGGGGCGTGCTCTGGACCCGACTCGCGCCGCGGCCGTTCGAGCCCGATGGCGGTATGACGGGCACGCGCACCGTCGTAGCCTGGGAAGTCGCAGACGACGACCGGTTCAAGACGATCGTGAAGCGGGGACGCGCCACTGCCGCTCCGGAGCTGTCGTTCAGTGTGCATGTCGACGTGGATGGACTGCAGCCCGATCGTTGGTATTTCTATCGTTTCACCAGTGGCGACGCGGTCAGCAAGATCGGTCGCTTGCGCACCGCGCCGGCCGACGGCGCCAAGACGCCACTCGCCTTCGCCTTCGCCTCCTGCCAGCGCTGGGATCAGGGCTACTTCACCGCCCTCGGACATCTGGCGCAGGAAGAGATCGATCTCGCCGTGCACCTCGGCGACTACATCTACGAGTACGCCAGCCCGTCGACCGCAGTGAGAGCGCACCAAGGGCTCGAGATTCGCACGCTTGACGATTACCGCCGACGCTACGCGCAGTACAAGTCGGATGCCGATCTGCAGGCCGCCCACCAGCGGTGTCCGTGGCTCGTCACGTGGGACGATCACGAAGTCGACAACAACTATTCGGGTGCCATCGGCGAGAACGAGATGGAGTCGGCCGAGCAAATGCGCACGCGTCGCGCCGCCGCGTATCAAGCCTGGTGGGAGCACCAGCCGGTGCGCGTGCCACGCGCGCAGTCGTGGGCCGACTTGACGATCACGCGCACCATCAACTGGGGCGCGATGGCGCGTTTCTGGATGCTCGACACGCGACAGTACCGTGATGATCAGGTGTGCGAAGACGTGCCCCTCGAGGGGTGCGCGCCGTGGACCGATGCGAAGCGCGGACTATTGGGCGCACCCCAGGAAAAGTGGCTGGTGGACGGACTCGGTGCTTCGAAGTCGCATTGGCAGGTGCTGGCAAATCAGGTGATGTTGGCGCCCTACGACTCCGCACCCGGTGACGAAGTGCGCACGTCGATGGATCAGTGGAGCGGCTATCCGGTGGCGCGCGACCGCCTGCTCAACGAAGTCGCCAAGCGCGCTCCGAATCGCACCGTCACCATCACCGGCGACATTCACACCAATTGGGTAAACGAACTGCACAGCGACTTCTCGCGTCCCGACAAACCCACGATCGGCGCGGAATTCGTCTGCACGAGTATCTCGAGCGGCGGCGATGGCAACGACGTCCCGGCGCAGCGAATGTCCGCCATGCAAGCCGACAATCCGCATCTCAAATGGTTCGAGAATCGTCGAGGCTACGTGCGCTGTAAAGTCACGGAGCAGGACTGGATCGCCGAATACCGCAGCGTTCCGTTTGTGACGAAGCAGGAAGCACCGGTGAATACGGCGAGCGCGTGGAGAGTGGAACACAACCGCCCGGGAATCGTGAAGACCCAGTAATCAAACGTTCGGAAGTCTGACGTCTAATCGCTTGCAACGTTCAGAATTCTGCAACGATAGTGCCCAGGCGCCGAGTGTTTGATAGCGGCCGCCGCACGGGACGCTGTGCCAAAGTGGCCTCGCCGTCGGGGCGCGCCGCCGCGCGGAAAAGGCCAACGACGCCCGTACCGCGCCTGGCACGTATCATATTCTCAGCCACTGTGCACTGTCGTTTGCTGAATTCCGAACACTATACCCAGTCTGACATCTGAACGCTGACTGCCAGACATCTCACCGCTGATCTTTACATCTGGGGAGATGTTGGCATCAACGCGCTGAATTCTCTCGTCTGCATTCTCCCGCCATCCCGTAATCCCTCGACGATCTCATCCGCGCGATCATCGTCCACACCGAGGGAGCGGAGGCTGTGGTACGCCATCCCGAACGCCAGTTCGCGTTCGCCCATGAGTGCCTTGCTCACGCCGAGCTGCTCGAACATCGCCTGCTCCTGATCGCTGTGCGTGCGCACGACGATATCGATGGTCGGATTCCTGGCGCGCACCAGTTCGATGATATGCCGCGCGTGGTACGGATCGGGGGCCGCGATCACCAGCAGTCGGGCCGTGGCGGGGTGTGCATGCTGAAGAATTCCCGGACGCGTGGCGTCACCGTAGATCGACGGCACCCCGATCGTGCGCATCGCGTCCACCACGCGTCGATCCTGCTCGATGACCGCGAACGGCACGCCGAGTCGCTGGAGTGCGTCGCCGATCGTACGTCCCACACGTCCGTAGCCGATGAGAATGGCGTGTCCTTGCTGGACCGTTTCGAACAGCTCGGTGTGCGCCATGCGCGGCGCCTTCTGCCGTTCGAGACGATCCAGCAACTGCGGATGCTTGGCGATCCACGTAGACAACCGGTCGAGTGACGCGAACAGCAGTGGATTGAGCACGATCGTGACGAGGGCCGCCGCCAGGATGAGACTGCGTCCCTCCTCCGACAGCACGCCCAGCGACACGCCGAGTCCCGCCAGAATGAACGAAAACTCGCCAATCTGACCGAAGCTGGCGCCGATGCGCAGCGCCGCGCTCAACGGATGGCGTAGCAGCACCATGAGCACCGTGGCCGCTACCGTATTACCCAGCAGCACGATTGCTACCGTGGCCAGCACTTTCATCGGCTGCGTGAGCAACACGCCCGGATCGAGCAGCATACCGACCGATACGAAGAAGAGCACGGCGAACGCGTCCTGCATGGGGAGGGCGTCGGCACCGGCGCGGTGACTGAGGTCCGACTCACTGATCACCACGCCGGCCACGAACGCGCCGAGCGCGAACGACACGCCGAACAGCGTGGCGGCGCCGACTGCGACTCCGAGCGACACCGCCAGTACGGCCAGTGTGAACAGTTCGCGTGAGCCACTGCGCGCCACGTGCGTCAGTAGCCACGGCACAGCGCGACGGCCTACGACTCCCATCAGCACGATAAACGCCAACATCTTTACCAGCGTGAGCGCGACCGTGGTGATCAGTTCGGTCCGACCCATCGGCGCCGCGCCTTCGGCACCCTCGCCCAGCGCATTGAGAATCGCCGGCAAAAGCACCAGTGCGAGCACCACCAGCAGGTCTTCGACGATCAGCCAGCCAACGGCCACCCGCCCGTCGATCGAGTCCAGGAGTCCGCGATCCTCGAGCACGCGCAGTACGACCACGGTACTCGCCACCGACAACGACAAGCCGAACACCAGCGACGCGGCCGAAGTCCATCCCCACGAGCTGGCCAGCCAAAACCCAAGCCCGATCGCGGTGGCCATCTGCAGCGTTGCACCCGGCAGTGCGATGCGGCGCACCTTGAGCAAGTCGCCCGGCGAGAAGTGCAGCCCCACGCCGAACATCAGCAGAATCACGCCTATCTCGGCAAGCTGGCTGGCCAGCTCCACGTTGGCCACGAACCCCGGCGAGTGCGGCCCGAGCGCGATGCCGGCCAGCAGATAGCCCACCAGCGGCGGCATCTTCAGCTTCGAGGCCACGAAGCCGAAGACGAACGCCGCGCCGAAGGCACCGGCAATCGTGAAGAGGAGGGCAGTTTCGGGATGCATACCAAGGGAAAGCTAGCGCCACGAATGACCTGTGCGAGATTCCACACCATGACCTCTTCTCGCCGATTCCGTATCGCGCTGCTGGGCGGCGCCTCACTGCTCTTCACGGCCTGCGCGTCCGGTGGCGCCCGCGCCGGCGCTCCCGTACCGATCGGCGCGGCGGCGGCGGCGCTGCGCGTGTACGACAGCAAGGCCAATCGCTTCATTCCCTTCACGCAGCTGGCCGACGCCGCCGCCAAGGCCGACTTCGTGTTCTTCGGCGAGCAGCACGACGATCCCGCCACGCACTCCAGCGAACTCGCGGTGTTGGCGGCGCTCGGCGAACGTCGGCCGAACGTGGTGGTCACGCTCGAAATGTTCGAACGCGATGTGCAACCGCTGGTCGATCAGTACCTCGCGGGCACGATCTCCGAGGCAAACTTTCTGGCCGGTTCGCGCCCATGGGATCGCTACACCACCGACTACCGCGCGCTGGTCGAGCTGGCGCGCGTGCGTGGCTGGCCAGTGGTCGCGGCGAATGTCCCGCGCCGATTGGCAAGTGCTGTGAGCCGTCGCGGTCTCGCGCTCCTCGACACGCTGAACGCGGCCGATCGTCGCTTCATCGCGCGTGAAAACATCTGCCCCAAGGACGCCTACTACACGAAGTTCGCGCAGACCATGACGGGCCACAGCGCCGGCGGCGGCCCGCCCACCGCAGCCGATGCGGGCGCGATGGCGAAGATGACCGACACGTTCTACGAGGCGCAGTGCGTGAAAGACGAAGCGATGGGCGAAGCCATCGTGAACGCATGGCGCGCAGCCCCGAAGGGGGCCATCGTGTTTCACGTTGACGGCGCGTTTCACAGCGACGCGGGACTCGGCACGGCCGAACGGGCCCGGCGTCGTGCCCCCGACGCGAAGACCGTGGTGTTGAGCGCGGTACCGATCGCCGACCTGTCGAAAGCGAACGGGAAAGAGCACGCCGACAAGGGCGACTACATCCTCTTCACGCGCGCGCCGAAGTAACGACGCGCCGATGGCCAAGCGGCGGTGCCTACGCGGCGCTGTAGCCGCGATCCACGAGAAAAGCGCGCACCTTTTCGGGGTTCCGTTCCACTTCCACTGAGCCCGGACGCAGTCCGGTGCGGATGAGCACCCCGCTGCCGTCGCTGGCGGCGATCACGAAGGCGTCAGTGGTGAAACACACTACTTCCGCTGTGTCGGACAGCTGCCCGGGGTGCCCCGAGAAATGCATCACGGCGCCTTCTGCGAGGCCTTCCGCGCGCACAGCGCCCTGCGGCTCGCTCCACGTGACGCCGGTGAAGAGCACGATGTCGTTGTTGCCGTTGGCGAACGCGTCGACCGGAACGCCGTACATCCCCTCGGCGTCTTCGATGTCGGCCTGCAATCGGTACGCGTCGAACAGCGACTCCACGTCGACGGTTTCGCTCTGAATACGGACCGCGCGCTGATCCTGCAGCACGACTGTGATGGAATGCTCGGCCACCATCATGCCGCGCCAGGCGCCTCGTAGCTGCCGGAGCGCCTCGACGGTTTCGGGCGTGGACTGAAAACGATACTCGTGCACAAGATCCTCAGGGTGAAGTCGACCCTGCAATCTCGCTATTGCGCACGTCGCAGCACATAGGCACGACGGAACGCGAAATCGCCACCGACCCTCCGGGATTCCTGCACGAGCCGGATCTCGGCCTGCGAGAGCTCGAGCGTCTCGCGAATCATCGTGGGTTCCTCGCCGTTGTGATCCGCGCCCTCCAGCACGAGCCGCAGCGCTTTGCCATTTCGGCCACCTTCACGACTGCGCACGACGAACGTCTGCGGCGCAGTGCCGCTGGCATCGCCCCCGATCGCATCGGTCAAGGCGCGGTCGAAGTGCAGATGGTCTACATGCCGTTGCGACACACCGTCGGCATTGGCGCTGTAGCGCAGCTCCAGTCCGTCGTGATCGGGCGCCGGCACCACGCGTAGCGCGGCCGGTCGCGTGTTACGCGTGCCCGTGCCCGTGCCGTCGGCTACCTCGAGCGTTCCCTTCCACGTCCCCACGAAATTGACGTACAGCTCATCGCGCGCCGGCGCACTCGACTTTTTAGCCGGGCGCACATAACCCGGCGCCAGCGACACCGCGACACCGCGACACCGCGACACCGCGACGACGCTCATCGTGATGGTGCACAGTGTACGAATACGGGCTGGGATGGATCTCGGAAAGCGTGTCGACATTGGCATCTGTCAGACACCAGCAACACGTCAGAGGGTTCGCACCCTGTCCCGATTCGTCGGTTATTGCGACCGCGCCACTCCGCAGCTGCGACCTCCCCGGTCGGAGCGTGGGATCCCCTTCGCGGCTTTTCTGCGGCGGCAAACTTTTGAGCACCGAGCGCGGCCGGCGCGCCCGCCACAGAGAGCCGCTCAGACGACCCACGCCCCTCACGGGGCTCGCGGAAGCATACTGACGGCGATCGCAGCGCGGACGGCGAGTAGGACACGCCGTTGGGTGAATCGCGCACGGAGCTCCGCTCTTTGCGAACGCTTGGCCCATGCGAGCGGCTTCTGGGCCGGGCAACCCCCGAGCGGCTCTCTGTGGCGAGGCCACCGCACCCGATGACGCGCTTTCGGATAGCAACCTCCATGGCGGAGACGGCCCGTGGTCCCGCAGACGAAATCGAAGCTAGTGTAGTGTCGCTAGAGTAGCGTTCGCTTTCCCGACCTTCTTGAGAATTTGCTTCACGGTGGCGGTCCACACGAACGGCGTGGGGTTCTCGTTGCGCTGATCGATGTACTGGGTGATGGACGCCATCAGTGCGTCCACGCTGGTGACGGCGAGCCGGCGAATCTGGCGCTCGGTGAGTTCGCCGAAGACGCGCTCCACAATGACCCGGCCCATCGCCACGTCGAAGGCCGCGAACCACGTCGTCGTGTCATGACGATTGTCGTCGTACGTCATCGTGTCCGCGCGCTCGGGCGGATTCACGTGCAGCCCACGACGTGTCGCAGTTACTCGACGAACTGCGGAGCGCGCGAGAGTTCGAAGCGCTTGACGCGATGCGGCTCGAGCCCGTGCGCGCGCCAGATCCGCGCAATCGTCGCGTGATGATGACCCGTGGCCTGCGCCATCAGCCGCGTGCTCCAATGCGTGCCGCTCGGCGGCGCGGTCTCCAAGGTACGTGCGATGATCGCGGCTTCGTCGGTCACGGTAATGTGCTTCGGGCGACCGGCGCGTGGCCGGTCGGCGGTAAGTCCCTCCAGTCCCTCGGCCTCGTAGCGATCCAACCAGCGCGAGACCGTCGGCCGCGAGACGCCTACCTGCGCACAGATCGTGTTCCCGGCGTCGCCGCCGGCCGACGCCAACACGATCCTGGCCCGCTCGACCACGCGCTGCGCCGTGGTACGCGCGCGCACCAACTGCTCCAGCCGCTTCCGGTCTCCACGACGCAACGGGATGATACGAATCGGCAATGGCATGGAACCCAGTGTAGCACGCTCCGTCGTATTGTGAAAGCTATTTCGGCGACACTACACCAGGCAGATGCTGATTCTGCACAGCGGCCGTTAAAGTCGAACGCGCTGATCGGTGACTCGCGTACGGAGCTCCACTCTCACTGCGAACTCCTCACCGATGCGAGCGGCTACCGGGCCGGGCGTCCCACGAGCGGGATGACCCGAGCCCGGAGCCGCGGCTCGAACGCGCGAAACCCAAAGCCAAGAACGGCATGACCGCCGAAGCAGTCACGCCGTTCACGCCCTACTCCCTACTCCCTACTCCCTACTCCCTACTCCCTACTCCCTACCCATCGCTCCCTTGTTCTCTACCCGCAGCTTGCCCCTCACCACCGTGGTGCCAACCTGCAACACAATGCCATAGTCGCCGGTATCGGCCGTGCCGCCACCACCACCGAAACCGCCGAAGCCACCACCGCCACGCCCACCCTGCGCCGGGGCCGGAAGGCCGATCAGCGAGAAGATCTTGAGCAAGGCAGCGCTCGGTGCCGCCGGCTGCACGAACGCCGGTGGCGCAACCGCCCCCGCACGCGGCGGCGTCGCTTCGGCCGGACGGGCGCAGAACGTCTCCCACTGCGTGAGCGGACGCTCGCAGCTACCCGCGCCGCCACGCGCACCGCCGCCGCCACGGCCGCCGAACGGCACATTGCCGAGTCCCGGCGGATTGATCAGCGCGCGAGCCTGCGCGATGGCCGCGCTGTCGTACTTCGCCTTGGCGAGCGAATCGAATACCTGCGGCGCACGCACGGCGCGCAGGATACTGTCACGCTTCTCGCTGGGCGAGAGCGCGGCACGACCCGACGTGCGCGGCGTGATCGCATACGCCCAGGTGACCGTGTGCAGGCCGGGCGCCCCCGGGCCAGTGAGCGTGGTCAGCGTATCACCACCGGCGTCCGTGATGCTGAGGCGGGCCGAGGTCGAACCCGGCGTCGTGATGCGATACGAAATCGACACGCCATAGGCCGGGTTCTGCGTGGCGAAGAAGTTCTGCGCATTACCGTTGCCGCTCGCGCCGCGCAGCGGCTCTTCGCCCCACTGGAAGCCCGTCTTCGGCTCGAACAGATGCACCGGCTTGGCCGCCACGGCCGCCGTCATCTGCTGCAGTGGCGCCACGTCCACGATCCAGAAACCGCGACCATGCGTGGCCGCGATCAGTTCTCCATCACGCGGATGGATCTGCAGGTCGTACACAGGAACGCTCGGCAAATTCGCCATGAAGCGCGACCACGTGGCGCCGCGATCGACCGACGCATACACGCCAATGGACGTGCCCACGTACAGCAGATCGCGGTTCATGGGATCCTCGCGCACGACGTGCAGGAAGTCACCGGGGCCATCCGTGGGCAGGTTGTTCACGAGCGACGAGAACGACTTGCCGCCGTTTTTCGACACGAACAGATGCGGGCGGAAATCCCCCCACCGGTGATTATCGAACGCGACGTACACCACATTGGTGTCGAACGCCGACGCTTCGATGCGCGTCACGTACACTTCGCCACCGTTCGGCAGGCCCTGAATGCGCGACGACAGATTCTCCCACGTGGCGCCGTCGTTCGACGACTTCCACACGTTGCCGTCATCGGTACCGGCGTACAGCAGGCCGGGCTTGGCCGGGCTCTCTTCGAGCGCCACGATCGTGCCGTACGTCTCGGCACCGGTCGCGTCGAGCGTGATGCCGCCCGTGAGACGCAACGCGGTGTCGAGCTTGGCCGTGAGGTTCTTCGAGAGATCCGGCGAAATGATGCGCAGATCCTCGCCGCGCTTCGCCGACTTCAACACCTTGTTGCCGGCAAAGTAGATCACCGACGGATTGTGCGGCGAGATGAAGAACGGCGCGTTCCAGTTGTAGCGGATCGAGAGCTCGGTCGAGTCCTTTGCCTGCTGCGCGCGGAGCGCGGCGATGGCGGTGTTCTGCGGCTTGGCGGCCGGCACCAGCGGGTTGCCACGAACCGTGGCAATCGAGTCTTCCCACTGCTTGTATCGCACCTGCCACGTGGGCTTGGCAAACGCCATGCGCTCACCGCTCTTCAGGTTGACCCGCGACACATTGCCGCCCTGCGACTCGCCGTACACGACGTTCGGATCGGTCGGATCCATCGCGGCATAGAACCCGTCGCCGCCGGCGATCGTGAACCAGTAGCCAAGGCTCGTGGTCGGCGTGCGACGCTTGCTCGGGCCACACCAGGTGCCGTTGTCCTGCGCACCGCCGCAGATGTTGTACGGAACGGCCATGTCGTAAGCGACTTCGTAGAACTGCGCCACGGGAATGTTCTGTCCCTGCACGAAGTTGCCACCCTTGTCGTACGTGAACGCGATGCCACCGTCGTTCGCGACGGCCCAGCGCTCAGGATCGGCGGGGTCAATCCAGATGCCGTGCGTATCGATGTGCACGCCATTCGCTGCGGCGCGATTCGTCTTGCCGCCGTCTTCCGACAGCTGCAGGTCGGTACTCGAGAAGTACACGCGGTCCGGGTTCTTCGGATCGCTGCGCACCTGCGAGTAGTAGAACGGACGCACGTTGTAGTTGTTCATCTGCGCCCACGTGGCGCCGCCGTCCGTGCTCTTCCAGAGTCCGTTGTTCTTCGGGCTCCGCTCGCCGACGATGGGGCCGGTCGCATTCGCGGCCGCTTCGATCATCATATACATCACGCTCGGATTCGCGGCATTGATGTCGAGGCTCATGCGGCCTTTTTGGCCAGCCGGGAATCCGCCACCCTTTACCTCCGTCCACGTCGTGCCACCGTCGGTGCTCTTCCAGAGCGCCGAGCCGGGGCCGCCGCTGAACAGCGAGTAGGGCGAGCGACGCCGCTCCCAACTCGTGGCGAACACCACGTTCGGATCCTTGGGGTGGATCGCCACATCCACGAAGCCCGCTTTGTCGCTCACGAACTTCACGAGCTGCCAGGAGGTGCCGCCGTCGGTGGTCTTGTACAGGCCGCGCTCCGGGTTGGAGCGCCACGCCGCACCGAGCGCCGCCACGTACACGACATTCGGGTTCGTCGGGTGAATCGCGATACGGCCGATGTGCTCGGTCTTCTCGAGACCCTTGGCCGACCAGGTGATGCCGCCATCGGTCGACTTGAAAATGCCGCCGCCGGGCTCGATCGAGTTCCGGGAGTTCGGCTCACCAGTGCCGGCCCATACCTGCTGCGTGTCCGTCGGCGCGATAGCGAGCATACCCATCGAAATCACGCGCTTGTCGTCGAACACCGGACGCCAGGTGGTGCCGTTGTTGGTGGTCTTCCAGATACCGCCACCAGCCGCGGCGGCAAACAGCGTTTTGGAGGGACCGGGAATGCCGACCACGTCGGACATGCGGCCCATGAAGTTGGCGGGGCCGACCGTACGCCAGCGCATACCGGCCACAGCGGCGGAGTCGAGCGACTGCGCAGCCAGCGTCTGAGTAAACATGAGCACGCTTGCAGCCACCCACGACAAGGAACGAACTTCAGGCATGAAAAGAGTGGTGGAGGGAATTTTCGAGTTCTCCTCTCAAAACGTACGCCCCCCCTCACACGTTTAGCCAATGATTCCTACCCTCGGTTTCGCCGCGTTCAGCGCGGCCCCCCCACTCGGTCCGTGGAGCTTCGAGCGCCGCACGCCCGGCCCTCGCGACGTGCAGATCCAGATCCTCTTCTGCGGCATTTGCCACTCGGATCTCCACACGGTGCGCGGCGAATGGGGCCCGATCGCCTATCCACAGGTGCCGGGGCATGAAATCGTGGGCCGGGTCGTATCGACCGGCTCTGAGGTCACGCGCTGGGAAACGGGCGACATGGTCGGCGTGGGCTGCATCGTAGACAGCTGCCGCACCTGCTCGTCCTGCGAAGAAGGGCTCGAGCAGTACTGCGAGGTCGGCATGACCGGCACCTACGGCGGTGTCGAGAAGCAGACGGGCCTTCCCACGCAGGGTGGCTACTCCAACGCGATCGTGGTCGACGACCGCTACGTGCTGCGCATCCCCGACGGGATGGACCCGGCCGGCGCGGCGCCGTTACTGTGCGCGGGCATCACCACGTTCTCGCCGCTGCGCCACTGGAAGGTAGGTCCGGGCATCCGCGTGGGCGTGGTCGGCATCGGCGGACTTGGCCACATGGCCGTAAAACTCGCCGCCGCGATGGGCGCGCATGTCGTCGTGCTCACCACCTCGCCGTCGAAGATCGAAGACGCCAAGCGTTTGGGCGCACACGACGTTGTGATTTCCAAGGATCCGGCGGCGATGAAGGCGTTCGCCAACTCGCTCGATCTCATCATCGACACCGTCGGTACGGCGCACGACCTCGAGCCCGAGTTCGCCCTCCTTCGTCGCGACGGTGCGCTCTGCTTGCTGGGCGGTTCTCCCGAGCCGCATCACGTGCCGGGCGCATTCGCGTTCATCATGAAGCGGAAGAAGTTGGCCGGATCGCTGATCGGCGGTATTCCCGAAACACAGGAAATGCTCGACTTCTGCGCCGCGCACCACATTGTGGCCGACATCGAAGTCGTGGCCGCGTCGGCCATCAACGAGGCCTACGACCGTATGCTCAAGGCAGATGTGAAGTATCGCTTTGTGATAGATATCAGCACGCTCGAATGCTGAGTAGGACAACACGCCGCACACGGGTACCTCTCCGGCCAGCACCTCTCTCTGAGTAAAGGAAGCAATGACGCATGCTGAGCCCTTGTCATCAAACAGTTCGGCGCTGGCACTACTGAAGTCGGCGACACAGCACGAGCACGAGGCCCTCGATACGGCGCTCGATCTCATGAACCCCGAAATAGATGCGGATACCTACCGGGGCCATCTGGAAGCGTTCTTCGGCATTTATGCGCCGATGGAGCACGCGCTGTCGGCGGTTGAGGGTTGGAGCGAGCAGGGCATCGACCTGCCGGCACGCTGTAAAGCAGAAGCGTTACGGGCCGATCTCGTCACGCTGGGCGTTGCTGAACCGGACGCGCTCCCCATGTGCCAAACGCTTCCTTCGCTGCCTGGTTTGGCGACAGCCTTTGGCAGTCTCTACGTGTTGGAAGGGGCCAGTCTCGGCGGGCGGATCATCAGTCGCCACGTCGAGAAACAGTTCGGCTATACCGCCGCACACGGCGCCCGGTATTTCAACGGGTACGGAGCACGAACCGGCGAAATGTGGATGACATTCCGCAGCGCGGTGGATGCATACGGTGGCGAGCCGGGGCGTCAGGACGAGATGATCGCCGGCGCGCTCGCCACGTTCGTCGCGTTCAGGCAGTGGTGTGCGCAGCGGGCGACAGCGTGAACGGCGAAACGAATGAAGCTCGACTGCCGTGGGAAGGTCAGACGTACAGCATCAAACGCTTCGGCACGACGATCACGAATTGCGATAGCGAACCAAGCCAGACGCCGGGCTGCATTCAGGGCCACGGTGCGCTACTGGTTCTGCGGGCAAAAGATCTGACGGTCGCACAGGTCAGCGACAACAGCGGCGCGCTGCTCGGTCATCCTCCTCAAGCCCTACTCGGCCAGCCCGTCAGCCGGGTCCTGGGGGAGGCTCGTGCGGAAGAATTGCGCGCGTTTCTCGCGCGCGTACCGGTTGATAAGAATCCGTTGTACGTGTTGACACATCCGGGCCACAATGGTGCAGCGCTCGACGTCACCGTGCACACGATCGACGGCGTAGTGATTGTCGAGTTCGAGGCGACGGCGCATAGCGCAGTAGACGGGCCCGACTACTTCTCGCTGATCAAGCAGAGCGTCCATCGCCTGCAAAGCGCGTCGTCGGTGCAGGCGCTGGGTAACGCCGCGACCGCGGAGATCCGCGCGCTGACGGGACTGGACCGGGTCATGGTCTACAAGTTTCACGAAGACGGCCACGGCGAGGTGGTGGCCGAGAGCCGGCGCCCGGATCTGTCGCCGTGGCTCGGCCTGCACTACCCGGCTCAGGACATCCCCGAGCCGGCGCGCGAGCTGCTTCGCCGCACGTGGATTCGGCCGCTGCGCGAGATCGGTGCGCCGCTGTCGGAGCTTGTGCCGCTGGCCCACCCCGACACCGGCCGGCCGCTGACGATGACCCACTGCGCACTGCGCGGCCCGTCAGTCATGCACACGGAGTACTTGCAGAACATGGGCGTGACCGCCGGCCTCACGCTGTCGATCCGGCGAGGCGAACAGCTGTGGGGTCTGATCGCCGGCCATCACTACACCGGTGCCTTCGATCTGCCCTACAACATGCGCGCCGCCTGCGAGCTGATAGCGCAGATCGTTTCGCTGCAACACAAGGCGGCCGAGGATCGCGATTTTCTTTCCCAGCAGCGGCGGTTCGACGAGGTGCGGCAGCTGCTCGTTTCGCAGGCGGCGCACGACGGGGGCTTGTCGGCGATGGTGGATGGATCGCTGACCCTGCTCGATGCAATCGATTCGCAGGGGGCGGCACTGTTCCATGAGGAGCGCTGGTGGCGCATCGGGCAGACACCGCCGGAAGACGAACTCGAGAGAATCGCCGACTGGCTGAGTGGACGACCCGAATTCGCGTCGTCCACCCAACCGGTTTTCGTCACCGATGAATTGGGCAAGCACATGGCGTGCAGCCCCGAGCTGAGCGCCGTGGCCAGCGGGCTGCTGGCCGTGCCGCTGTCGACCCGAGGTCAGAAACTCGTCTTCTGGTTCCGTCCCGAAACGCTGCGCACGATCGAGTGGGGCGGCAATCCACACGACAAGCCCATGGTGCCGGGCCCGAACGGCCCCCGGCTCACGCCGCGCCGTAGCTTTGAACTGTTCAGCGACTCGGTGCGCGGGCGATCGCGGCCTTGGCAGCAGTGGGAGATTGAGCTCGCGCTGCGCTTGCGGCTGGTGGTCATGGAGCTGGTCATCAGTCGCGCCGAGCATCTGACGGAGCTCAATGTGGATCTGGCGCGCAGCAACGATGACCTTGACGCCTTTGCCTATGTTGCCAGTCACGATCTGAAGGAGCCGCTGCGTGGCATCCACAAGTACGCGCACCAGCTGTCGGAGAGCGCCGCGCGGGCTGAGCCGCAGGATGCACAGCGCATTGAAGGACTGATACGGCTCACGTTGCGCATGGACAGTCTGCTCGACTCACTCCTGCACTTTTCGCGCGTCGGTCGCGTTGCCCTGGAGCTGGAGGACGTCGATCTCGACGAACTGGTGCGTGAGGCGCTGGAAATGGTGGTCGCGCGCCGTGGTGATAAGCCGAGCGAGGTAGTCGTGGCGCCGCAACTGCCGCACATGCGCGCGGATCGGGTTCGGCTGCGCGAAGTGTTCGTCAACCTGCTGTCCAACGCGTTCAAGTACAACGACAAGCCCACCGTCCGGATCGAGATTGGCTGGTATCCCCCGCACGCGGTCAATCGAAAGGCACATTGGCCACCGGAAGTGACCCAGCATGCCATCTTTTATGTGAAGGACAACGGGATTGGTATTGAGGCGCGTCACGCCGAACAGGTGTACAAAATGTTCAAGCGCCTGCACGGCCGCGACGAGTACGGCGGCGGAACGGGCGCCGGCCTCACCATCGTCAAAAAGTTGGTTGAGCGCCACGGTGGCGCAGTGTGGTTCGATTCCGAGCCCGGTGTCGGCAGCACCTTCTACATTTCTTTGGGGGTGTCGTGAGGACAGCGTCGATACACCATGGCGTCGATCTGCCCACCTTCCTGCTCGTGGAAGACTCGGACGAGGATGCCGATACCGTCGCGGAAGCGTTTCGCCGCTGCGGCATTGCCGGTTACTTGCAGCGCGTGACCAACGGTGATGAATGTCTGGCACTGCTGCGGGTGGCCCGCGCGACGCGGCCACCGGCGTTGGTACTGATGGATCTGAATATGCCCGGCATGGACGGACGCGAGGCGTTACGCCAGATCAAGGAAGACGCCAAGCTCCAATGTATTCCGGTCGTCATCACCAGCACGTCGGACAATCCGCGCGATCTCGCGTTCTGCTACAGCACCGGCGCCAACGCGTACCACGTCAAGCCGGTGAGCTATCCGCACCATCTGGACGTGCTGACCCAGCTGCTGCAGTACTGGCTCGGCGCCGTCACGCTTCCGGCTTATCCCATACGGACGCCATGACGGGGCCGCTCTGCCGCGTCGTTATTGCTGACGACAGTCTTGACGACCGCCGTGAGATCCGGCGCTTGCTGCTGACCGGCAGCGAATCGCGCTATGAGTTCATAGAATGCGAATCCGCTGCCGATGCCGTGCGACTCGTCATGGAATCGCCCCCGCAGACGCCAGACTGCTTGTTGCTCGACTTTTACCTGCCCGATATGGATGCACCGGAGTTGCTGCCGGCCCTGCAGACGGCGGATGGCCTGACCGCCTGTGCCGTGTTGGTACTCACGGGGACTGCCGACTTGAGCCACGGACGCCAGGTGTTGCGACTGGGCGCACAGGACTTCATCCGCAAGGAGTGGATGACCGCTCCGGCGCTGTCACGGGCGGTCGACAACGCTATCGAGCGCTGGAAGATGCAAAGCGAGCTGCTCGACAGCCGTCGCGCACTACAAGTGCGCGAGCGCCAATTGCAAAGCTTGGCCAACAACATACCGGACATCTTGACGCGTTTCGACCGTGCGCACCGGCTCGTATTCGTCAACGTCGCCGTGGTGCGGGTCACGAGTCGGCCGGTGGAGGAGCTGCTCGGTCGCAGCGATCGCGAGCTGGGACTGCCCTTGGAACTGTTCGACCGATGGCAAGCGGCCCTGACGCGAGTGTTCGACAGCGGCACCGCTGAAGAGATTGAGTCGACGTTCCACGGTCCTGAAGGGCTGACCTACTTCTCGTCGCGCCTTGTCCCGGAGTTCGACGCCGACGGTCGGATCCATCAGGTGCTCGGCGTTACCCGGGACGTCACACAGCTGCGCCAACAAGAGTTGTCCGCGCGCGAAAGTGCACAACGTCTGCAGATGGCGCTGACGGCGGCGCGCGCCGGCGCGTGGTCCTGGGACATTCGCAGCGGTGCGCTTGAATGGTCGGCGGAGAACTATCTGCTGTACGGCCGTTCGCCGTCTCTCAGTTCGCCACTGTACGATGACTGGCTGTCGATGATACATCCCAACGATCGCGCCGACGTCGACGGCGCCGTGCGTGACACGTTGAGCCGTAAGGTAGCCGAGTTCCGAGCCGAGTTCCGCGTGATGCGGCCGGGCGAGGATCCGCGCTGGATCCTGGAAGTAGGCAAAGCGGAGTTTGATGAAGAGGGCGAAGCGGTGCGAATGGTCGGCATCAACCTCGACATCCACGACCGCAAGCGTATTGAAGCGGCGCTTCAAGACGAGGACCGGCGCAAGGACGAGTTCCTGGCCACACTCTCTCACGAACTGCGCAACCCGCTCGCGCCACTGACCAACGCGATCGAACTGCTCAAGCTGGTTCCGGCGGGAGCGGCCGTGACGGAATCCGCATTGGCGATGATGGAGCGTCAGGTCAGGCATCTCACGCGGCTGGTGGATGACCTGATGGATGTCGCCCGCATCCGCAACGGTAAGATCGAGCTGAAAGTCACGGGCGTGTCGATCCTCGAGGTGGTGCGGCAGGCGGTCGAGGCCTGCCAACCGCTGATCGAGAGGGCTCAGCATCGGCTCACCGTGGTGGTGGAGCCACCGCAGATTGCGGTGCAGGGCGATGAGGTACGCCTCACGCAGGTGTTGACCAACGTGCTGAACAACGCCGCCAAGTACACACCGAACGGCGGCCATATCGATCTGCAGGCGCGTATCGAAGAGGGTCACGCGGTGGTGCGCGTCATCGATGACGGCGCTGGCATACCGCCCGCAATGCTGGCCGACGTGTTCGAGCTCTTCACGCAGGTCGACGCCACGCGGGATCGGGCCGGCGGTGGCCTTGGCATAGGCCTGTCGCTGGTGCGTAAGATGGTGGAACTCCATGGCGGGACCGTGCGCTGCGACAGCCGCGGGCTGGGTCTGGGCGCCACGTTCGAGATTCGCCTGCCTCTGCTGGTGGCGGTGTAGGTCGACTACAGCAACGGCGCCGCTCACGATTGGCCGGGCTCCGGTCGATACTCAAGTGGGTGAATCCTATCCATCTGAACTCCGCTTCCTCCGCTGAGCCCGGCTTTCCGGTGCCCGCCGTGACGGACGCCCAAATGCAGGCAGCGCTGAAACAGCGTGAGCGTTTGCAGGAAATCGCCAGCCTCGGGCTCACCAGCGCCGGGACCGACCGCATTTTGCAGGACTTGTGCACCGAAGCCGCCAACGCGCTCGGCCTGCCGATCGGGTTGGTCACCGTCGTGCTCGACGAGGCGCAGCATTTCGCAGCGCAGTATGGTTTGCATGGCTGGATGGAGGAAGCCAAAGGCACGCCGGTGGAGTGGTCGTTCTGCCGTTTCTCGGTAGCCACCAAGGAAGAGTTCGTGGTGGAAGACGCTGAACACCACGCGTTGGTACAGCAGAATCCGTTGGTCACGATGGATGGCTTGCGCTGTTACGCCGGCATTCCGCTGATCTCCTCCCGCGGATTCGCCCTCGGCTCCTTCTGCGTTGCCGGCACCGAGTCCCGCCTGTTCAGCGACAGCGATCTGCTGACCCTGCGCGGCTTTGCCTCCACCGCCATTGCCCGGATCGAGGCGCGTCGCCTTGCCGCCAATGACTGAGCAGCTCCCCGCTCGACCCGACACCGCGCCGCCGTTCGCGTTGCAACGACCGACGCACACGCTCGTGCTGGAGTCGCTTGAACGTTATCTGGGACCGGAAGAAGCCGCCGAGATCTGGCTGGCCGCCTGCAGGGTAGTGCAGATCGACCCCGAGGCCGAGCAGACCCCGGCGCATGACCTGCTCAATGCCGTCGGCGCGCTGGACGCGTCAGACCAGCTGGTAGCCACCTGCGCGACCGGCCTGCGCATCCGGCTTATGAGCTACATGATTCTCGCCGACAGGCAACAAGGCGCCTCGTCAACGGCGCGCATGCAAGGAAGCACGACGGGCCGCTGACGGAGGACGCACATTACCGTTAACATTCCGGGATGTCGCCCGCACTGCTCCCGGGGGGGCCTGACCCGGACTCGATCCTCATCGTCGAAGACGATGCGGATTACCGGGACGTTCTCGCGCATACCCTCGGCGCGATCTGCCGCTCCGTTCGCACAGCGTCCACCTTGGCCGACGCCCTTCGCGAGTGCGCTGTGAATGCGCCGGATCTGGTGCTGCTCGATCTGGGTCTCCCCGACGGGGACGGTGCCGATCTCCTCCGTCGGCTGCGTGGCCTGACCGACGTGCCGATCATCGTGTTGTCGGGACGCGAAGACGAGGAGGAGAAGGTCGCGCTGCTGGATGCAGGCGCCGACGACTTCATCATCAAGCCTTGCGGGGCCGGCGAATTGTTGGCCCGCGTTCGCGGGCAGATGCGACGCTCGGTCACATCGATGGCGGCACGTTCGTGGGCACGTATCGTGACCGACGGCGTCGAGATCGACCTCGTCGCACAGCGCGTGGTCCGTCATGGCGCGCCACAGCGACTGACGCCCACGGAATGGGCCTTATTACGCGCGCTGGTGTTGCATCCGGGTCGGGCGGTCTCGCCGCGCGAGCTGTGGGATCTCGTATGGGCTCGCGAGTTCGGCGACTTCGCCACGCACGTGCGCGTCCACATCACGCATCTGCGACGGAAGATCGAACCCGACCCATCGGTGCCGCGGTTGATCATCACCGAGCCGGGCATAGGCTATCGATTCGTTGGCCCCAGCTAGGCGCGCGACCATGTCGGCGACGGCGCGTATGTGGGTGACCTGGATCGGCCTCTACGCCGCTGCCAGCATGTTCTTCGTCCGCCTCGACACGCTTCCCGAACTTCGCATTGCGCACGGCGTGCTCGTCTATCTACTGCTCATCATCGGGGCCAGCCGACATGGCGGGAGTGCGCTGTCGCTGGTCATGGTGGCCCTGGGCGCCATCGCGGTAGACATGCTGTTCGTGCCGCCGCGTCTCGCGTTCGGCGGCGCCAAGACTCTCGATCTGCTGATTCTCGTCGGATTTCTCATCACCGGCCTCGTGATCTCGCAGCTGTTTGCCGGATTACAGCGCGCTGCGCGCCTGGCGAACGAGCGCTCGGAGGAAGTGGCGCGACTCAGCGACGCGCGCGTGCAACTTGAGCGCGAAGCGGCGGCCGTCCGGGTGCTGCGCGACGCCGACCGCCTCAAGAACGCCCTGTTGCTCTCGCTCTCACACGATCTGCGCTCGCCGGTGGCGACACTCGCCTTGCTGTCCGATCCACAGTCCGCCTTCACACCCGAGGCGGCGATGCCGCGGGTACGCGATCAGGCGGAGCGATTGGGGGAGTTTATCCAGACGTTGCAGCGGTTCGCGCGGTCGAGCACGGGATCGCCGTTGGAAATGGCACGATACGACGCCGGAATGCTCGTCCACACGGCGCTGCGTTCGTCGGAAGCGCTGCTGCATGAGCGCGAGGTGCGCGTGATATGGTCGAACGACGCGGTACTGTCGGTGCGCTGCGATTTCACGCTGGCGTTGCAGGTGCTGGGCAATTTGCTGCAGAATGCGGCGCGCTATTCACCGGCCGGAACGCCGATCGACGTCACTGTGCTGCCGGGTGTGCATCTCACGGAGATCATGGTCGCCGATCGCGGTCCGGGCGTGAGCGACGCCGATGTCGATCGCATCTTCGCACCGCTGAACCGCCGCGCATCTCCGCCCGACGCCGAGCAAGAGCGGATGGGCGTCGGTCTCTCCATCGCGCGCACGTTCGCGCGGGCGCAGCGCGGCGACGTGCGCTATCGCGCGCGCGATGGTGGCGGTGCGGAATTCGTGCTCGAGCTGGCGCGCGACGCTACTTGACGCAGGTGGTGAACAGATTGCGCTGCGCGTCCTTCGGCGTCTTGATATTCTCGTAGAAATCATCGTAGTAGCCCAGCGTACTCTTCACCTTGCCGGGCGAAATCAGCTGACCGATCTCATCGCGGTACAGACTGTAGATCGCGTCCTTCCTGGCGACGAACTGCTCGAACGCCTTCGGATACGCCGCCTCATGGGAGCAGAAACCGCGGAACTGCCGATCACGCACGCGGGTCACCTTCATTTTCGGATCGACACCGGCGTACATCGCGTCGATGGCCCCGGCGAAGTCGAAGTCGTACGACACCGGCAGGTTGCGCCCATCGGGCAGCGCGATCACTTCGCCATTGTGCAGACCCGCGAAGTCGAAGTCGGTGTTGCCGATGAAGTACTGGAACGTGAAGGCGAGCGCCGAGATGTCGGGATCGAGATCGTCGGCCGTGGCGCCTTTCTGTTCGAAGATCTTGCCGTTCGCGCGCCGTGCGACCTGCGCGGGATCTTCGATCAGGAACGAGTAGCGCGTGACCTCCACCTTGCCGCTCGCGCTGTCGGCGTACGAGAGACGCAGCAAGCGCACCTTGTGGCTGATGTCGGTCACGACACGATTGATGCGATAGAGCTGCGCTTCCTGCAACACATACTGCTCGTACGTATCGAGGTTGCGACAGTAGGTCACCAGCTTCGGCTCGTCGAGATCTTCCAGCAGCGTACCCTTGCCCGCCTTGTCCGCCACCTTGATACGAATGGGCGGATAGTCGCAGTGCTTGAGACGCCAGATCCCGCGCGTCTTCACGCGTACCGGCACCGTGATCGTTTTATCGGCTTCGCCAGTGTAGGAGATCGTGGCCGTCCGCCACGGCGCGTCGGCGTTCTTGTCCTTCTTGATCTGCTTGATGTTCGTGGTGAGCGTGAGCTCGAGCGGCTTCTCGCTCGCGAACATCGGTGGCGCCGGCATCTTCCCGGGCTTGGGTAGTCCCGCGTCCGTGAGGCTGTCGGCCGCCGTCCTGGGCGCTTTCGGCTTTTTCGGCTTCTTGCTGGTGTCCTGCGCCTCGACCGCCAGGGCGCTGACAGCCAAGGCGCCGACGATGAGCAGGAAGGCGGCGGCAGCGCGCATGATGCGTAGCATAAGGGCGTGGCTCCCTGAGGTGATGGTCATACCACTTCCGCGCTGGCGACCTGCGTGGACCCCGCAGCGCGCACCAGCGCGAGCAGATCCTCGGGGCCGGTCTTCTTGCGCAACTGAATCCGATACTCGAGCACCGACACGCCATCGGCCGATTCCATGCTGCCGAAGCGCCATGACTTCGTGAACTCCTGGAGCCGCGGCTCGAGAACACGTCGCAAGGCGGTCGCATCTTCGGTGTGCACGCGCAGAATGCGCTCCTCCTGCACCACAGAAATCTCGTCGGTCTCATTGTTCGCCTGGGCACGCTTCCAGGCGCGTTCGGCAATACCCTCGAGCTGTTCGCGCGTCATGTTCTTCAGCACTTCGTCGTCGACGCGTGCCACGAACGTGCCGGTGCGCGCGAGGTTCTTGGCGCGACTGAGCCGCTTCTCCGCGATCCGCCCGTCCATCTCGATCGGCGCGCTGCCGAAATCGGTGTACCAGAGAATCAGCGTGACGGCGTTGAAGCCGATCGAGATCACGGCCGCGACGGGCAGATTCACCGCCGACGACAGCCCAATCGCGGTGGCCAGAAACACGTATACGGCGTCTTTGCTGTCATCGAGCGTGTTGCGGAAGCGAACCGCCGCCACGATGCCGGCAAGACTGAAGGCCAGAGCCACCGAGTATTTTACCAGCAGCACGATCCCCGCCACGACGGTGGGGAGAATGACCAACAGCTGCACCACCGACTGCTGATAGCCGCGTTTGGCGCGCGTGAGCAGATACACCCACGCCACCGGGAGCGACAACAACACCGCCGCCGCCATCGCGACCGCCACGGTGAAGGCCAGGCTCACTTCATCGAGTGGCGGCGCCACGCGCAGATCCGGCTCGGCGCCCATACCCAGGAGCGCTTCGAGCGACGCCGGGATCGCGGCCGATCCGTGTGGGAGAAAGCGCCAGAGCAGTGTGGCCCCGCCGATCAGCACGATGTAGTACACCACGGCGCGCATCACGACGCGCGTGGCGACGTCGGCCCGTTTCACGGTCGTCATCACTCGCCTTCAATCCTCGGGAAAGGCACTCGGTTGCTCGGCAGGGGTATAGTTGGCGGGCGCCGCACTCCGGCCACCCAGGGGCCGCGCCGACCGTTACTCGCGTGGGAGTCACACCGCAGTGTCACTGGTCTTGCACCAGTATCGTGCGAGCCGAGCGTTAGCGCCATGGCACGGCCCGCAAGGACCTGTGAAACCCCATGGCTTGCCGTGCTTCACCCGTTGCTCCACATTCGCCCCCATGATGCGACTGACTCTCGCCGTACCTGCGGCGCTCGCCCTGGCCTGCCTCGCCGCCCCTGCCCGTTCCGCGCCGACGCCGGTTCCGACGCCGGGGCCGACCGCTTCCCAGCCGGCAAGCACGCCATCGCTGGTCGTGCTGATCACGATCGATCAATTCCGCGCCGATTATCTCGACCGTTACCCGGGACAGCTCACGGGTGGAGTGGCAAGGCTCGCCAAGCGCGGCGCCCGATTCGACAATGCGCATCAAGATCACGCCATAACGGAGACCGCGCCCGGTCACGCGACGCTCTTGTCGGGTCGGTTCCCGCGCTCCACGGGGATCATGCTCAACCGCATCGGCGTGGAAGACAAGAGCTACCCGCTGGTGGCCGGCGGCTACGGCACGGGCGCGTCGCCCGCCCGTTTTATCGGCACCACGCTGGCCGACTGGATGAAGAGCGCCAACAGCAAAACGAAAACGTTGTCGGTGTCGATGAAGGATCGCGGTGCCATCCTGCCGATCGGCAAGTCGAAGAGCGACGTGTACTGGTACTCTATCGACGGTCGGTTCCTCACCAGCACCTATTACCGCAAGGATGTACCGGCGTGGGTCCGCGAGTTCAACGACCGTCAGCCGGTAAAGGCGTACGCCGGCCAGACGTGGTCGTTGCTGCTGGCCGACAGCGCATATCATGAGCCCGACAGCGTGAGCGCCGAGATGGGCGGTCGGAATTTCACCTTTCCGCACAAGCTCACCGATGACGTGATCGACGCCGGCAGCGCGATCCGCATTACGCCGTACATGGATGACCTCACGGTGCAGTTCGCGCTGCACGGCGTGAACGCCATGGAGCTCGGCAAGGGGCCGCAGACGGACCTGCTGGCGATGTCGCTGTCGGCCACCGATGTGATCGGCCACAACTACGG